>NZ_JBEXXQ010000031.1:0-125614 GCF_040630525.1 Streptomyces sp. NPDC005799
GTCGCGCGGTTCCCCGCACCCCTGGAGATGCAGCCGTTCCTTCAGAGGCGCGGGGAACCGCGCGACCGGCCACAACCAGCCCGCACCCGGCACGACACCCCAGCCACCCTCCCCCCTGGCCGCCCCCACCCCACCGTCCGATATCCGCCAGCCGTCACCGCCTCGCCGTGCCTAACCTCAGGAGCATGATGAACGCCAGTCCGACGACGAACCGCGCCGGCATCCACGCGGCGGCCGCGGCCGCCGTGACCGTCGTGCTCTGGGCCTCCGCCTTCGTGTCGATCCGGAGTGCCGGAACCGCCTACTCCCCCGGCGCCCTCGCGTTGGGACGTTTGCTGTCCGGCTCCGTCGTGCTCGGCGTCATCCTGGTCGTACGGAGGGCGGGGCTCCCCCCGCGCTCGGCCTGGCGCGGCATCCTGATATCCGGCGTCCTCTGGTTCGGCTTCTACGGCGTCGTCCTGAACTGGGGCGAGCAGCAGGTCGACGCCGGCACCGCGGCCCTGGTCGTGAACATCGGCCCCATCCTCATCGCCCTGCTCGGCGCGAAGATCCTCGGCGACCCCATGCCGCCCCGTCTGCTGGCGGGCATGGCGGTGTCGTTCGCCGGGGCCGTCGCCGTCGGACTGTCGATGTCCGGCGAGGGCGGCTCCTCGGTGCTCGGCGTCGTCCTGTGTCTGCTCGCCGCGATCTCGTACGCGGCCGGAGTCGTCGCCCAGAAACCGGCGCTGGGACAGGCCGGCGCCCTCCAGGTGACGACCTTCGGCTGTCTGGTCGGCGCGGTGCTGTGCCTGCCGTTCGCCGGGCAGCTGGCGCACGAGGCGGCCCACGCACCCGTGTCGGCGACGCTCAACATGGTGTACCTGGGCGTGTTCCCGCTGGCGCTGGCGTTCACGACCTGGGCGTACGCCCTCGCCCGTACGACCGCCAGCCGCATGGGCGCGACGACGTACGCCGTCCCCGCCCTGGTCGTGCTGATGTCCTGGCTGGCGCTCGGCGAGGTGCCGGGGCTGCTGACGCTCGCGGGCGGGGCGCTGTGCCTGGCCGGCGTCGCGGTGTCCCGGTCCCGGCCCCGGGCGGCGGCGAGCGGCGTCGTGGCAGAGCCGCAGCGCGAGGAGGTGCCGTGAGCCGAGGCGGCGGCCTATCGCTCAGAACACCACGAGTGCCCGGCCGCCCTTCCCCGCGAGCATGTTCTCGAAGGCGGCCGGGATGCCGTCCAGGGCGATCCGCTCGGTGACGAGCGCGCCCAGGTCGAGGCGGCCGGAGCGGACGTGGTCGGCCAGGACCGGGAGGTCCTTCGCCGGGTCCGTGTTGCCGTAGACGCAGCCCGAGAGGGTGCGGCCCCAGTGGAAGATCTCCAGCGCGTTGAAGGTGACCTGCTGGTCCTTGCCGCCGATGCCGACGACCGTCGTACGGCCGCCCCGGCGGGTGGAGTCCCAGGCGGTGCGGATGGTCGTCGCGCGGCCCACGCACTCGATCGCCGCGTCGACGCCCTGCTTGCCGGTCAGCCCCCGGATCTCGCGGGCCGTGGTGTCGGACGCGAGCACGTAGTCGGTGGCACCGGCCGCGCGCGCCAGCTCCTCCTTCTGTGGGGAGACGTCGACCGCGACGATGCGGGAGGCTCCCGCGATACGGGCCCCTTGCAGCGCCGCCAGGCCCACTCCCCCGACGCCGTACACCGCGACCGTCTCGCCGGGCCGGACCTTCGCCGCGTGGTGGACGGCGCCGTAGCCGGTGAGGACCGCGCAGCCCAGCAGGGCCGCGTCGGTGAGGGGGATGCCGGTGGGGAGCGGCAGGACGCAGCCCGCCGGGACGACGGTCTCCTCGGCGAACGCGGCCACGTTGAGCCCGGGATGCAGTTCGGTGCCGTCGGCGGTGCGGGCGTACACGTCCGCCGCGCCGTTCAGGGCGTTGGCGCACAGCCAGACCTCGCCCAGCGAGCAGGCGTGGCAACTGCCGCAGGACGGGGCCCAGTTGAGGACTACCTCGGCGTCCGGGGCGACATGCGTGACGCCCTCCCCGACGGCGACGACCGTGCCGGCGCCCTCGTGGCCGAGCACGGCGGGCACCGGCACCCGCATGGTGCCGTTGGACAGGGACAGGTCGGAGTGGCACACCCCGGCCGCGGCGAGCCGCACCCGGACCCGGCCGGGGCCCGGGTCGGGAAGCTCGATGTCCGTGATCTCCAACGGGGCGCCCACTGCGGGCAGTACGGCTGCGCGAACCACGGAAACGCTCCTCAGAACTGCAGGGACTTGGTCTGGAGGTACTCGGCGAGACCGTGCGTGCCGAGCTCGCGGCCGACGCCGGACTGCTTGTAACCGCCGAAAGGGGCGAGGGGGTTGAAGCGGCCGCCGTTGATGTCGACCTGCCCGGTGTCCATCCGGCGGGCGAAGGCGACCGCCTCCGCCTCGTCGCCGGCCCACACGGCACCCGCGAGGCCGTACACCGTGCCGTTGGCGATGCGCAGGGCGTCCTCCTCGTCCTCGTAGCGCAGGACGGACAGGACCGGGCCGAAGATCTCCTCCTGGGCGACGGTCATCTCGGGGGTGACGTCCGCGAGGACGGTCGGGGAGACGAAGTAGCCCTGCTCGCGCGGCGATTCGGGTCCGCCGGCGACCAGCCGCGCTCCGTCCGCGACGCCCTTCTCGATGTAACCGAGCACCCGTGCCCGCTGTTTGGCGTTCACCACGGGACCGATGCGGGAGCCGTACTTGGCGGCGGCGGTGGCGGCCAGCTCGACCGCCTCCTCGTACTGGTCGCGGTGCACCAGCATCCGGGTCCAGGCGCTGCAGGTCTGGCCGGAGTTGGACATGACGTTGGCGACGCCGACGTTGACCGCCTTGGCCAGGTCGGCGCTCGGCAGGATGACGTTGGCGGACTTGCCGCCGAGCTCCAGGGCGACCCGCTTCACGGCCGCGCCCGCCGTCGCGCCGATCCGCCGGCCCACCGCCGTCGACCCGGTGAAGGAGACCAGGTCGACATCCGGGTGCTCGGCGAGGGCCTGCCCGGCGACCGGTCCGAGCCCGGTGACCAGGTTGAAGACACCGGCCGGCACACCCGCCTCGTGGACCGCCTCGGCGAAGAGCTGGGCGACCAGCGGGGTGTCCTCGGCGGGCTTCAGCACGACGGTGCAGCCCGCCGCGAGCGCCGGGGCGACCTTGGCGACGATCTGGTGGAGCGGGTAGTTCCAGGGCGTGATCGCGCCGACCACGCCGACCGGCTCCAGGTAGACCGTCGAGTTCCCGTGCTTCTCCTCGAAGGCGTACGCCGTCGCGAGGTCGGCGTACGAGCCCGCCACGGCGATCGGCACGGCGGCGTGGACGTTCTGCGAGAACTGCGGCGGCGAGCCGAGCTCTGCGGTGACCGTCTCGGCGATCTCGTCCTTGCGGGCGACGAGGACGTCCCGCAGGGCGGCCAGCCGCGCGCCCCGCTCGGCGGGCGGGGTGGCGGCCCAGCCCGGGAAGGCGGCGCGGGCGGCCCGTACCGCCGCGTCCACGTCCTCGGCCGTCCCCGCGGGGACATGCCCGATGACCTGCTCGTCCACCGGGTTCACGACGTCGATCACGTCCCGGCCCGCGGCGGAACGCCACTCCCCGTCGATGTACATGCCGTCATGTGCCTTCATGGTGCTCCTCAGGGCAGCGCCGCGGTTCGCGTCCCAACCTACCGACAGCCACATAAACTAGCGACGGTAGTTTTGAAACGCCAGACACCGCCGTCCGTGAGCACCGTCAGCCGTCGAGATCGGGCAACCTCGCCGGAGCCGGGCAGATCCGCTCACCGTGCTGGTCGAAGACGAACAGGTGGGCGATGTCGACCAACAGCGGCACCTGGAGCCCTCGGCGCAGATCGATGTCGGGCGTCGTGCGGACCACCAGATCACCGGGGAGACGCGGCTCGGCCGGGGCCGGGGCCGGCTCCGCGTCCCGCGACTCGTCGTCGAGCACCACCACGGGCCCGGCCCGCAGCGCCTCCGCCCGGTCCTTCAACCGGCCCAGGACGCTCGTCCCCCCGCGTCTCCGCCGGGCCTGCCTCCCGGGGCGCGGGGCCTCCAGATCCGGTACGACGGCGGGCTGTGAACCGGTGTTGAAGTGCACCAGCACCTCGTGCCCCTGGAACTCCACATGCTCGACCAGCCCGGTCAGCGGCACCTCCCCCGGCCGGGCGGAGCTGTGCTTGGCGATGCGGACGGCCTCCGAACGCAGCCCGACGATCACCTCCCTGCCCTGCTGGACCCGGAGCAACTGGTGGTCCAGGGACAGCGGTTCGGGCAGCCGGAGGAACTGCTTACCCAGGCTGATGGTCATCGCGCCGTCCAGCGGTGCCCGCACCAGGCCCCGCAGCAGATTGATGCGCGGGGTACCGATGAAGGCGGCGACGAAGACGTTGCGGGGCAGGGCGTAGACCGTGCGCGGGCTGCCCACCTGCTGCAGGACGCCGCCGCGCAGTACGGCGACCCGGTCGCCGAGCGACATGGCCTCGGACTGGTCGTGGGTGACGTACACCGTGGTGACGCCCAGCTCCCGGGTGAGCGCGGCGATCTCGGCGCGCAGATGGTTGCGGAGCTTGGCGTCGAGGTTGGACAGCGGCTCGTCCATCAGGAAGGCGGAGGGGTGGCGGGCGATGGCCCGGCCCATCGCGACGCGCTGGCGCTCGCCGCCGGAGAGCTGGCTGGGGAAGCGGTCCAGGAGGTCCTCGATGCCGAGCATGCGGGCGGTGGCGTCGACCCTGGGGCGCGGGTCCTCGCCGGGGTTCTCCACCCGCAGCGGGAAGCCGATGTTGCCGCGGCCGGTCATGTTCGGATAGAGGGCGAAGTTCTGGAACACCATCGCCATGTTCCGCTCGGACGGCAGGAGTTCGCCCGCCTCCTCGCCGTCGAGCAGCAGCCTGCCCTCGGTGATCTCCTCCAGCCCGGCGATCATCCTGAGCACCGTGGACTTCCCGCAGCCGGAGGGCCCCAGCAGGACCAGGAACTCGCCGGGCCGGATGTCCAGCGACAGCCGGTCCACCACGCGGACGCCCCGCGTGTAGGTCTTGGTCACGTCGTACAGAGAGATGGCGCGTGTCATGTCCGGTGCCCCCGAGGGCTGCAGGCGCTGGTGCTCCGCCGTCCGATGGCCTCGTGCGGGTCGTACGAGGTCTGTGGGTCACGGAAATTAACGGAATGTGTGCGGCCGGGGGAAGAGTCAGGGCGGTTCGGTTCGGTCCGTGAGAAAGCGGACGATCAGATTCAGTGTCCGGCCGGGGCGTCGAGGGTCCGTGTGAGGTGCGCGAAGACGACGACGTTGCTGGTGTAGCCCGTCCTGCGGGTGTAGAGACCTCCGCAGGTCAGAACCCGGAGTTCGGGGCGCCGGCTGGGGCCGTACACCTCCTTGTCGGGGAAGTGGGTCTTGTCGAAGACCCGTACCCGGTCCACGGTGTAGACGGCGGTACGGCCGTCGGCGCGCCGGGCCTCGATGCGGCCGCCGCGCGGGACCTGCGCGAGGGCGGCGAAGACGGCGGGGCCGGTACGGGTGTCGCGGTGGCCGACCGCGATGGCGGTGCCGTTCTCGCCCGGCGAGGGCCCGTCCTGGTACCAGCCGACGAGCTTGGGCTTGTCGAGCGGCGGCGTCTTGAGCTGCCGGTCGGGACCGAGGCTCAGTCCGATGACCGGCGCGTCGATCCCCAGGGACGGTACGCGCAGTGCGGTCGCCGGTGACCGGGGCAGGGGCTTGGGCGGGACAGCCGGTTCGGCCGAGGCCTTCCCCTCGGTGGCGGCGGAGCCTCCGGCGGCCCCCGGGGCCGGGTCGGCGGGGGCTTCCACGGACGCCCCGGCCCTGGCGGACGCATGCGGCTCGTGGTCGCCCCCGCACCGGACGACCGTCACCAGGACGGCCACGATCGCGGCCGTCCTGGTGAGGCGGTAGGCGCGGGTCCGGTACCAGGGCCTGCGTCTGCGCCTACGCGGCACCATGCGAGCGGCGGCGGAGGACCCGGATGTACACGCCCGCACTGATGGCGACCAGCCCGACGGCCGCGGCCGCGCTCAGCGGGGTGTACGCCTGCACGGTGTCGACGAGGCCACCGCCGCCGGCGTGCACGCCGCCCTTCGGCCCGCCGTCCTCGTGGCCGCCCCCGGAGCCGCCCTCGTGGCCGCCCCCGGAGCCGCCCCAGGAACCGGCGCCGGGACCCGCAGCCTCACGGCCGTGGTCCTCGATGGTCCGGCCCGGGTCCTGGGCCCGGTCGTGGTCGCGCCGGCGGTTGCAGTCGACGACGAAGACCTTCTCCTTGGGGGCGACGGTGGGGACGGCGGTGGGGGCACCGGCGACCGGCGGGATGGTCCACTGCAGCGTGTACCTGCCGTCGGCCAGGCCCAGCGTGTCGGTGTGACCGGCGCCGCCGGCGAGGGCGATGGAGCCGCTCACGGTGGCCGCCGTGGGCAGCGGGGGCTGCGCCTTGATGGTGTAGTTGACGGTCGTCAGGTCGCCGAAGTTCTCCGCGTCGAGGTAGAACCTGCAGACGACGGGATCGTCCTTCGAGACACCGTAGGGCACCCGCTCATTGTGGATCCTGATGTCGGCTCCGTCTCCGGGGGCGGCCACGGCGGCCGGTGCCGCGGCCAAGGAGGCCCCTGCCGCGGTGAGGACGGTGAGGGCCGCGGCGCCGAGACGGGCGCCGACGGCGGACGGGGGCATCAAGGTGGGCATGGATGTTCCTCCGAGTCAGACGATTTTCACACAAATCGCTCTTTCACCTGACTCTCTTTCACATCCGTGCCATACGGGCGGGAGCCCTGCCCGACGCGCCGTCAGATATCGCTCGACCGGCGCAACACAGTGCCGGCCCGGCCCTCCCGGCGGACGAATCCGGCCCCCGGACCGCCGCCCGGAGCCGACGACGACCGCACCGCCACCCCCGCCGACAGCAGCAACAACCCGCCCAGCATCACGAACGGCGCCGCCACTCCGGCCACCCCCGCCACCAGCCCCGCCGCGGCCGGCGCGGCCACCTGGCCGAGGCGGTTGCCGGTCAGCCGCAGCGCGAGGGCGGTGGAACGGGCGCCGTCGGGGGCGGCCTGCACGACCGTCGTCATGGACAGCGGCTGTCCGACGCCGAGGCAGAAGCCGAGCGCGGCCAGCATCAGACCGAGCGCCCACACCGGCACCGGCAGGGCGATGCCCGCGCACAGCAGGGCGGCGAGCAGACAGGTCACCGTCAGCAGCAGGGGGCGGCCGAGCAGCCGGAGCAGCGGGGTCAGGACGAGCCGGCAGGCGATGGTCGCCCCGGCGCGCAGACTGAGCAGCACGCCGATCACCGACGGCGCGATGTCCCGGTGCTGGCCGACGACCGGGAGATACGCGGTGAGGATGTCCGTGGCGGACAGCACCGAGAGGCTGATGAGCATGCCCGCCGGGACGCCCCGGGCGCGCAGGATGCCGCCGACGGGAACGCGATCGCCTTGTGGGGGACGGGACTTGAGGGCCGTACGGTCCTCGATGCGCCACAGCGAGGTGAACGCGACGGCCCCGCCCGCGCCCGCCACCACCAGGGCGAGTGCGCTCGTGCCCGCCATGTCGGGCCCGCCGATCAGCGCGCCCGCGGCGATCGGGCCGACGAGCTGGCCGAGGGAGGCGCCGATGGTGAAGTGGCCGAAGTTGCGGTCCTGTTCGTGCGGTGCGGACTGGCGGGCGACCAGGGACTGGGCGCCGATCACGAAGCAGAGGTGGCCGAGGCCCATCACGCCGCTCCAGACCGCCATCGCCCACAGGGAGCCCGCGAGTCCGCTCAGTACGCAGCCGCCGGCGATGAGGACGACGCCGACGGGCAACAGGGGCGCGCAGCGGCCGTGGTCGGTGCGCCGCCCCAGCGGTACGGCGGCGAAGAGGGGGAGCAGGGCGTAGACGCCCGCGATGACGCCGACGGCCCGCTCGTCGGCGCCCAGCGCCAGGGCCCGGTAGGAGACGGCGGGCCGGGCCATCGACACCGCCCCCTGCGCGAAGGAGAAGGCGATGACGAGGCGGAGCAGCCAGCCGCGGTTTCCACCGGGCCTCATGGGACGAACCTCCGTGTGCGGTCAGATGATGCCGAAGAGGATCCCTGCCCCGAGCACGACCAGTGATGTGAGCGCGGCCCACTTGACCACGAACCTGGTGTGGTCGCCGAACTCCACCTTGGCCATGCCGACCAGGACGTAGACGGCGGGGACGAGCGGGCTCGACATGTGCAGGGGCTGGCCGACGAGGGAGGCGCGGGCGATCTCCAGGGAGGAGACGCCGTGGGCCTGGCCGGCCTCGGCGAGGACGGGGAGGATGCCGAAGTAGAAGCCGTCGTTCGACATGAAGTACGTGAGCGGGATGCTCAGGACGCCGGTGACGAAGGCCATGTGCGGGCCCATTCCGTCGGGGATGTTGTCCACCAGCCACTTCGCCATGTGGTCGACCATGCCGGTGCCCTGCAGGACGCCGGTGAAGACGGCGGCGGCGAAGACCATGCCGGAGACGTTGAGGACGTTCTCGGCGTGGGCGCCGAGGCGGGCCTTCTGGTCGGGCATGTGCGGGAAGTTGACGGTGAGCGCGAGCGCGGCGCCGAGCAGGAACAGCACCGGGATCGGCAGCCACTCCATGATCATGGCGGTGAGCAGGGCGACCGTGAGCAGCGTGTTGAACCAGTACAGCTTGGGCCGCAGGGTGGGCCGTTCGGGGTCGAGGCCCTGGAAGCCGTCGTCCTCGGGCTGTTGGGGCAGGTCCGCGCCGGTGTCCGAACCGCCGCCGCTCTTGGGGCGCTTGGCGGTACCCGCGCCGACCAGCACCGTCTCCTGCTCGGCGGGCTCCTCCACGAGCACCTCGTCCAGCGTCAGCACGCCGAGCCGCCCCCGCTCACGGCGGCCGAGGACGTACGCGAGGGCGATGACGAAGAGCAGGCCCACGGCGAGTGCCGGGATCATCGGCACGAAGATGTCGCTGGCGTCGAGCTTCAGCGCGGTCGCCGCGCGGGCCGTCGGACCGCCCCAGGGGAGCGTGTTCATCACGCCGTTGGCCATCGCGGCCACACCGGTCATCACGACCAGGCTCATCTTCAGGCGCTTGTAGAGCGGGTACATCGCCGAGACGGTGATCATGAAGGTGGTGGAGCCGTCGCCGTCGAGCGAGACGATCGCGGCGAGGAGCGCGGTGCCGACGACGATCCGGAGCGGGTCGGCCCTGCAGAACCTCAGGATTCCCCGGACGATCGGGTCGAAGAGGCCGACGTCGATCATCACACCGAAGTAGACGATCGCGAACATGAGCATCGCCGCGGTGGGCGCGAGGCTGGTGACGCCGTCGATGACGTAGTCACCGAGCTTGGCGCCCTTGCCCACGAACACGCAGAACAGCGCGGGTATGAGCACGAGTGCCGCGATCGGCGACATCTTCTTCAGCATGATCAGGACCAGGAAGGTCGCGATCATGGCGAAGCCGAGGATGGTCAGCATGAGTGGATACCTAACGTTCGCCCTTGAACATCCCACCGGGCAGGCGGTGCGACGACGTTAGGTCCGTTCAAACGGCGTTAACAAGTAGTTGACCTGTGAGCAATAAGCGCAAAACCGCAGGTCACGGCTTTGCTCAGGTCGGCGGGCGGGTCACACGGCCACGACGGCCGTGATATCCACCGGCACTCCGTTGAGGACCGCGTTCCCCGACAGCGGGTCGAGGAGGCTGCCGTCGAGGAGCTGGTTGACGTTGACGCCGGGCTCGGTGGCGGCGTGGCGAAGCCGGGTGCCGGGCCGGTCGTGGCCCCAGCCGTGCGGCAGGCTCACCACGCCCCGGCGCACCCCGTCGGTGACCTCGGCGCGGGCGGTGACCTCTCCCCCGGCGCCCTTGACCCGTACCGGCGCCCCGTCGCGCACGCCGAGCCGCTCGGCGTCCTCGGGGTGGATGTGCAGGGTGCAGCGGTTGGAACCGCCGGTGAGGGCGGGGACGTTGTGCATCCAGCTGTTGTTGGACCGCAGATGCCGGCGCCCGACCAGCACGAGCCCTTCGGGGCGCTCGCGCAACGCCCGCCGCAGGCGCGGCAGATCGTCGGCGATCGGCTGCGGCAGCAGCTCGACCTTGCCGCTGCTGGTCTTCAGCGGCTGCGGAAGGCGGGGGCGCAGGGGGCCGAGGTCGATGCCGTGCGGATGCGCGAGCAGGCGTTCCAGGGACAGCCCGTCCGGTCGTATGCCGAAGCCGTCGCCGTAGGGGCCGAGGCGCAGCATCATGTCGAGCCGCCGCTCCGGGCCGCTGACGCCGGTGAGCTGTGCGGCGAGTTCCTTGGTGTCGCGGCCGTGCACGGGCGAGTGGGGTTCCTTGACCGCCTTGCCGAGGGCCTGGCCGATGACGAGGTCGTCCACGGCGGAGGGGTCGGCGCCGTGCATGCCGGTCGCGGCCAGGATCAGCCGGGCGAGGATCTCGGTCTCCGCCATGCGTCCGGGCTCCAGCGGGACGGCGGGGCGGCTGTAGCGGACCTGGTTGCGCACGGCGAGGGTGTTGAAGGCGAAGTCGTGGTGCGGGCTCTGGGAGGGCGGGGGCGGCGGCAGGACGACGTCGGCGTGGCGCGAGGTCTCATTGAGGTAGGGGTCGACGCTGACCATGAAGTCGAGGGAGTCCAGGGCCTTGTCGAGCCGGTCGCCGTCGGGCGCGGAGAGCACGGGGTTGGTGGCGACGGCGATCAGGGCGCGGATCGGCTCGCCCTCCGCGGTCGCCGTGTCGATCTCCTCGGCGAGCGCCGAGAGGGGCAACTCCCCTTTCGCCTCGGGATGCCTGCTCACCCGTGAGTGCCAGCGGCCGAGGGCGAACCCGTGGCCGGGTCCGGCGGGGCGGGGGGTCCTGTCCGTGGCCGCCTGTGGGAAGAGGGCGCCGCCGGGCCGGTCGAGGTTGCCGGTGAGGACGTTGAGCACGTCGACGAGCCAGCTGCCGAGGGTGCCGTACGGGACGGTGCAGCTGCCGATGCGTCCGTACACGGCGGCGGTCTGGGCGGCGGCGAGTTCGCGGGCGAGGGCACGGACGGTGCCGGCGTCGACGTCGCAGGCGTCGGCGACGGCCTCGGGGGTGAAGTCCCGTACGGCCGCCCGCACTTCCTCGACGCCCTCGACGTGCGGTGCCAACTCGCCGAGTTCCACGAGGTCTTCCTCGAACAGGACGTGTGCCATCGCCGCGAGGAGCAGGGCGTCGGTGCCGGGGCGGATCGCGATGTGGCGGTCGGCGAGCTTCGCGGTGCGGGTGCGGCGGGGGTCGATGACGGTGAGGGTGCCGCCGCGGGCCTTGAGGGCCTTGAGCTTGCCGGGGAAGTCGGGAGCGGTGCACAGACTGCCGTTGGACTCCAGCGGGTTGGCGCCGATCAGCAGCAGATGGTCGGTGTGGTCGAGGTCCGGCACGGGGATCGCGTTCGCGTCGCCGAAGAGCAGTCCGCTGGAGACGTGCTTGGGCATCTGGTCGACGGTGGAAGCGGTGAAGACGCTGCGTGTGCCGAGCCCGGCGAGCAGGACCGGCGGATAGAGGGCGCCGGCCATGGTGTGCACGTTGGGGTTGCCCAGGACGACGCCGACGGAGTTCGGCCCGTACCGCTCGACGACGGGACGGATGCCCGCGGCGACCGCGTCGAAGGCCTCGTCCCAGGTGGCCTCGCGCAGCTCCCCGTCCCTGCGCACCAGCGGTGCGCGCAGCCGGTCCGGGTCGCCGTCGACGGCGCCGAACAAGGCGCCCTTGGGACAGATGAACCCCTTGCTGAAGACGTCGTCCCGGTCGCCGCGGGCGCCGGTGACCCTGGTTCCCTCGATGGTCAGCGTCAGCCCACAGGTGGCCTCGCACAGGGGGCAGATTCGCAGGGCGGTGCGGGACACGGGTCCTCCTGGGGCAGCGGTGCCTGTTTCAGGGGAGCATACCGACCGGTATGAACGGAGGGGAGCCCTCTTCGGGAGTGAGGTCGCAAAACAGGTCGCAGACCCGCGAGCCCGGTCAGTCCAGAACCCGCGCCAGATACGCCCGCAGCATCTCCCGGGCCTCCTCGATGATCTTCTCGTCGCCGTCCGGGGCCACCCGGAAGGCGAGGTGGACCAGGGTGTCCGCGGTCTCCACGGCGATCAGGAACGTACGGCGCAGATCGTCGTCCGGTTCGCGGTCCAGATAGCCGGAGAGCAGATCGGTGAGGCGGTCGGCGACACGGTGGTTGGGTTCGGCGTGCCGGGAACCCACCGGGATCTGGTTGCCGAAGTCGACGAGGGAGAAGCCGGGGGCGGTGCGCTTCATGGCCAGGTACTCGTCGAGCACGGCGTCCATGGCGGTGCGCCAGCCACCCTCGGTGGACTTCTTCAGCCGCTCGGTGACGCGTTCGGTGAAGCGCTCGAGGTTGCGCTGGGCGAGGGCGTCGGCCATCTGCCGCTTGTTGCCGAAGAAGCGGTAGACCGAGCCGATGGGGACGCCCGCGCGCAGTGCCACGGCACGGGTGCTCAGGTCGTCGTAGCCGACCTCGTCGAGGAGGTCGGCGCAGGCGTCGAGGATCCTGGTGAGCCGTTCGGCACTGCGCCGTTGCACGGGCGCACGGCGTAGCGATGTCGCGTGGGGCACGGGTTTCATGATGCCTTTCCGACGCGGTCCGGTGAACCTCGCCCCTCGGTACGGAGATCGATGCCGGACGCGCTCATGGCGGCCGAGTCCGGGGTGGCGCCGGGTCCGGCGGAGGCGGCCGATGTCCCGCCCGACGGGGAGGGAGCCCCCGGTGTCCCGCCGGGAGTGCCCGAGGCGCCCGGCGTCCCGCCCGGCGTGGTGTCCGGCTCCGACACCGTGATGTCGGCCGTGCTCTGCACCGGCTTGCCCTTCACGGCCCACACCGTGCCGTCGTCGGCGTACAGCCGGGCGGTGACGTGGTGGGTGCCGCGGGTGACCAGGCGGGCCGGGAGGCGGTAGGCGGTACCGCGCAGCCGGGTGACGGGCCGGTCGTCGACGAACAGGGAGGCGAAGCCGCGTCCGGCCACGGGTTTCGCCTTCGTGCCGCCGGGCGAGAAGCGGAAGTGGTGGACGGTCAGCCGTACGTCCCAGGTGTTGTGTGCGTCGGGCAGTACCTCGATGCCGACGTCGGGAGCGCCCTTCTTGTCCACCTGGCGCAGCCGTCTGCCCTGCGGGTCGGTGTCGTCGAGGAGCTTGCCCACCGGCGACGTCGACGTCTCACCCTTCCCGTCCGTTCTCTCGTGCGCGTCGCTCGACCCGCAGCCCGCGGATCCGGCCAGCAGCAGGACACAGGCCGCGAGCACGGCAAGGAGTCCCCGCGTCCACGACATGCCCGGGAGCGTAGAACACCGGTACGACAGGCGAATCCCCCTGGAGTCTTGTTCTGGTTCCTCCCTGATGAGGAGGGCCGTGGGGCCGGGGTCCCCCTTGCGCCGGCCGGAGCGCAATCCTATGGTGAGGCATAGGAATCAAGTCGCGAAGGAGCGGCCATGAGCGGGGACGCGCGCAAGACGGCGGAGGGGCTGAGCTACCTTTCCGGTTTCGGCAACGAGCACAGCTCGGAGGCGGTACCCGGCGCCCTGCCCGAGGGCCGCAACGCCCCGCAGCGCGCCCCCCTCGGGCTCTACGCGGAGCAGCTCAGCGGCACGGCGTTCACCGAGCCGCGCGCCCACAACCGCCGCTCCTGGCTCTACCGCATCCGCCCCTCGGCCGCCCACCCGGCGTTCACGGAGACGCACAACGGCTGGATCCGCACGGCTCCCTTCACGGAGTCGGTGCCGGATCCCAACCGCCTGCGCTGGAACCCCCTGCCGGAGCCCGCGGAGGGCACCGACTTCCTGGCCGGCCTGTGGACCCTCGGCGGCAACGGCGACGTCACCCAGCGCACCGGCATGGCCGTGCACCTCTACCACGCCACCGCCTCCATGGACCGCGTCTTCAGCGACGCCGACGGCGAGCTGCTGATCGTCCCGGAGCGCGGCGGGCTGCTGCTGCGCACGGAGTTCGGGCTGCTGCACGCGGAACCGGGCCATGTGGCGCTGATCCCCCGTGGGGTGCGCTTCCGGGTGGAGCTGCTGGACGCTTCAGCCCGCGGATATGTGTGCGAGAACTACGGCGCCCCCTTCCGCCTCCCCGACCTCGGCCCGATCGGCGCCAACGGTCTCGCCAACGCCCGCGACTTCCTCGCACCCGTCGCCGCCTACGAGGACGTCGAGGGCCCGGTGGAGGTGGTCAACAAGTTCTGCGGCAACCTCTGGACCGCCACCTACGACCACTCCCCGCTCGACGTGGTCGCCTGGCACGGCAACCACGTCCCGTACGTCTACGACCTGCGCCGCTTCAACGTCATCGGCAGCATCTCCTACGACCACCCCGACCCGTCGATCTTCACGGTGCTGACGTCCCCGTCGGACACCCCCGGACTGGCCGGCGTCGACTTCGTGGTGTTCGCGCCGCGCTGGCTGGTGGGCGAGGACACCTTCCGGCCGCCGTACTTCCACCGGAACGTGATGAGCGAGTACATGGGGCTCGTCGAGGGCGCCTACGACGCGAAGACGGCCGGGAAGGGGGGTTTCGTGCCGGGCGGCGGCTCGCTGCACAACATGATGTCGGCGCACGGCCCGGACCGGGAGACGTTCGACCGGGCGAGTGCGGCGGAGCTGGGGCCGCAGAAGATCGACGACGGGCTGGCGTTCATGTTCGAGACGCGCTGGCCCGTCCTGCTCACCGCGCACGCGGCCCAGGCGGACCATCTGCAGCCGCACTACGACGACGTGTGGCGGGGACTCCAGCGCCACTTCCGGCCGTTGCGCTGATCGCCCACGACCGGTACGGATAGCCCGTGACCTCCTTCGCCCCGGACTCGATCGTCCTGAACCGCAAGCTGCCGCTCTGGTACCAGGTCTCGCAGTCCCTGCGCGCCTCGATACTCGGCCGCTCGCCCCAGGACCCCCTGCGGCTGCCCACCGAGGAGCAGTTGGCGGGGCACTACGGGGTCAGCGTGCTCACCATGCGGCAGGCGCTGAAGGAACTGGAGGACGAGGGCCTGATCACCCGGCACCGGCGCCGCGGCACCTTCATCGAGCCCGCCGCCCGCCGGGCCGCTCCGGTGCGGCTGCTCGGCTCGGTGGACGCGATCGTGGCCCAGCAGTCCGGCATGACGACCGAGCTGCTGGACCACGGCAGCGCCTCGGTGCCGCCCGAACTCGCCGAGTTCTTCCCGGGGATCGGCGAGGTGGCCACGTACCACCGGCTGCGCGGCGACGAGAAGACGGGCGAGCCGACCAACCACGCCCGCAACTACGTGCGTCCGGACATGGCCGCGCGGATCGACCCCTCGGACCTGGTGCGCCGGCCCATGACCAAGGTGCTGCGGGACGTCGTGGGCGCGGACATCAGCCGCATCACGGACACCGTGGAGGCCCGGCTGGCCGACCCGGAGACGGCCCGGCTGCTCCAAGTCCCCCTGCTCAGCCCGATCCTGCACTACACGGGGGTGACGTACGACACCGCGGGGCGGGTCCTGGACGTGGCGGTGATCCACTATCGCGGGGACCGCTTCTCCTTCACGGTGACTCTGGACGCCACGTGAGCTCACCAGCCCCCCGTACCTGTCGGCCGATGGTCGTACGATGCCCAGCGTGACGCACGACGACGCTCCGCCGCTGGCGGACCTCATGCCGTGGTCCGTCGCACCGCCGCGGCTCGGCCGGGGGTGGCCGACGGGCCCCGACGCGGCAACCCTGAAAGCCCGCTGGGACGCCCTGCTGAAGGCGGACGGTCCGGACCGTGAGGCCCTGTTCGAGCCGACGCGCTCCCGCACATCGCACACGGCGGTGGGGCAGCTCCCGGGGCAGTCGAGCGGCACGGAGAAGCTGATCCGCGCCTCCGGTCCCTGCCCCGAGCCGGTACGGGTCCTGCACGCGCCCTTCGACGAGCAGTGGCTGATCCCCGACCACCGCCTGATCGACACCGCCCGACCGGAACTGTGGCGGGTGGCGGACGAACAGCAGATCTTCGTCGTGGAGACTCCGTCGGAGACCGACGGTCCGCATCTGCTCGCCACCTCCCACCTCCCCCTGCTCCGCCCCGGTCGCATCCGCCCGCTCTACCGTCGCCCGGGCGGCGCCGAACCCAACCTGGCGCCGGGCCTGACGGAGCATCTGGGCACCCGGCTCGGAACGCCGGTGCGGGCGCCGGACGTTCTGGCCTGGATCATGGCCACGGTCCGCCAGGACCTCACCGTGCCCCTCCCTGAGGATCCCGAGCTCTGGTCCCGGGGCGTGGAGTTGGGCCACCGTCTGCTGTGGCTGATGCGGCGCGACGGCGAGCGGCCCCGACTCCCCGGCGGCCGCCGCCCCTACGTCCGCGCCCCGCTCCCCTCGCGTCCCCTCACCCTCGACTACGACCGCGACGAGGAGACCCTGCTGCTGGACGAGGGCCGCATCTCCCCCGTGCCACCGGAGGCCTGGGACTTCGAGGCGGCCGGAGTCCGGGTGCTGGAGCAGTGGTTCGGCGCGCGGACGGCGGAGCCCGAGCCGGGCACCCTGTCGGCGATCCGCCCGGCGACCTGGCCGCAGGCGTGGACGTCGGAACTGCTGGAGCTGATCACGGTTCTGGCTCTGCTGGCGGAACTACGGCCGCAGCAGCGGGAGTTGACGGTACCGGCCACGATCACGGCGAGCGAGCTGACGACGGCGGGCGTGCTGCCGGTGCCGGAGGCCGCACGCCGGCCTGCCTCGGTCCTGGACCACCACGAGGAGGGCCCGGAGGGCCAGTTCGCGCTGATCTAGCCTCTGGCGGGGTCAAAGGCGTCGAGGACCCTCTGCATCGCCAGGTCGAAGACGGCGTCCAGGTCGATCGGCCCCGGGTCCTCCATGAACGCCGCCGCCATCCGGGGATACGCCCCGCCGGCGATCTGGCTCCCCAGATAGGCGATCCGCACCGCGTTCTCCTGCTCCTCGGACCAGGGCAGGTTCCTCGTGCGCTCGGCCGTGGCGAGCTCGCTGGAGACGTACATCGTCACCACGCCGTTGAGCAGCCCGATCAGCTGCATCTTCATGCCGTACGTCATGTCCTCGAGCGGATCCAGGCAGGCCAGGCAGTGCTCGAGGTACCGCAGGGCGTTCGGGCTGAAGCCGTACACCGGTGACATCAGCCGCGGGAGCCAGGGATGGCGGTGCATGAGCGTCCGCGTCTGGTGCGCGACCCGCGTCATGTCGGCCCGCCAGTCCCCGCTCGGCTCCCACGGCTCGTGCTCCCCGCTGACCGCGTCCACCATCAGCTCGTACAGGTCCTCCTTGCGGGGGACGTAGTTGTAGAGCGACATGGTCCCGCATCCCAGCTCGGCCGCGACATGCCGCATCGACACCGCGTCCAGCCCGCCCGCGTCGGCGAGTTTCACCGCCGCCGCCGCGATGTCGGCACGGGTGTACGCCGGTCTCGGCCCCCGCCCCGTCCGCTCGGGCCTGGCCCAGATCACTTCGGGTACCGCCGCTCGGCCCGCCATCGATCATCACCTCGGCCACCATCGTAGTTACGTACACCGTACGTAGTGCGCTATGGTCGGGACATGACTTCTACGTACGCTGTACTTAGTGAAGGTCTGGAGAAGCGCTTCGGCGAGGTGCACGCCGTGCGGGGGCTGGATCTCGCGGTCGCCGAGGGCACGGTCTGCGGGATTCTCGGGCCGAACGGGGCGGGCAAGACGACGGCCGTACGGCTGCTGACGACGCTGCTGCGGCCGGACGCGGGGTCGGCCCGGGTGGCGGGGCACGACCTCGTCCGGGAGCCCGCGGCCGTACGCCGGCACATCGGCGTCACCGGGCAGTACGCGTCGGTCGACGGCGACCTCACCGGCCGGCAGAACCTGCGGCTGTTCGCCCGGCTGCACCGGGTGCGGGACGCGGCCGCCCGGGCCGACGAGCTGCTGGAACGTTTCGGGCTCACCGAGGCCGCGGGCCGGACCGCCGCCACCTACTCCGGCGGGATGCGCCGCCGGCTCGACCTCGCCGCGAGCCTGATCCGCCGGCCGGCCGTCCTGTTCCTCGACGAGCCCACCACCGGGCTCGACCCGGCCAGCCGCAACCGGATCCGGGACGCCGTGCGCGAGCTCAAGCGGGACGGCACGACCGTGCTGCTGACCACGCAGTACCTGGAGGAGGCGGATCAACTCGCCGACGACATCGCCCTGGTGGCCCGCGGCCGGGTCGCGCACACCGGGTCGCCCGCCCAGCTCAAGGCCCTCATCGGCTCGTACGCGGAAGCCGTCGTCGGCCACGAGGACGCGCTCACCGGCGCGGCGGCCGTCCTGGACCGGCTCACCGGCGCCGAGCCGTTGTTCGACCGGGAGCGCAACGCGGTGGGCGCCGTCACCACCGACCCGACCCTCACCCTCCCGCGCCTGGTGCGCGAACTGGACGCGGCGGGCGTGCCGTTGATCGACGCCAGCCTGCGCCCGCCGACCCTCGACGACGTCTTCCTCCGGCTCACGGACGCGGGCCCGGACGACTCCCCCGATCACAAGGAGCTTGTGGCATGAGCGCGTTGACGTACGACGGCCTGGCGATGGTCGGCCGGCAGCTGCGGCGGGTCCGCAACAACCCGGGCCTCGCCGTCCTCACCCAGGTCATGCCGATCAACATGCTGCTGTTCTTCGGCTATGTCTTCGGCAGCGCCCTCGCGGTGCCCGGGCGCGAGTACCGGTCCTTCCTGGTCCCCGGGCTGCTGGTGGCGACGGCCGCGGGCGGGATCATGACGGGGATGTTCCAGGCGGCGGCCGACTCGCACCGGGGGGTGATGGACCGGTTCCGCACGATGCCGGTGAGCCGGGCGGCCGTACCGCTCGGGCAGGCGGTGGCCGATCTCGTGGTCACGGCGATCGGGACGGTGCCGCTGCTGCTGGTCGGGCTCGCGGTGGGCTGGCGGATCGAGGGGTCACCGGCCGGGACCCTGGGCGCGGTGGGGCTGCTGCTGCTCTTCCGGTTCGCCTGCACGTCCCTGGGGATCTGGCTGGGGCTCCTCACCCGCAGCGAGGACGCGGCCGGTCAGCTCGGGGCCTCGACCTTCGTCCTGCCCCTGCTGTCCAACGCCTACATCCCGACCGACGGTCTGCCGGGCTGGCTGCGCGTCCTCGCCGAGTGGAATCCGATCAGCGCGGTCACGACGGCCCTGCGCGACCTGTTCGGGAACGCGCCGGTGCCGTCGGGTGCCGCCTGGCCGGTGGCACATCCGATCGCCGGGTCACTGCTGTGGTGCGCGGCGCTGATCGCCGTGTTCCTGCCGCTGGCCGTGCGGAGGTACGCGCGCGGGGAGCGCTGACCTCCACGGCCATCGACGTGGGCGGAGTCGGACCGGGGTACGGAGCGGGTGGGTCGTACCGGAGGTGACGGATCGGGGACGTGGCCGCGCCCGGGGTGAACCCGGGCGTCGCTGCATGCCGTGGGGATGATGGACGACGAGATCGCAGCGCTGTGCCGGACGGCGCGGCGAACCGAGCGCGGCCCCTTGCCAGGCGGACGCCGGTGTTTCTCAGCGCCCGCCGAACAGCGAACGCGTGAGCCGACGCAGCGGCGCGAACAGCGAAACGCGGCGGACCCGCGCACCCCGGTCGCTGCGGGTCTGCGTGGTGTCACGAGCGGTCAGCTCGAGCATCAGCGAGGTCGCCTCGGCCGTCTTCTGCTGCGGCACGGCGGGACCCGCCAGCACCGAGAGATGACGGTCCAGACGCGAACTGCTCGCGCTGCTCCCGTAGGTGATCGCAGGGACCCTGGCCCTGCTGCGCACTGTTATCTGTTCCATGTCACTCCCCACCCGTACGAGTCCACCCGGCCCGGGCAGGGTAACCCTATCGCCCCAACCGGGCACTCGTGTATCGCGGTCACAGGATTCACCTTCCCCGTACGGGTGTTGACGACGCCTCGGTCGTCACTCTCCGAATCCAACCGATTTCAGGGCGAGTTGGACAATTGACTGGCTGGTGGGCTGCGGGGAACCCCCGTCGGGCTCGACGGTCACTGCGAGTGATGTAGCAGACTTGTTGAGACCGGTCGCGACCAAGGGCGTGTCGCCGGTCGAGAAGAGCCCCAGGGAGCGTGGTTGCGCGCCGGGGCGCATGAGCCACAGCTGGTGCACCCGTCCGCCGGGCGGGACGTCGTATCCGCTCAGCGTGACGATCGCCTGTCCCTCGGAGGCGGAGGCGACCACCGCGAGACTTCGCCCCTGGGCGTCCCTGCCCGCACTCGCGCGGGCGTCCGGAGCTGCGAGAACGTGGGCGATCTCACGTGACTGCGCCCGCTCCGCGTCCAGCCGGTCCTGCGTCCGGTTGGCCTGGACGGCGAAGAGCGAGGCGACCACGAGGGCCGCGGCGGCCGTCGCGGTGGCGAGCGGCGCGAACAGGGGGCGGCGCTCGCGGGGCGCACGGGAGCGTGCCGGCGGCGGCTGCGTGCCCCAGACGTGCGGCGGCAGCTGGGGCGTGTGCTCCCGCACCGGCCCATGATCCTGCGGAGTGGCGCGTACGGCGGCCAGCACCCGGTCGCGCATCGCGGGCGGCGGCTGGGCGGCCGTGGACCAGGCGAGGCGGACCGCGTCCTCGGACAGCGCCCGCACCTCGGCGGCACAGGAGGGGCACGACTTCAGGTGCCGCTCGAAGCGCACCCGCTCGGCGGGCTCCAGGGCGTCGAGCGCGTAGGGGGCGGCGAGCGAGTGCAGATCCTCTCGGCCCAGCATCCGGTCGAGGAGACTCATGCGACACCTCCCAGGCACTTGCGCAGCTGGGTGAGTCCATCGCGCATACGGGTCTTGACGGTGCCCAGCGGCAGCGAGAGCCGCTCGGCCACTTCACGGTACGTGTAACCGTCGTAGTAGGCGAGCGTGACGGACTGGCGCTGCAGCGCGGTGAGGCGGTCCAGGCAGCGGCGCACCAACTCGCGCTCCAGGCCCGCCTCCACCTCCTCGGTCACCTGGTCGAAGGCGGTGCTGTGGGCCCGGCGGGCCTCGCGCTGCTCGCGTTCGCCGGCCGCGCGGGCGCTGCGCACCCGGTCGACGGCGCGACGGTGGGCGAGGGTGAGGATCCAGGACAGCGCGCTGCCCCGGCCGGGGTCGAACCGGGCGGCGGAGCGCCAGAGTTCGAGCAGCACCTCCTGTGCCACCTCCTCCGACTGCGCGGGATCGCGTACGACACGGCGCACCAGCCCGAACACCGGCCCGGACACGAGTCCGTACAGCGCTTCGAAGGCCTTCTGGTCGCCGCCGGCCACGAGTACCAGAAGCTCGTCCGCCTCCACTCGGTCCCTCTCTTCCCGGCCGCACGGGCCCTGTCCTGTCACACCAGGCATTCGCAACGAACGCACCTCCGGATGGGGTTACGGATCAGCGAACCGAAAAAGCGGGTGCGCGCTCGCTGAAACAAGATCTCAAGTTCCGCGTAAGAACGTTTGGGATTCGACCAATCCACCCTGCCGACCGCTCCGAATCAGCGTTCGTCAGGCAAGTTGGGACTGAGGACGGACGGCATGACAACTGACTCCAGGAGCGGCGCGGGACGCAGGAGCATCGCGACCCTCATAGCTGGCGCACTGGCCGCGGGAGGACTCGCGGCCGCCGGCGTGGCAACGCTGGAACCGGGGGCGGCATCCGCCTCCAGCCACCGGGAGGCCCCGCTGATCTCGGGGCAGCCGCAGTACGACAACACGGACCTGTACGCGTTCGTCAGCCCGGACAAGCCGGACACGACGACGCTCATCGCCAACTTCATCCCCTTCGAGGAGCCGGCGGGCGGCCCGAACTTCTACCAGTTCGCGGACGACGCCCAGTACGACCTCCACATCGACAACAACGGGGACGCGCAGGGCGACCTGCTGCTCCGCTACACGTTCAGGACGCAGACGAAGAACAAGAAGTCGTTCCTGTACAACACGGGCGTGGTCAACAATCTGACCGACCCCGACCTGAACATCACGCAGACCTACGACATCGACCTGATCAAGCTGAAGAACCAGCGGGTCGTCTCCAAGACCAAGCTCGCCGACGACATCCCGGTGGCCCCGTCGGACGTCGGCAAGGCGTCGATGCCCGACTACAACAAGCTGCGCGAGCAGGCGATCTACAAGCTCTCCAACGGCGGCCAGACCTTCGCCGGCCAGGCCGACGACCCGTTCTTCGCGGACCTCCGCGTCTTCGACCTGCTGTACGGCGGGAACCTCTCCGAGGTCGGCCGGGACACCCTCAAGGGCTACAACGTCAACTCGATCGCCCTGCAGCTGCCCAACGACATGCTCACGGAGTCCAAGCACCAGCCGGTGGTCGGCATCTGGTCGACCGTCCAGCGCAGGAACGCGCAGGGCTACTACGAGCAGGTCTCCCGCCTGGGCAACCCGCTGGTCAACGAGGTCGTCAACCCGATCAAGGACAAGGACAAGTTCAACGCGTCCTCGCCGTGGGAGGACGGGCAGTTCCTGAAGAACGTGACCAACCCGGAGCTGCCGAAGCTCATCGAGGCGATCTACAAGATCAAGGCGCCGTCGGAGCCGCGCAACGACCTCGTCGACGTGTTCCTCAAGGGCGTCAAGGGCCTCAACCAGCCGCCGTACGTGAAGCCGGCGGAGGAGCTGCGCCTCAACACCTCCATCAAGCCCACCGCCTACCCGAAGCGGCTCGGCGTGCTCGACGGTGACAACGCGGGCTTCCCGAACGGGCGTCGCCTCACGGACGACGTGATCGACGAGGCGCTGCAGGTGATGGAGGGCGAACTGGTCGGTTCCAAGAACGACCTGGGCGACGCGGTCGACAAGAACGACAAGGGCTTCGGCAAGTACTTCCCGTACCTGGCCAACCCGACCTCCGGCTCGCGCGGTGCCACCGCGAAGGGTGTCAGCGGCGGCAACGACGTCAAGAACCAGCTCGGTGACGCGCTGCAGCCGGCGAGCGCGGGCGGCATGGACAACACCACCCTGATCGCCGCCTCCGCGGGCGGCGGCGCGGCCGGCATCGCCCTGATCGGCGCCGGGCTGATGTGGTGGCGCCGGATGCGGAGCCGGGTGTACTAGGCCGGTCCCGCACGGAGGTCGGCGAGCCGCACGCCATGGCGCCCCGGGGGCGCCTGGCGGGGCGGGCCCCGACCCCTCCGACGGAGGACCGGGCGGTTCTTCGGAGCGGCCCCGCCCGGTCCTCGGCCCTCCACAGACTGGCGTGGCCCGCACACAACGTCCCCCACGGTGCGGGCCGCGCCGCCACAACTTCCGTACACCGCAAGCCGATTGAGGAGAGGGCATGGCCCCGCGCACGAACGACACCGAGCCGGAGCGGGAGGACGGCCCCGTGCCGACCACTCCCCCCGAATCCGCCGCCGTCGCGCCGGCGGTCGAGGAACAACGGGACGCCAAGAGCCCCTCGACCCTGCAGACCGACGCGAACTCCTCACGCACGGAAACGAACAGGGACGCGGAGGCGGTCGCCACGACGCCGGGCCGTGAGGCGGACACGGAGCCGCGCGCGACGAAGGGCACCACGGTTTCGGGGGACTCGGGAAGCGACGGCCAGCCACTCGCCGCGCAGGACACCGTGACGTCCCCGGACCCGCAGACCGACGCGCAGCGCCCCGTCACGAACGGCGCCAGGCCACTCCCGGCCGCGGAGACCGACGGGGAGCCCCCGGCCACGAAGAAGGCCCCGCTCCCCCTCCCGGCGGCCGGCGGGGCCGAGGCGTCAGGCGCGGAGAGGGGCGCGGCTTTCCCGGTCGTTGGCAGCGGTGCCGAGTCCTCCGTCGAGGGGGAGAACGAGGCTCTCGTCGGGGGCGCTGATGAGCGCGTCGCCGCCGTGCGGCGGGTGTCGGCTGCCGGGCGGCGGTTGCGGGTCGTGCAGCTCGGCGGTACGGCCGTGCTGTTGGCCGTCGCCCTCACCGCCGGTTCGATCGCCTACGGGGCCATCCGGGACAAGACCGCGAGCACCCCGGTCGCGGCCACCCCCAGCGCCATCTCCCCGGCGCTGCTCTCCAGCGGCAGCATCGACGCGAGCATCGCCGCCCTGCAGACCCAACTCCGCGCCCAGCCAAGGGACTACGGCAGCTGGGCCTCCCTCGGTCTCGCCTACGTCGAGCAGGCCCGCACCAAGGGCGACCCCTCGCGCTACCCCCAGGCCGAGAAGGCGCTCAAGCGCTCTCTGCAGGTGAGGCCCGGCAACGAGCAGGCCATCACCGGACAGGCGGCCCTCGCGGCGGCCCGCCACGACTTCAAGGACGCCCTGGCCTACGCGGACCGGATCCTGAAGGAGAACCCCTACAGCCAGAACGCCCTCTCCTCCCGCATCGACGCCCTCGTCGAGCTCGGCCGCTACGCCGACGCCTCGAAGGCCGCCGACACCGCCGACGCCCGCCGCCCGGGCGTCCCCGTCTTCACCCGCTACGCGTACGTCCACGAACTGCGCGGCGACGTGAAGACGGCACGGCGGGTCCTGGAACAGGCCCTGGCCACCTCCACCACCCCCGGCGACATCTCCTACGTCGCCGCCCAACTGGGCCTTCTCGCCTGGAACCAGGGCGACTACCGCACGGCTCTCACCGACTACGCCCGCGCTCTCGCCGCCGACGAGAACTACCTCCCGGCCCTCGAGGGCCGCGCCCGCACCCAGTGGGCGTCCGGTGACAAGGCGGCCGCGATCAAGGGCATGGAACAGGTCGTCGCCCGCTATCCGCTGCCCCAACCCCTCGTCGAACTCGGCGAGATGTACCAGGACCGGGCGGCCAAGGGCGACGAGACCAAAGCCCGCGACCAGTACGCCCTGGTCGACGCCTGGATCGCCCTCGCCCGCGCGAACGGCGTCAACGCCGACCTCGACACCGCCCTCGCCGCCGCCGACCACGGCGACAGGGCCGCCGCCCTGCGCGCCGCCCGCGCCGAATGGGCCCGCCGCCACACCGTGCACACCGCCGACGCCCTCGCCTGGGCCCTGCACGTCAACGGCAAGGACGCCGAGGCCCTGCCCTACGCCAGGCAGGCCACGGCCACCGGCTACCGCAACGCCTCGTTCATCTACCACCGCGGCATGATCGAACGCGCCACCGGCCACACGCAGGAAGCCCGCGCCTCCCTGGAGGCCGCGCTGAAGCTGAACCCCGGCTTCTCGCCACTGGGCTCCCGTGAGGCCCGTAAGGCGCTCAAGGACCTGGAGGCGGCAAAGTGAGCTGTCGTCGTCTGCTCGCCTCCACAGCCGCCGTCCTCACGGCGGCGTGCGCGCTCGCGCTGGCTCCTTCCACCAGCGCGAGCGCGCATCCCCTCGGCAACTTCACCGTCAACCGGTACGACGGCCTGGTGGCCGCACCCGGCACCCTGCGCGTGGACCACGTCGAGGACCTCGCCGAGATCCCGGCGACCCAGGCCAAGCCGGACCTCGAACGGCTCGGCATGACCGAGTGGGCGAAGGAGCGGTGCGCGAAGGCGGCCGAGGGCAGCAAGGTCACCGTGGACGGCCGTACCGCCGCGCTGACCGTCGACAGCAGCACGGCACGTCTGCGGCCGGGCCAGGCCGGTCTGCACACCCTCCGCGTGGAGTGCCGGCTGACGACACCGCTGCCCAAGGCCGAGACCGTCCGGCTCGGCTTCCACAGTGCCGGGTTGACCACGGGACCCGGCTGGCGCGAGATCACCGCGCGCGGCGACCGGATGACGCTCACCGCGACGGACGTACCGAAGACGTCCGTCTCCCATGAACTCACCAGCTACCCCAAGGCGTTGCTCTCCTCCCCCGCCGACACCTCGTCCGCGACCCTGCGCGTGCGGCCCGGTGGCCCCGCGCTGGCCCCGGAGAAGACGGAGGCCCCCGGCGCCTCCATACTCCCCCGCGGCGCCGACCGCTGGACGCAGGACCTGAACAACCTGGTGGCCCGCAACCACCTCACCGTCGGCTTCGCCTCGCTCGCCCTGCTCATCGCGATCGTCCTGGGCGCGATGCACGCCCTCGCTCCGGGCCACGGCAAGACGCTGATGGCGGCCACGGCGGCGGCGCGCGGAGGCCGGGCCCGCCTCAGGGACGTCCTCCCGCTGGCCGCCTCGGTGACGGTCACCCACACCCTCGGCGTCGTGGCCCTGGGCGTCCTGGTCACAGCCGGCTCCGCGGCGACCCCGTCGGTGATCGCCTGGCTGGGCCTGGCGAGCGGAGTCCTGGTCCTGCTGGCGGGCGCGAACCTCGTGCGCCGGGCCTGGCGCAACCGCGCGCCCGCGCATCACCTCCAGCACGATCATCACGATCACCAAGAAACGGCTCCCGCACCGGAGTTGGAGCTGGTGGGCGCCCACGGCGCGACAACGGCGACGGAACACCCCCACCCCCACCCCCACCACCACGAGCACGACCACACGCACGATCACGAACACCGGCACGATCACCACCACCATCAGCACGACCACGACCACGGCCACACTCACGACCACAGCCACCACGGCCACACCCACGACGACGCCACGGTCGAGCACTCGCACGGCGGCTTCACCCACACCCACTCCACCGCCCCCACCCTGCGCGGCACGATCCTCCTGGGCTTCGCCGGCGGCATGGTGCCCAGCCCCTCCGCCGTCGTCGTGCTGGTCGGCGCGGCGGCGCTCGGACAGGCCTGGTTCGGGCTGCTGCTCGTGGTCGCCTACGGCATCGGGCTCGCCCTCACCCTCACCGCGGCCGGGTTCGCCGTGGTGAAGCTGGGTACGGGAATGAATCGGGTGCTGGACAGGCGCCCCCGCTGGACCACGCACCCCATGGCGGCCCTGCTGCGCAGGACCGCACCGCTGGGATCCGCCCTGGTCGTCGTGGCCCTGGGGGCGGGGCTGGTCCTCAAGGGGGCGGCATCCGCACTCGGATGAGCTACTTTGTGAATGAATCAGGTCAGATGCCGTGGGGGGCGTCGGTGTCCGGAGAACCTGGCAGGGAACGTGTGATCGCGGGCCGCTACCGCCTCCTGTCCCCCCTCGGTGAGGGTGGCATGGGGACGGTGTGGCGGGCCCGCGACGAGGTGCTGCACCGCGAGGTCGCGGTCAAGGAGGTGCGCGCTCCCGCCGGTCTGCCGACCGCGGACGTGGAGCGGCTGTACGCCCGACTGGAGCGCGAGGCGTGGGCGGCGGCCCGGGTCGCCAACCGCAATGTCGTCACCGTGTACGACGTGGCCACGCAGGACGGCCGGCCCTGGATCGTCATGGAGCTGGTCCGCGGCATCTCGCTGGCGGAACTGCTCGACGCGGAGGGCCCGTTGGACCCGCGGCGGACGGCGCACATCGGCGCCGAGGTGCTGGCCGCGCTGCGGGCCGCGCACGCCGCCGGGGTGCTGCACCGGGACGTCAAGCCGGCCAACGTGCTGCTGTCCAACGACGACCGGGTGGTGCTCACCGACTTCGGCATCGCGCAGGTCGAGGGCAGCTCGGCGCTGACCATGACCGGCGAGGTGATCGGTTCGCCCGAGTTCCTGGCGCCGGAGCGGGCGCTGGGCCGTACGCCGGGGCCGGAGTCCGATCTGTGGTCGCTCGGCGTGCTGCTGTACGCGGCCGTCGAGGGCAACTCCCCCTTCCGGCAGAACACGCCGCTGAGCACGCTGCGCGCGATCGTCGACGAGGAGCTTCCGCCGCCGCACCGGGCCGGACCGCTGGCCCCGGTGATCGAGGGGCTGCTGCGCAAGGACCCGGGCCGGCGGATGTCGGCCGAGCGTGCCGAGCAGGATCTGCGGCTGGTCGCGGCCGGCGGCACGCCCGGCACACCCGGCGCGGACTGGGCGCAGTCGTCGTCGTACGCCCCGACCGTCGCGGCCTTCCCGGAGTCCCCCTCGCCGACCCCGCCGATGCCCTACCCGACGGCGCGGACCCGGCCGACGCCCTCCTCCGGCACGACGCCGGCCTCGGCCCCGCCGGAGCGCGGTCGCCGGGCCGGTGTCGTCCTGGTGACCGGCGTGGTCGTGCTGGCGCTGGCCATCGCCGGGCTGACGTACGCCCTGCTCAACCGCGACAAGGGCAACGGAGACGGGAACAACGCGGGCAAGACCCGCACCGAGAGCGGGACTTCGCCGACCGCGAGGGACACCGCGCGGGGAGGCGGCGCGTCGAGTCCGCCGCCGAGCAGGAGCAGCGGTCGTACGACGGCTCCCCAGTCCGTGAGCGTCACGCTGGCGGGGGCGAACACCGACTACTCGGGGACCTGCCCGCCGTCGAAGTCCCAGGCCCCCACGTTCACCGCCACGCTGACGGTCGGGCGCCTTCCGGCGACGGTGACCTACCGCTGGGTGACGAAGAACGACTCGCTGTCCGGCGGGTGGAAGACGCTGTCGTTCCCGGCGGGCGGGGGCAAGTCCCGGCAGGACCGGCAGTTCATCACCACGCGTGACAGCCAGGGGACCTTCCAGGACGTGATCAGCGTGGAGGTGCGCGATCCGGTGAGCGCGACGTCCAACTCGGTTCCGTTTTCGCTGAACTGTGTGACGGAGACCCCGACGGGCGGGGCCTCCCCCAGTACGTCCGCCTCACCGACCTCGTGAAGGTCAGACCGCTCCGGTCAGCACGGGCAGATAGCCGCCCGACTGGCCGGCGGCGGTCGGGTGGTACGACTCGCCGATGCTCAGCAGGTTGAGGCTGTGCAGCCAGGAGCTGCCGGAGCAGATCTCGTGGCCGGTGAAGGTGGTGCGGACATCGCCGAAGGCGAAGCCGTGGTTCGCCGCTGCCTTGTTGATGGCGGTGTCCAGGTAGTCCGCCGCGTCGTTGATCGCCTTCCGCTTGGTGTCGGAGAGGCCGACGCAGGTCGTGCCGAGCCGGTAGAAGCGGGGGTAGCCGAGAACGACCACACGGGCGTTCGGGGCTTTGGCGCTGATCGCCGAGTAGACCTTGTCGAGCTGGCCCGGCAGCGTGGAGTCGACGTACGCCTTCGCGGTGTTGATCCGGGAGAGGCAGGAGCTGTCGGACTGCAGGACGCAGGTGGTCATGACGTCGGAGAAGCCGGCGTCGTTGCCTCCGATGGTGATGGAGACCAGGCCGGTGGCGGTGCTGAGCGGCCCGAGTTGGTTCGCCAGAACATCACCCGTACGGGCGCCGGAACAAGCGGTGAAGTCGAACGTCGAGGGTGAATGGGCCGCGGCCCAGAGGTAGGGGTACGCCTTGGTGCTGCGGTCGCAGTCGCCGCTGGAGCCGATGTAGCTGCCCGCGCCGACTCCCGAGGAGTAGGAGTCGCCGAGGGCCACATAGCCCGTGGCGGCGGCCTGTTGGGACGCCTGCGCCGCCGTGGCCCCGGTGAGGGCCGTGCCGGCGGCGAGGAGGATCGAGCTCACGAAGACGGCAAATCGGGAACGTCTCATGGAACCTCCCTTTAGCAGGATCTCTGCCATAACCGTCGTACCAACTACGCGTGTTGAGGGGAAGTGTCCATGTCAAGCTTTTCGGGGCATTGGGGAGCGGACGCGAAGCGCAGGAACAGGTGTGTGCCTCGTTCGCGCCTTGACGCCCCAGTTCGCCTGCGCGACATTGAAGTCCGGCATCCGGCGCGCTGGGGGGCAAAGTCGCCAATGCAGACCATCCGTATCAAGAGACCGTCGGACGACAGCGGCACAGAGCGGGCGGGGCCCGGTCCGGGGAGGGACCTGGCACCTCTGCTCGCGGGGGCCGCGACGGCCGTGGGAGTGTTCGGCGCGCTGCTCGCGCTGGTCGACTCCGGCTCGGCGCTGCGCGGTCCGCTCGCCCTGTTCTTCCTGCTCGCGGCGCCGGCGACCGCCATCGCGGCCGCGCTGCGCGGGCTGGAACCCTTCGGCCGCACACTCGCCGCCATCGCGGGCGCGGTCGTCCTGAACATGCTCGTGGCGCAAGGCATGTTGGCCGTCCACCGCTGGTCCGTACGCGGCGGGATCATTGCCGTGACCGTGATCAGTTGCGCACTTCTACTTCTAAGTCGTGTAACGGTCAAACCAACAAAAAGGTGAGGCCTGGTTTCAGGCCTTGCCATACGGGTTCAATCGTCAATACCGTTGTACATCTCACCCGCATCGGACCATCACTCAGCGGCTCCAGGGGAGGGCTCAGGACCGCGATGGCTTCCGGGGGCGGGGCGCGGTAGGGGGGTGCCGTGCTCGGTGACCGCACTTGTGACCGAGTCGTGCCGCGCGGTCGGCTGCCGTCGTCACGGCAGACGGCCAGTTCTGCCAGCTCGCTTCGGCGTGCACGGAGTTCCTTTTCGTCATGCCCAGGCGTGAACCCCCCTTTCGAACCGGACACAAAACCGGGCCGCCCAGGGGCGGGCGGTCCACCGGACGAGAGGGACCAGACTCATGAGTTCCGTACTGCGGCCGGCCACCACGGGCGAAGGCCCGACAGCCGCCGCCCAATACCGGCCGATCTCCTCGCATCTGGCCATCGCACCACCGGTGAGTGTGGTGATTCCCGCGATGAACGAGGCGGAGAATCTCCCCTACGTCTTCAAGACACTGCCGGACTGGATACACGAAGTGGTCCTGGTGGACGGCAACTCCACGGACGACACCGTCGAAGTGGCCCGTGAACTGTGGCCGAAGGTCAAGGTCGTCGAGCAGCGGGGCAAGGGCAAGGGGGACGCCCTGATCACCGGGTTCGAGGCCTGCACCGGCGACATCATCGTGATGGTCGACGCGGACGGCTCGGCCGACGGCGGTGAGATCGTCTCGTACGTCTCCGCCCTGGTCTCCGGCGCCGACTTCGCCAAGGGCTCACGCTTCGCCAACGGCGGCGGCACCGACGACATGACCTTCATCCGCAAGCTCGGCAACTGGGCGCTGTGCACGATCGTCAACCGCAAGTTCGGCGCCCGCTACACCGATCTCTGCTACGGCTACAACGCGTTCTGGCGGCACTGCCTGGACAAGATCTCCCTCGACTGCACCGGCTTCGAGATCGAGACGCTCATCAACATCCGGGTGGTCAAGGCCGGGTTGAAGGTGCAGGAGATTCCCAGCTACGAGTACCTGCGCATCCACGGCGCCAGCAATCTGCGCGCCGTGCGGGACGGGTTCCGGGTGCTGAAGGTCATCCTCAAGGAGCGCTCCAACCGGCGTGAGCTGCGCCGGCAGGAACACCACTCGCCGATGCTCGACTCGGTGCGGGGAGAGGTGTCTTGAGCGATCTCGACGTCTCCGTCGTGATCTGCGTCTACACCGAGGACCGCTGGGAGGACATCCTCGCCGCGGTCGCCTCGGTGCGCGCGCAGTCGCGGCCCGCTCTGGAGACCCTGCTGGTCGTCGACCACAATCCGACCCTGCTGGAACGACTCACCAAGGAGTACAAGGAGACCGCGGACGTACGGGTGCTCCCCAACGCGGGCCCCCGTGGCCTGTCCGCCGGCCGCAACACCGGCATCGCGGCCTCCCGCGGCGAGGTGCTCGCCTTCCTCGACGACGACGCCGTCGCCGAGCGCGACTGGCTGCTCCGCTTCACCGAGGCCTACACCGATCTCCGGGTGATGGCCGTCGGCGGACGCACGATGCCCGTCTGGGCGTCGGGACGCCGTCCGGCCTGGTTCCCGGAGGAGTTCGACTGGGTAGTGGGCTGCACCTACCGGGGGCTGCCGCCGGGCCGGGTGCGGGTGCGCAACGTCCTCGGCGGAAACGCTTCGTTCCGTCGTACGGCGTTCGAGGCGGCGGGCGGTTTCGCGACCGGCATCGGACGCGACGGCGACAAGCGGCCGCTGGGCTGTGAGGAGACGGAGCTGTGCATCCGGCTCAGCAGGGCCAGGCCCGACGCCGTCCTGCTCATCGACGACCGGGCGGTGATCCACCACCGGGTGCCCGCGGCACGTGAGCGCTTCGGCTACTTCCGCACCCGCGCCTACGCCGAAGGGCTGTCCAAGGCGCTGGTGGCGCGCAGTGTGGGCGCGGACAAGGGGCTCGAGTCCGAACGCCGGTACACCACCCGGGTGCTGCCGGCCGGGGTGGCACGCGGGCTGCGGGACGCCGTACTGGCCCGTCCGGGGGGCGCGGGGCGGGCCGGGGCGATCGTCGCCGGGGTGCTGACGGCGGTCGGCGGATACGTCGTGGGGAGCGTACGGGCCCGCCGGGGCGGGGCAACGTTCTCGGTGGTCGAGATCGAGGGGGGATCCGATGACTGAAACGCCGGTGCCGATCCTGATGTACCACTCGGTGGCGACCGCGCCGAACGACGCCACGCGTGCCCTGTCGGTCGCGCCAGAGGCGTTCTCCGAGCAGATGGCGATGATCGGCGACCTCGGGCTCACCCCCGTCGGCACCGCCGATCTGGCGGCCGGTTGGCGCACGGGGGGCCTGCTGCCGCCGCGTCCCGTCCTGATCACCTTCGACGACGGCTACGAGGGCGTGCACCGGCACGCCCTGCCCGTGCTCGCCAAGCACGGCTTCGCCTCGACCCTGTTCGTCTCCACGGGCTGGATCAAGGGCGCGTACGACACCGGGGGCGGCCTCGACACCATGCTCGACTGGGACCAGGTGCGCGAACTGGCAGCGGCGGACGTCGAGATCGGCGGCCACAGCCACACCCACCCGCAGCTCGACCAGCTCGACGACGACAGGCTGCGGTACGAGCTGAGCCGGTGCCGGGAGATCGTCGCCCAAGAACTGGGCACCGCCCCGGCCTCCTTCGCCTACCCCTACGGCTACTCCAGCCGCCGGGTGCGCGAGGCCGTCCGGGAGAGCGGGTACGCCCAGGCGCTCGCCGTCGGCAACGCCCTCGCGCGCCGCCGCCAGGGACCGTACGCGCTGCGGCGGGTCACCGTGCGCCGCAGCACCGGGATCGAGGAGTTCGGACGCCTTCTCGAAGGCCGTTCGATCGCCCGCACCTTCGCCGGGGACCGTGCCCTCACCAAGGGGTACGCCCTGGTCCGCAGAGCACGTCAGGTCCGCCGGAAGGCCATCCGTTCCCGTGTCTGACACGACGACCACGACAACCGAGGCCCAGCCCCCGACCGAGGCGCCCGAGCAGCAGGGGCGCCGTCTCCGGCTGCCCGGGCTCGGCCGGTCCCGGGGTGGCAGCCCACTGTTCCGCAACGCCTACGCCCTGATGCTCAACACCGGTATCTCCGCGGTGCTGGGCCTCGGGTACTGGCTGGTCGCCGCCCGCTACTACTCCGACACGGCGGTGGGCCAGGGCTCGGCCGCGATCGCCGCGATGAAGCTGCTGGCGGGCCTGACCGCGGTGACCCTGACCGGCGCCCTGGCCCGCTTCATCCCGGTCGCCGGACGCAGCACCGGGCGTCTCATCTTCCGTACGTACGCGGCGAGTTGCGTCGTGGTGTCGTTCGCGGCGGGCGTCTTCCTGCTGACGCTGGACACCTGGGGGCCGTCGTACGCCTTCCTGCACGGGGCGGTCAAGGGCCTCGGCTTCATCATGGCGGTCGCCGCCTGGAACCTGCTCACGCTGCAGGACGGGGTGCTGACCGGGCTGCGCAGTGCGCCCTGGGTGCCCGTCGGCAACACCGTCTTCTCCGCGGTGAAGCTGGCGCTGCTGATCGGGCTCGCCGCCTCGATGCCGACGACCGGTGTCTTCCTGTCCTGGGTCCTGGCGATCGCCACCTCCGTGGTGCCGCTCGGCATCCTGGTCTTCCGCAGGCTGGTGCCCCGGCACGTCAAGGCGACCGAGGACCACGCGAAGCCGCCGACGGTCAGGGAGATCGGCACGTTCCTCGCCGGTGACTACACGGGCTCGCTGTTCTCGCTCGCCGTGGTCTACCTCGTGCCGGTCATCATCGCCTCGCAGGTCAGCTCCGAGGACAACGCGTACTTCTACATCACCACCACGATCGGCGGCACGATCAACCTGCTCGCCATCAACATGGGTGCCTCGCTGACCGTCGAGGGCTCGCACGACCCGGCGCGGCTCGCCGCCAACACCCGGGCCGCACTCCGGCGGATGGCCCGGATCATGCTGCCGATCTGCGGGCTGCTGTTCCTCGGGGCGCCGTACATCCTCGGCGTCTTCGGCTCGGGCTATGCGGACGCGGCGACCCCGCTGCTGCGCTGGTTCGCGGTCGGCGCGCTGCTCCGGGTCGTGATGGAGACGTACTTCGCGGTGCTGCGCGCCCAGAGCCGCACCGCCGGACTGGCCTGGCTGCAGGGCCTGTTGTGCGTGCTGGTGCTCGGGCTGACCCTGCTGCTGCTCCCCCGGATGGGGCTGACCGGCGCCGGTGTCGCCGAGATCTCCTCGCTCGCCGTGATCGTCGCCATCGCCGCGCCCAAGCTGTACCGCACGGTGCGGGCCGCCCCCGCCGAACTGCCCGCGGACGCGGCGCCCGACGGTGACCTCGCCGACCTCGGTGCGCGCGAGGTACCCGCGCGCGAGAAGCCGCGCCGCCGCGGACCGGGCTGGGCGCTGGACACCGACACCCTCGCGCTCGGCATCCACGTCGACTTCGACCACCAGGAACGGCGCCCGGACGTCCGCCCGGGACCGGGCACCCCACCCACCGGCACGCCCGCCGTACGCCCGGACCACCGGCCGACCTGGGCGAAGCAGCCGCAGGTCGGGCTGCCGGTGGAGGAGCGCGAGCCCGGTTCCGAGGCCTCGCTGGGGCCGGCCGAGCTGGAGGTCGACGCGCCCTTCGAGGCAGGGCTCGCCGAACAGGCCGTACGGGAGCCGTGGCCCGCGCAGGCGGAGAAGCCCCTACGGGAAGAAGTGCGCGAGCCCGAGCCGCCCGCCCTGTCCTGGCGTCAGCGGCTGCGGCCCACCCGGCTCGGGCTGGTCCTGGGCTGTCTGCTGGTCGCCGCCCTGCTGCTGTACTGGGTGCCAGCGCTGCGGCTGGGCGAGAGCGACCTGGACCGCATGGGCGGGCTCGGGCTGATCTCGGTCCTGCCGCTGCCGACGCTGGTCGGGGCCGCGCTGCTGATCGCGGTGTTCGGCTCGCTGCTGTGGCTGGGCCGCGAGCACAAGGCACTGCTGCTCATCACCCTGCTGGCGACCGTGGTGTCACTGCACGCGCTGCCCGCGGTGATCGAGACCGAGCCGCGGTTCCCGACGGCCTGGCAGCACCTGGGCTTCCTCGACCACATCGACCGGACCGGCTCGGCCGTGCCCGACCTGGACGCGCGCTGGAGCTGGCCGGGCTTCTTCGCGGTCGCCGCGTTCGTGACCAGGGCCTGCGGGGTCACCGACCTCACCGACCTGATCCGCTGGTGGCCGCTGACCATCCAACTCCTCTGTCTGGCGCCGATGTTCCTCCTCGTCCGCTCGCTGCGGGCGAGCTGGCGCGCCAAGTGGACCGGCATCTGGATCTTCGTCCTCAGCGGCTGGGTCGGCCAGGACTACTTCTCCCCGCAGGGCTTCACCTACCTGCTCTATCTGGCGTTCGTGGCGATCCTGCTGGTCTGGTTCCGCGAACCGCGGGTGATCTGGACCAAACGGCGGCCCGGCGAGGCGGAGGTCGAACCGGCGAACCGGCGCCAGAAGGCCGTCCTGCTGGCCGTGTTGATCGGCCTGTTCATGGCGAGCGTCCCCGCCCACCAGCTCACCCCGTTCGTAATGCTGGGTGTGCTCGCGGCGCTCGTCCTGGTCGGCCGCTCCGAACTGCGGGGCCTGCCGATCCTGTTCGCCGTGGTGGTCGCGGTGTGGATCGGCTTCATGGCCGAGCCGTACTGGTCCGGCCACTTCGATGAGCTGTTCGGCGGGGTCGGCGGCGTCGGGAGCAATGTCTCCACCTCCGTCTCCGGCCGTATCCAGGGCGGCAGTTCGACCCACAAGCTCGTCCTGTACGCACGCGTGCTGCTGGCCGCCGGTGTGATGCTGTTCGCCTGCTGGGGCTGGTGGCGCCGGCGCGACCACAAGTACCGCGAACGGTCGTTGCTGGTCCTCACCTTCGTCCCGTTCCTCGGCTTCGGCCTGCAGTCCTACGGCGGCGAGATGGCGCTGCGCGTGTTCATGTTCGCCCTGCCCGGCGCGGCCCTGCTGGCCGGTCTCGCCCTGTTCCCGCGCACCGGCGTCACCGCCGAGGAGCGGGACAAGAACCGGGTGAGCCTGGCCCCGCTGGCGGCGCTGATGGCCGGGCTGCTGCTCATGGGCGGCTTCCTGGTGGCCCGCTGGGGCAACGAGCCCTTCGAACGGGTCCGGCCCGGCGAGGTCGCCGCCATGGACTACGTCTACGCGCACGACAAGCCGACGGTCCGCCTGCTGTGGCTCAGCAACGACACCGTCAACGACGTGACCCCGGCGATGCCGTGGGGCGCGAAGGACATGGAGCGGGTCGATTACGTGCCGACACTCGCGCCGGCCGACCCGGTCCTGGTCTCCAGCCTGGTCAAGGCGCTCAAGGACGCGGGGCCGAACTCGTACCTGATGATCAACGCGGGTCAGGTGACCTACCTCCAGATGGACGTGGGCTACTCGGCCACCTGGGAACCCCGGCTGATCCAGAACCTGGACCGGCGGCCCGAGTTGAAGAAGGTGTACGACAACGCGGACGCGACGATCTACGCCCTGAGGAAGCAGCCCGAGGGCAAGGTGCCCAAGCCCGATCCGGGTCCGATCGGTCCGCAGATCACCTGGACGCCGTGGTCGGTCGTCGGCGCCCTCGCCGCCCTCGCGCTGATCCTGATGCTGACGGCACGCGAGGTCCTCCGGGTCGCGATGCGGCCCAGCGTGCGCCAACTGCGCCTGCTGCAGAGCAGCTTCTGGTTCTCGCTGCCGCTGCTGGCGGTGCTGCTGGCCTCGCTGGTGCAACGGTTCCTGAGCCTGAAGTGAGGTCCGCGTACGGGGTGAAGCGGCCTACCGCTGAAGCCACTTCACCTCGTACGCCTGCATCTCGAACCGCTTGCCGTCGATCCGCGCGCTGATCGACCGGTCGAGGGTGTTGACCACCAGGACGGTCCTGTCGCTCGCCAGCACCCGGACGTTGGGCACGTCGTCCGCCGCGACGGACACGGTCTCGTACCTCGTGCCGGGCCGGAACGCCTGGTTGAACCGGGAGACCAGGTCGGACATGGGCAGCTTCCGCCCGCCGCCCGAGTCGTCCGTCGGCGTCCACAGACAGCCCGCGCAGGTGTCGCCCTTCTCGTCCTCCGGGTTCCAGTAGAAGCCGGAGGAGGCACCGCCCTTGACCATCGCGATCATCCCGGCGGCCTGGACGGCGACCCGGCGGGTCTCGGACCAGCCCTTGCGGTCGTCGTTGCCGTCGGCGGGTTCGACGTAGTACTCGGCCCACCACAGCGGCAGGTCGTGCGTCTGCTGCCGCACCCACCGGCCCACGGCGGTGAGCTTGTCGGTGGCCCCGAACTCGTCCGGCTTCATCTCGTCGTCGTTGGTGTAGCTGGAGCCGTCGACGACGACGAAGTCGGCGCCCGCCTTGTGCCCGTTCCAGTAGTCGAAGGCGTCCAGAACCCGCTGGTCCATGGCGCCCCAGGGTCCCTTGAAGGTCGTGGAGGCCTCGTCGGCGCGCGGATCGACGCTGTCCATCACCAGATACGGCCCGCCGACCATGATGTCCTTGTCCACCTTCTTCAGCGCCCGGTAGACCAGGTTGTAGAGCCGGGTGTACCCCTCGTAGTCCCAGCGGCCCTTGGCGTTGTTCCAGAAGCCCTTGAACTCGTTCCAGACGATGAAGTGCCGTACGTCCGGATAGCGCTGGGCGACGGTCGCGGCGAGCGCGGCGAAGTCGGCGTAGTGCTGCGGCTGCGGGGCGGTCTCCAGCGCGGACTGGCTCCAGTTGGTGTTGTCGACGCCGGCCTTGCCGCCCTTCATCCAGTCCGGGGCGCAGCACAGGGTGACGACCGGGGTGCCGCCCGATCTGCGGATGAAGTCGATCCGGCGGTCCATCGCGCCGAAGTCGTAACGGCCCCTCACCGGCTCGGGGTTGTCCGCGCCCCAGCCCATGAGCGCCTGGTCCTGCGGCATGCCCCCGGCGTCCTGGATCAGCTTCTCGACCCGGTCGGTCGCGGTGGAGCTGCCCTCGTCGGCGCTGTACTGGGTGTGGGTGAAGCCCCAGCCGACCTCGGGCTTGTCCTGGTCCGGCGGGGTCACCGGGGTGCCGTGCACCGTGGCGCCGTTCTTGGAGGTGCCCTTGGTGCCGCCGCTGTCCGGAAGCGTGTTGAGCAGGGTCACGACCAGCGCGAGTGCGGCGACGCCCACACCGAGCAGTGCGGTGAGCCGCCACCGCCGAGCCCCCGAAGTCCACCCATGACGTCCCATCGAGGCCAACAGTAATGGTGTCGGCGCCAGATAGGGCAGATGTAGTGAATGCACAGCTTCGCTACATTTTCCCATGGGGGAAATCCAGTGCGCGCAGTGCGTCGGTGTCGGATCATGGACGCCATGTCTGCGAACCCACACGACGCGTTGCCGATCCGGCTCAACGTCGACGACAGCGACTCGCCGTCCGACGTCGTCGACGCGCTGTTCCTCGGCCGCTTCGCGACGGGCGAGCAGCCGTACTCGCACGCGGCGAACATCGACCGGGTGCGCTCCGGGGCGACTCTGCTGCCGCCCGCCGCGCGGGTGCTGCGTGTGGCCCGCGACGACGACCGCAGCGCGACCCTGGCCGAGGGCGAGGGCTGGACGGTGCTGATCTCCCGCTGGAACCGGGGCGCGGACGTCACGGTCACGGCGACCAGCGCGGAGCTCGCGAAGAAGATCCTCGACCAGGCCACGGACGGCGCGGCGGACGAGCCCGAACCCCAGCCGGAGAACGTGACGATGGGCTTCTGGTACGTCTCCCCGAGGCGCGGCCCGCACCGAACCACCCGGCAGATCTCCGCGGGCACCTGGGACGAGGTGCGGGACAACTACACGGCGCCGGTGGCGGAGGCGATGGACCGCCTGATGAAGACGACGCCGGAGGACATCGCGGGCCGGCTGCTGCTGCTCCACGGCCCACCGGGCACGGGCAAGACCTCGGCGCTGCGTACCCTCGCCCGCTCCTGGCGGGACTGGTGCCAGGTCGACTGCGTCCTGGACCCCGAGCGCCTGTTCAGCGACGTCGGCTATCTGATGGACATCGCGATCGGCGAGGACGACTCGACGGGCAAGGCCCGCTGGCGGCTGCTCCTGCTGGAGGACTGCGACGAACTGATCCGCGGCGAGGCCAAGCACACGGCGGGCCAGGCACTGTCGCGGCTGCTGAACCTCACCGACGGACTGCTGGGGCAGGGCCGTAACGTCCTGGTGGGCGTCACGACCAACGAGGACCTGGAGCGTCTGCACCCGGCCGTGGTCCGCCCCGGCCGCTGCCTGGCCCGCATCGAGGTGGGCAGGCTGACACACCGCGAGGCGGTCGGCTGGCTGGGCACCGAAGAGGGCGTCGGCCGTGAGGGCGCGACCCTGGCCGAGCTGTACGCGCTGCGCCGGGGCACCTCACCGACCTCGGTGCCGGATCCCCGGGACGGGGCGGACGCGGGGCTGTACCTGTAGTGCTTTCATGGACGGTATGACCCTGTTCGTCGGGACGTCGGGGTGGCAGTACAAGGACTGGCGGGGTGTGCTCTACCCCGCCGGGTGCCCCATGCGACTGTGGCTCGAGGAGTACACGGCGCACTTCGCGACGGTGGAGATCAACAACGCGTTCTACCGTCTGCCGACGCGGGAGACCTTCGAGGCGTGGCGGGAGCGGGTGCCGGGCGACTTCGTGGTCGCGGTGAAGGCGAGCCGGTACCTCACCCACATCAAGCGGCTACAGGAGCCCGAGGAGCCGGTCGACCGACTGATGACCCACGCGGCGGGTCTCGGCGATCGGCTGGGCCCGGTCCTTCTCCAGCTCCCGCCCACCCTGAAGGTCGACCCGGGCCTGCTGGACACCTGCCTCGGCTGCTTCCCGCCGGGCACCCGGGTCGCGGTCGAGCCGCGCCACGAGTCCTGGTGGACGCCGGAGGTACGCAAGGTCCTTGAGACCCGGGGCGCGGCCCTGTGCTGGGCGGACGTCCTCTCCCGCCCGGTCACCCCGCTGTGGCGCACCACGGACTGGGGCTACGTCCGCTTCCACCAGGGCCGCGCCCAACCGTGGCCGCACTACGGCCGCCGGGCGCTGGAGACATGGGTGACCCGGATCATGAGCACCTGGGGGGCGACCGAGGACGTCTACGCCTACTTCAACAACGACCCGACGGGGGCGGCCGTACACGACGCGACGACGTTCGCGAAGGCGGCCCGGGCAGCGGGCGCCCCGGTCACCCGCACCCCATCGCTGTCGCCCGCCTGATGTGCCGCCGCTGTGCGAACTCCGCTCAGCCCGCGCCGTACCCCGCCCGCAACGCGTCCCGCACCGCGGCCAGCGCATCGGCCTCCGGCAGCCCCAACCGCCGCGCCCGGTCCACGTACGCCTGGGCCGCCGCCGCGAGCTCCCGTTCCGCCGCCGAGCCCGCCGCCGCCACGTACGTCCCGTTCCGGCCCCGCGTCTCGATCACCCCGTCGCTCTCCAGCGCCCGGTACGCCTTGGCCACGGTGTTGGCCGCCAGCCCCAGCGACTCGGCGAGCCCCCGCACGGTCGGCAGCCGGTACCCCACCGGCAGCACCCCCGTCCGCGCCTGCTCGGAAATCTGCGCCCGCACCTGCTCGTACGGCGCGGCACTGTCGTCGATGTGGATCTTCAAGGTCACGGCCCGATTGTCCCGTACCCGCCGGAAAATGGGAGGCACCCGGGCTCGGCTCCCCCGTAGCGTGCGCCTTCATGACAGTAACCGTGCGCGACCTGCGCCCCGACGACCGGAAAGACCTCGAGGACTTCGCCCTCATCCGCCATCTCGGCCTCCCCTACGTCATGTGGACCGCCGACGCCATCCGTCACCACCTTCTGCGCACCCACCCGGACGCGAAGGCCCGGGCGCTGGTGGCGGAGGAGGACGGCGAGATGATCGGCACGGCCCAGATCGGCCTGGCCCACGACAGCCCGCAGCCGGGCCAGGGGTTCCTCAACATCTACGTGCACCCGGACCGGTTCCACCGCGGCGCCGGCCGTCTGCTGGTCCAGGCGTCCGAGGAGCACCTGATCGCGCACGGTGCGACGAAGCTGTTCGCGTGGGTCCTCGACGAGCCGGCCAACCGCGCCTTCGCCGAGCACCACGGCTACCGCGCCAGCCGCTCGGCCGGCTTCCTCCGGCTGGACCTGGCGAACGTCACGCTGCCGCCCCTGCAGGACCCGCCGCCCGGCACCGAACTGCGCAGGGCCGCCGACTTCGCGGACGACCCGCGCCCGCTGTTCGAGTTGGACGCGGAGACCACGGCGGACGAACCGAGCGACGTGGACGCCGAGTTCACGGACTACGAGCTCTGGATCGAGGAGAACTGGAAACACCCGTGCCTCGACCTCGACCTGACCACGGTGGCGGTCGTCGACGGCCGCCCCGCCGCCTTCACCGTGGCCTACACGGACGGCACCCGCTACTTCACCGCCATGACCGGCACCGCCCGCGCCTTCCGCGGCCGGGGTCTGGCCAAGCTCGCCAAGAACCACTCGCTGCACCGCGCCCGCGCCGCCGGCTTCGCCGAGGCCCACACGGGCAACGACGCCGGCAACGGCCCCATGCTCGCGATCAACAAGTGGCTGGGGTACGAGATCTCCGCGTCGGAGGTGCGCTATGTCCGCGAACTCGGCTGAGCCGGTCCGGCGGTTGAACGTCGTCCTCGTCAAGGCGGGCCGCACCAAGATCGGTTATGAGGCCGACCTCGTCGAGGACGACGGCGACCGGATCGCCGTGCGCGCCCTCTGGGCGGGCGAGGGGGTCCGTGACTTCGGGTTCGTGCGCTTCGAGAAGGGCGACGTCTTCACCGAGTACTACTGGCGGGACCGCTGGTACGCGGTGAAGGAGGTCCGTGACGCCGAGGGCGGGCTGAAGGGCTGGTACTGCGACGTCACCCGCCCCGCGGTCCTCTTCGGCTCGGAACTGATCGTCGAGGACCTCGACCTGGACCTGTGGCGCTCGGCCGACGGCAGGGACGTACGCCGTCTGGACGAGGACGAGTTCGCGGCCAGTGGCCTGGCGGAGACGGACCCTCAGGCGGCGGCAGCGGCGGTCGCGGCCCTGGACACCCTGGAGCGGCTGGCCCGCGAGGGCGGCTTCGACGCGCTCCTGGCCTGAGGGGTCCTTTCACCATGCCCGTCCGGGTCGCTCATAGTGAAAGGACCCCTGAGGCGCCGCCGCCTCACACCAGCGCCACCACCGCGTACCGCTCGTCCTCGACCGGCCTTCCCCACAGCACCGCGTCCTGCGACAGCGGCTCCACCCGCACCTGCTCGGCCAACGACTCGACGAGCCCGGTGAGCGTGCCGGCCGGTATGCCGGCCGGCGTGACCGTCCCCCACACCCCCTCGATCAGGATGAGCCGCCCGCCCGGCCGCAGCAGCCCTCTCCAGTGCCGCAGCGCGCGGCCGGGATCGGGCAGGGCCCACAGCACATGCCGTACGAGCACGACGTCGAAGCGCTGCTCCCCCACCGGCGGTGCCGCCGCGTCGCCGACCAGGAACACCGCGTCACGCCCGGCCAGCTTGGCCCGCGCCAGCTCGACCATGGCCGGTGAGGCGTCCACGCCCGTGACGCGGTGTCCCTGTTCGGCCGCGAGGAGCGACAGACTGCCCGTGCCGCAGCCGAGGTCGAGGACGTCCGAGGACCGTCCCGGCAGCCAGTCGCCCAACCGGCCCGCCCAGGCCCGCCGTACCTCCGGATCGCGCAGTCCGTGGTCCGGCTCGTCGTCGAAGGAGGCGGCCTCGGCGTCCCAGTCGATGCCGGAACCCGCGTCCGCCCCGGTCAGGGCTTCACTGTCGTTCGTCATGCTCCCCAGAGTGACACCCGCCACTGACAGTCGAATCGTGACAGCCGCCACTGACAGACCCGCACCGATGAGTCACTCTCCCGAAAAGGGTCTACCTCCGTGCGAACGCGGAACTCGGTGGGCACTGAAGGAGGCAGCCATGCGCCGGACCACTGTGCAGAAGCCCCTGAAGAAGTCGGACTCGCGCAGGGTCCACGAGGAAGCCGACGAGCGTCCCGCCGGGCGCCCGGAGGTGCGGAAGGACATCGCACGAACGTGGTGGCCCGACGGGTGAGGGCACTCAGTCGAGCCGCTTGCGGTAGTGGACACGGTCGTAGGGGCCGTCCACCCGCCGCTCCACGACCTCGTAGCCGAACTTCGGATAGATCTTCTGGTTCTCCCACATCATCGCGTTGGTGTAGAGCCTGACCTCGGGCAGACCGAGCGCACGCGCGCGTGCCTCGACGAAGCCCAGCAGCCGTCGCCCCACCCCCGTGCCGTGTGCGTCGGGGTGGACGGCGATGCTGTCGAGGAACAGATGGTCGTCGCGCTCCTCCAGCACGACGAGCCCGAGGACGGGATCGCCCGTCACGAACACCTTCCCCGCGGCCACGTTCGCCGCGTGGTCCGCCTCCATGGGCACCGGAACCACCCCGATCCGTTCGATGTAGGGGTGGTACGCGGCGTCGGTCACGGCCTTCACGGCCGCCACGTCGGCGGCCCCGGCCGCCCGGATCCCGTCGTCTGCCATGCCGGCACGCTCCCTACCTGATCCCAGTCTCAGCACTCCCTTAACGCGAGCATAAGGATCTCCCTCGCCCGTCCCCAGCAGGCGATTTCACGGTTTCTCGGGGCTAGCTTCTGATCACACCCCACGGGATTCACCCAGGACCGTTCCGAGGAGATTCCGCATGCCCGCACGCCTCCGCAAGGCCGTCACGATCGCCGTCCTCGGCGCGACCCCGCTCGCCCTGACCACCCTCGCCGCCGCCCCGGCGTCGGCGCACGGGACGATGGGCGACCCGGTCAGCCGGGTCGCGCAGTGCTACGCGGAGAACCCGGAGAGCCCCAAGTCGGACGCGTGCAGGGCAGCGGTCGCGGCCGGCGGCACCCAGGCGCTCTACGACTGGAACGGCATCCGCATCGGCGACGCGAACGGCCGGCACCAGGCGCTGATCCCGGACGGCAAGCTGTGCAGCGCGGGCAACGAGGAGTTCAAGGGCCTCGACCTGCCCCGTGCGGACTGGCCGGCGACGGGCGTGCGCGGCGGGTCGTACACCTTCAAGTACCGCGTGACCGCCCCGCACAAGGGCACGTTCACCGTCTACATCACCAAGCCGGGCTACGACCCGACGAAGCCGCTCGCCTGGAAGGACCTGGATCTGTCCGCCCCGGTGGCGAAGGCCACCGACCCGGTCGCCGCGAACGGTTTCTACACGTTCTCCGGCACCCTCCCCCAGCGCTCGGGCCGGCAGCTCCTGTATGCGATCTGGCAGCGCTCGGACAGCCCGGAGGCCTTCTACTCCTGCTCGGACGTCACCTTCGGGGGCGGCGCAGGGGCCACCGGCTCGGCACCGGCTCCGACCGCCTCCGCACCCTCCGACCGGCAGATCGCGGCCGGTGCCGACAAGTCGACGGTCGAGCACCACGGTCACGGCGACCAGGACGCCGCCACGTCGGCCGAGCCGGCGGCCGCCAACACGCCGAGGGCGGCCGGTGCCGTGGAGAACCTCGCCGAGACGGGAGGCGGTGGCAGCACCCCGTACCTCGCGATGGGCGGTGCGGCGGCGCTCGCGCTGGGGTCGGCGGCGCTGTTCGCCTCGGTCCGCCGGCATGCGACGACCTCAGGCCGTCGGTAGACCCCACGGGGGGCGGGGCCTGTCCGGCGGCTCAGGTCGGACAGGCCCCGTTCGTGCGTCAGCTCAGCACCGACGCACAGGTGGTCGTGGTGGCGTGCGCCGGGTCGAGCGCGTTGGCCACCTCGTGGAAGGCGAGCCGGTCACTGAGACCCATCAGGACATGCTCGGAGAGGTCGAGCGAGCACAGGTTCTGGATGAGGACGTTGTGCACGTCGGAACCGCTCAGGAACTGACTCCTGTACGGCGTGACGACCTCGTCGTACTTGCTGGCGATGACGGTGTAGTGGATGCCGGGGACGGTGTCGCCGCCGGCGTTGAGCTTGGTGAGGAAGGCGGACCCGACGATCTGGTCGGCGAGGCCCGGAACGGACGAGGACAGCAGGTCGGACGCTCCCGGGAAGTACGGCAACAGGTTGGTGAGGCCGTCCAGGTCGGTTCCGTGGTTGTCGGGTGCGATGCCTACCAGGGCGTTCACCTTGGCGGCTCCGCCGAGGAACCTCAGGTAGTAGCGGGGCATCATGCCGCCCTGCGAGTGGCCGACGATGTCGGCCTTGGCGGCTCCGGTGGCGGCGAGCACCTTGTCGACGAAGGCGGAGAGCTGCTCGGCCGACTTGTCGATGGGGCCGAGGCCGTAGAAGACGGGGACGCCGGAGAGCTGGCCGTAGTCGAGGGAGAAGACGCAGTAGCCGCGGCTTTCCAGGTAGGGGGCGAGGCCCAGCCAGTTGTCGACCGAGTTGCCGAGGGTTCCGTGGACCAGGACGACGGGGCGGGGGTGGGTGGCGGAGGGCTTGCAGGAGTAGTCGTTCCAACCGCTGCTCGGGGCCGTGGAGGCATGGGCGGCGGTGGCGGGGACGAGGGCGACCGCGGCGGTCAGCAGCACCGCGGCCAGGGGTCTGAGCACTCGGTTCCAGGGCAGCATCGTGTGATCTCCTTGCGGCTCAAGGGAGTTGCGATGGCCTTACGCCCTGTGATCCGGATCACGAAGGATGCTGTTCACTCGTCAAGTTACGAGCGAGTAGTGCAAGTGTGAAGTTACGCGTCAGTAAAAACTTCCAGTGGTAACTGACTCGGCGGTAGAGGCTGAGGAACCGTCACCAGGCGGGCCTGACAGGACCATAGGGTGCGATCCGCCACAACTGCTCCCACAACACCCGCACTTCACTCTCCCCGAGTACACCCGCCCACCCCCGTACCACCTCGGCGGCCGCTTCCTCCGCGGCCCGGGTGCACGCCCACCCCCGCTCGGTCAGCACGACCAGCCGCGCCCGGGCGTCCCCGGGGTGCGGCCGCCGCTCGGCGAACCCCTTGCGCACGATCTCGTCGACGAGCTGACTGGCGGCCTGTTTCGTCACCCCGAGATGGGCGGCGAGCTCGGTCGCCGTCGCGCCGTCCGGGGCGAGCCGGGCGAAGGCGAACCCGTGAGCGGGCCTGACCCCTTCGAAGCCCCGGGCGACGACGCCCTCGTTGATGCGCTGCGTCAGCTCACCGGCGACGGCGAGCAGGGTTGCCGAAAGGGCCATGGCCTCGGAGTTCTGCACGCAGGCATTGAAGCACCCTTGACGAGATGGTCAAGTTGCTTGACCATGGAGGCGAGTAACATGGTCAAGCAACTTGACCATGTGATCGGCATCCGACCGGAGAGGCACCCATGCCCGTCATCCGCACATCCGAAGCCGTCACCCATGAGATCCACGGCGCCCGCTTCGTCTCGTACGCGACGCCCCTCACCGGGAGCAAGGAGCTCTGCGCCTGGCGCGGCGAGATCCCCCCGGGCACCAAGGCTCCCGTCCACACCGTCACCCGCGAGGAGATCTTCCATCTCCTCGTCGGCGAACTCCTGATCACCCTCGACGGCCGCACCGACCGCGTCACCGCGGGCGACACCGTCATCGTCAACCCCGGCGCGACCCTGGGCGTCGAGAACCCGACCGATCAGACAGCCATCTCCTGGGTCACCACATCCATCGGCCTGGAGGCGGAACTGGCCGACGGCACCCGACTCACCCCGCCCTGGGCGAACTGACGCTCACGCCACCAGCGCCCCCGGGATCACCGCCCCCGGGCCGAACTTCGCCCTGATCCGGTCCGCGGTCTGCTCGATGCGGCGGACCTTCTCGTCGACCGGGTCGAAGGTGAGCTGGTAGGAGGCCTGGTCGGCGGGGCTGAGGGACTCGGCGCGCAGGACGAGGGCGCGGACCCGGGCGCGTTGCAGGCCGAGGGCCTCGTACATGCCGTACGCCGTCCTGGTCAGGGCGGCGGAGTGCGCGGTGGGTTCCTTCAGGGTGCGGGTGCGGGTCGTCGAGGAGCGGTCGGCGTAGCGGACCGTGAGGGTGAGGGTGCGGCAGATCTTGTCCAGGGCGCGGAGGCGGGCGCCCAGTTCCTCGGCGGCCGACAGAAGGGCGCGGCGGTGCCGGTCGGGATCCAACTCGTCGCGATCGAAGGGGCGTTCGGTGGCCAGGGAGCGGGAGACGCCGTTCGGGACGACCCGTCCGCGGTCGACGCCGTTCGCCTTCTCGTGCAGTTCTCGGCCCGTCCTCGCGCCGACCAGCCGCTGGAGCGTGGACAGCGGCGCGGCGGCGACCCGCCCCAGGGTGTCGAGGCCGTACTCGGACAGGGTGCGGGCCGTCGTCGCCCCCACGCCGGGAAGCGCGCTCACCGGCAGGTCCGCGAGGAACTCCGCGCTGCCCTCCGGATCACCGGGCACCTCGCAGGTCACCCCGGGCCGGGCCGCCTCCAGCGCCACCCGGGCCAGCATCGGCCCCGGTCCGGCGCCGATCACACAGTCGACCCCGTACAGCGCGAGGGCGCGCACCCGGATCACCGACGCCAGTTCGACCGCCCCGCGCCCGAAGTACCGCTCGGCGCCCCGCAGATCGGCCAGCGCCGCATCCGGCGGCAGCGCCTCCACGACCGGGGTGAACTCCTCCAGCAGTCCGAGCAGCCCGGGCAGGGCCGTCTCGGACTCCGGCGGCAGCTGGAAACGTACGCACACGATGGTCATCCCGCACTCCCCGGACTCTGGTGCCACAACTTCCGTACCTGCGAAGGCTCCTGACCCGCCGGGCGCAGATCGGCCCATGGGTTGAGTTCGTATCCGGTGGGCAGCTGGATGCGCCGGCCCCGCGCCGGATCGCCGCCCGTCCCTTCCACCGCCGGCTCCGCCAGCCGCTTCGCCACCTCCTCGAGCCCGCCCTCGGCGCGCAGTTCGACCAGTTCGGCGAGGTTCCAGGCGGCGGAACCCACCACGCTCAGACTGCGCGGCCCGCGCCGCTGTACGACCCCGCGCACCAGCAGCAACCAGGAGTGAAAGACGGTGTGGGCGCACGCGTCGTGGGAGTCGTCGAAGAAGGCGAGATCGACCAGGCCCGTCCCGTCGTCCAGCGTGGAGAAGATGACCCGCTTGCCGGACCGGATCGGCGGTGTCTGGGTCGCCGCCTTGGCCCCCGCGACCAGCACGGTCTCCCCGTGCCGCGCCTCCCGCAGCCGCCGCGCCGACACCACGCCCAGCTCGTCCAGGAAGACCCGGTGATCGTCCATCAGGTTGCGCGAGGCGTCCATGGACAGCACACCCAGCTCGGCGCTGAGCTTCTCCGTCTCCGACAGGTCCGGCAGCCCCGCGGACGCGGTCTTCCGCCCGCCGGCCAAGGGCAGTTGGCCGCCGCCCGCGCCCCGTGCCCCGCGATGCAGTTCGGTCAGGTGCAGCTGCAGATCACGCCGGTTGGCGCCGAACGCGTCCAAGGCGCCGACCTGGGCGAGCCGTCCCGCGAGCGGCCGGCTGGGCCGCGCCCGCTCCCAGAAGTCCAGCAGCGAGTCGTAGGGCTGCCCTTCCTCGATCCGCGCGGCCTCGGCCTCACTGACCCCGTACACATCGCAGAGCGCCAGCCGCAGTCCCCACACCCCATCAGATTCAGACACCAGTTCGATCCGGTGTGCGACCGCCGACTTGTTCACATCCAACGGCAGCACCGGCACCCCCCGTCGCCGCGCGTCCGCCAGCAGCAACCGCTTCGGGTACATCCCGGGATCATGCGTGAGCAGCCCCGCGTAGAAGGCGGCCGGATGATGGGTCTTCAGCCAGGCCGACTGGTACGTCGGTACGGCGAAGGCCACCGCGTGCGCCTTGCAGAACCCGTACGACCCGAAGGCCTCGATGATCTCCCAGGTCCGCCGAATCGTTTCTCCGTCATATCCGTTGGCCGCCGCGTGCTGGGCGAACCACACCTTGATCCGCCCCTGCGACTCCGGATCGGACAGCCCGCGCCGCACCCGGTCCGCCTCCCCGCGTCCGCAGCCGGCCATGATCGCGACGATGTCGATGATCTGCTCGTGGAAGACGACCACCCCATGGGTGCCCCGCAGCGGCTCCTCCAGATCCGGATGCGGATACCGGACGGGCGCCCGTCCGTGCCGGGCCTCGATGAACGGCCGCACCATGTCGGCGGCGACGGGCCCGGGCCGGAACAGCGAGATGTCCACCACCAGATCGTGAAAAGTACTCGGCTGCAGCCGCCCCACCAGATCCCGCTGACCAGGCGACTCGATCTGGAAGCACCCCAGCGTCTCGGCGGACCGGATGAGCTGGTACGTGGCCGGGTCACCTCCCGCCAACCCGTCCAGGTCGATCCGCTCCCCCGTCGCCCGCTCCACCTCGGCGACCGCGTGCGCCATGGCCGACTGCATCCGCACACCCAGCACGTCCAGCTTGAGCAGCCCGAGATCCTCCACGTCGTCCTTGTCGAACTGTGACATGGGAAATCCTTCGCCGCTGGTGGGCATGACCGGCGTACGGCTCAGCAAGGAGGCGTCCGACAGCAGCACCCCGCACGGATGCATGGCCACCCCGCGCGGAAGGGCGTCAAGAGCCTCGACCAGCTCCCAGAGCCGCCCGTACCTCTCCTTCTCCCCCGCCAGGGCCTTGAGCTCGGGCAGTTCCTCCAGCGCCGCCCGGGCGTCGCGCGCCCGGATGTGCGGGAAGGACTTGGCGATCCGGTCGATCTCGTCCGGGTCCATGGACAGGGCGGCGCCCACGTCCCGGATCGCGTGCCGCACCCGATAGGTCTCCGGCATCGCGACCGTGGCGACCCGCTCCTCGCCGAACCGGCCGATGACCGCCCGGTAGACCTCGAGCCGGCGCGCGGACTCCACATCGATGTCGATGTCGGGCAGCACGACCCGCTCCTTGGACAGGAAGCGCTCCATCAGCAGCCCGTGTTCGATCGGATCGGCGTTCGCGATACCCAGCAGATGGTTCACCAACGACCCGGCACCGGACCCACGAGCGGCTACACGGACTCCCATCTCCCTTACATCATCGACGACTTGAGCGACCGTCAGAAAATAGGAGGCGAAACCGTGATGACCGATGATGTCCAGCTCATCGTGCATCCGCTCCCAGTAGTCACGCCGGTCCGTGTAACCGTGCAGCACCATGCCCGCCGCCGCCCGGGAGGCCAGCGCCCGCTGAGCGGTACGGCGTCCCGCACCGACGAGGTGCGCCTCGGGGAAGTGGACCGTCCCCATGCCCAGGTCGTCCTCGGGATCGACCAGGCACTCGGCGGCCACGGACTGCGTCTGCTCCAGCAGCCGGTGGGCGGTCTCCCGCCGGTACCCCGCCGCCTCGACGATCCGCTCCGCCCCGCGGAACATCTCATCCGCGCCCTTGAGCCAGGCCTCCCCCGAGTCCAGCTCCTTCCTGGGGTCGATCGGGACGAGCCGCCGAGCCGCGTCCAGGACGTCGGCGACCGGCCCGAGCCCGCGGTCGGCATAACGGACGGCGTTGCCGAGCACCGGCCGGACCCGCTGCTCGGCGGCGAAGCCCAGGGTGCGGGCGGCCAGCCGCAGCGACCCGGCCCCGGTGCCCTCACGCCCGTGCCAGACGACCTCCAGGCGCAGGGCGTCCCCGTAGACCTCCCGCCAGGGCCCGAGCAGCCGGGCCGCACGATCCGGCCGCCCGGCGGCAAGGGCCCGCCCGACGTCGGAGGCGGGGCCGAGCAGGACGGTCACACCGTCGGCGTGATTGTCCGCCCAGGTCAGCAGGGGCTGTCCCACCCCCGCATGCGCCGCCGTGACCAGCCGGCACAGATCCGCCCAGCCACGAGCCCCCGCACGCGCCAGATAGACAACCCGAGGCATCGACTCATCGACAAAGGAACCACCGCGCACAGGGTTACGGCGCCGCCCTCCCCCCACGGACTCCGGCTCCGAGCCCCCCACCGCCAGCTCCACCCCGAACAGCGGCCGCACCCCCGCTCCCGCACAGGCCTTGGCGAACCGGACAGCACCGGCGAGGGTGTCGCGATCGGTGAGAGCCAGGGCGTCCATCCCCCGTTCGGAGGCGCGCTCGGCCAGCCGCTCCGGGTGCGAAGCGCCGTACCGCAGGGAGAACCCGGAGGCGGTGTGCAGATGAGTGAAGCCCGGCACCCGCACCTCCCGTTATCGAACATCAGTTCCCGACCGTCCCACCTCCACCATAGACCAAAATCAGAACGCTTGTGCGATAACGGTCCGGGCACCCTTCACCTGGGAAAACACCGGCGGGCGAGCGGTCGGGGCGTCACTTGCTCCGCAGCGTGCCCAGCGCTTCGGGATCCTCCGCCAGCGCGGTGGCCGCCGCCTTCCAGCCGGTGTCCCCGGGGTGGAGGGCGCTGCGCAGGTAGGCCGAGCTGAGCTGCTGGATCAGGGCGACGCGCGCGGGATTCTCATCCGTCGTCTCGACGACCTCGTACCCGCAGATGCCGCCGAGCGAGTGCTCACCCCCGAACAGCGTGAGCAGGCTCTTGTCGCCCGGGCTGTAGGTGTACGGGTCGGTGAACCAGTCCGGTCCGCGCGTGGAGAGCGCGGACTGGTCGTTGTCCCCGGCGACGATCAGGGCCGGAGTGGTCATGGTGTCGAAGGACGGCTTCATGAAGGGGAAGTGCTCGGCGGCGAACGGGGTCAGGGTGTCGCCCAGGCCGGTCAGCGCGAGCAGCACACCCGCCTTCACCCGGGGGTCGGACATGTCCTGGCCGGGCTTGCCGTCGGAGCCGAGGACGCGGGCACCCAGCAGCGCGCTCGCCGTCTGGGCTCCCCAGGAGTGGCCGGCCACGGCGATGCGGTCCCGGTCGAGGCGCCCGGCGAGGCCCGGCACGGCGGCTTCGAGGACGTCGAGCCCGTCCAGCACGCGCGTGAGGTCCTCGATGCGGATGCGCCAGATCCGCGGCGTACGGGGGTCCTCGGGCGGCAGGCCGAGCGTCCTGGAGTCGAGGTGGGTGGGCTGGACGACCACGAAGCCCTGCGCGGCCCAGTAGTCCGCCAACGGGAGGTAACCGTCCATGGACCAGCCGAAGCCGTGCGAGAAGACGATGACGGGCAGATCGTCGCCGCTCGCGGGGGCGGACACGCGGACCTGGAGGTCCTCGCCGCGGCCCGGGGCGGGCAGAACGAGCGGCCGCGCGGACACCACTGTGGCGGGCGCGGTCTTGGATGCGGACATGGGGATGCCTTTCGGTACGTACGTGAGTGCGAGCGGCGATCGCCGCGGGCACGGGCGCGCTGAGGGCAACGGTTGGCCGTAGGCCTGCCCCTCTGCCATCATGAAGGAAACGGAACCTTGTTCCACCTAAGATACGGAACGCTGATCCGTTTCGCAAGATCGGCCGTCGAAGGAGAGCCGCGGTGAACGACGAGGGCCGGAGCCCGGGAAGCTCAGCCAGGTCGAATCGCAAGGACGCCCGGCGCAACCAGCAGGCCCTGCTGGACGCGGCCGCCGCGGTCTTCGTGGCCTCGGGCGTGGACGCGCCGGTGCGCGACATCGCGGCCGAGGCCGGCGTCGGGGTGGCCACCATCTACCGCCACTTCCCCACCCGGGCGGACCTCGTCGTCGCCGTCTACCGCCACCAGATCGACGCCTGCGCCGAAGCCGGCCCCACCCTGCTGGCGGCCGGCCCCACCCCCTATGCCGCCCTGGGGAAGTGGGTCGACCTCTTCGTCGACTTCCTCGTCACCAAACACGGCCTCGCAGCCGCGATGCAGGGCGACAGCGCCGGCTTCGAGACGCTCCACGCCCTTTTCCTCGAACGGCTCCTGCCGGTGTGCGCCCAACTCGTCGAAGCCGCCGACGCCTCCGGCGAGATCCGCCCGGGCATCGACGCCTACCACCTCATGCGCGGCATCGGAAACCTCTGCGTCGGCGCCGAGAGCGACCCCCGCTACGACGCCCGCCGAATGGTCACGCTCCTCGTAGCCGGCCTACGCCAACCGAACTGATCACGCGCCCACGGTGCCGTGAAGACCACGCGCCCACGGCGAGAAGGGGACGGGGTGGGGGGTGTCCGCCCGCAGTGTCGGGCGTCAAGAAACAGCACCGCATGACCAACAGCACCGCCCGACCGAGGACGGACACCCCCCGCCCCGGCCCCGACCCACAACCAAACCGTAGGCGCTACGCGCACCCCCACCGAAGCCGCACAGGCGCCGCAGGCATCCCGCGGCTACTCCCCCGCCTCGGACTCCCCGGCCGCCGGCAACTGCTCCCGCACCGCCCGCTCCGGAACCTGCGGCGCCACCCCCTGCTGCGCCCGCTCCAGGAACCGCAGCAGCTCCACCGGGAACGGCAGCACCAGCGTCGAGTTCTTCTCGGCCGCCACCGCGGTCACCGTCTGCAGCAGCCGCAACTGCAAGGCGGCCGGCGTGTCGGCCATCTGCTGCGCCGCCTCGGCCAGCTTCCTCGACGCCTGCAACTCCGCGTCCGCGTTGATGACCCGGGCCCGCCGCTCACGGTCCGCCTCGGCCTGCCGAGCCATCGACCGCTTCATGGTCTCGGGCAACGAGACGTCCTTGATCTCGACCCGGTCGATCGTCACCCCCCACTCGACCGCCGGACTGTCGATCATCAACTCCAGTCCCTGATTGAGCTTCTCCCGATTGGACAGCAGATCATCCAGCTCGCTCTTGCCGATGATGCTCCGCAACGAGGTCTGAGCCATCTGCGCGACAGCGAACCGATAGTCCTCGACCCGCACCACGGCCTCCGCGGGCCCGGTCACCTTGAAGTACACGACGGCGTCGACCCGCACGGTGACGTTGTCCCGGGTGATCCCCTCCTGCGCGGGCACCGGCATCGTCACGACCTGCATGTTGACCTTCTGCAGCCGGTCCACGAACGGCACGATCATCGTGAACCCCGGCCCGCGCACCTCGTCGCGCAGTCTGCCCAGCCGGAACACCACCCCGCGTTCGTACTGCTTGACGACCCGCGCCGCCGCCATCACGTACACCGCCCCGGCTGACGCGAGGGTCACTCCCGCCGCCACCAGCGCCTCGACCATGTCGGCCCCCTGGGGACTGAGCGCTACCTGTACTCCGAAGGTAACTCCGCCACCCGAACAAGAGGGAGCCCCCGCACACCGGTTGTGTACGGGGGCCACTCACCACCGGACGTCAGCCGATGCTCACGCCGTAGTAGCTCAGCGCCTCGGTCACCGGCTGGAAGAAGGTCGTACCGCCGGAGCTGCAGTCGCCGCTGCCACCGGAGGTCAGCCCGTACGCCACACTGCCGCCGTACAGCGGACCACCGCTGTCGCCGCCCTCGGCGCACACCGTGGTCTGGATCAGACCGTAGACGACGTCACCGCTGCCGTAGTTGACGGTGGCGTTCAGCGCGGTGACCCGCCCGCTGTGCGTACCGGTGGTCGATCCACGGCGGTACACGGTCGTGCCCACGCTCGGCGTGGCCGCGCTGGAGATGGTCTGGCTGCCGACCGTGCTCGGGTGCGAGATGGAGGAGTTGGTGTAGCGCACCAGCGCGAAGTCGTTGCCCGGGAAGCTGTAGCCCACGTTGGTGCCGAGCACCGTGGAGTGGCCGGAGTTGGAGTACCAGGTGGAGGCGACCTCACCGCAGTGGCCGGCGGTCAGGAAGTAGTAGGTGCTCCCGCTGTGCACGTTGAAGCCCAGGGAGCAGCGGTACTGTCCGCCGTAGATGGCGTCGCCGCCGGAGATCAGCGGCTTGAACTGCCCGGCCGAGCGCTTGATGGTGAGGGCCCCGGCGTTGGCGCCGGCCTCGCGCTTGATCTTGGCGATCTCGGCCTTGGAGACCGTGCTGTCGACGGTGACCAGGACACGGTTGGTCTTGCTGTCGACGGCCCAGGCGGTGCCGGGGACATCGGCCTTGAGCACCGAGGCGTCCGCACTCTTGAGCGCGCTCGCGCTGAAGGCGGGGGACTCGGACGCGTTCGCGCTGGGGACCGCGATCGCGGCGGCGGCCACGAGACCGGTGGTGACGGCGATCAGCCGGGTCCGTCTCGAAATGCCGCTGCGGGGGGTTGTGCGCTTGATCCTCACGTTCGTTCCTCCCAAGGGGAAGTCGGGGGGCCCGCGTGGGGTCGGGGCCCCGTGAGGCGCAGCCCGGGGCATGATCGTCCGGGTTCCGGACAAGCCGTGCCCCTGACAAGCGCTTGTCGGGGAGTATTCGGCCCAACGACCGCTAGCCGCAAGGGCGCCTTTCGGCCGTCAACCTGTGAACGAACCATGCGTTTTGGCCAGACACGCCCTGGTTCCGCGTGGCCGTGGCCTCGCTGCCCCGGGAGGCGGCGCGTTGCGGCATCGGGGTCGAAGTCCCGTACTTCTCACGCCTTTTCGCGCCCCGGCACGACCACCCACCGCTCTCCGCACCGAGCGCGACGTCGACGTCCGCCGTCCGGCTTCGGCGGATGTCCGGAAGTCGACCGTCCGGATCGTCCTCGGTCCTGCCGGCTCCCCCGCACCACTCAGGCGCCGGGGTGGTCCAGCCCGAGATGGGAGCGGAGGGTCGAGCCCCGGTACTCCGTGCGGAACACCCCGCGTTCCTGGAGCAGCGGCACCACCCGGTCCACGAACTCGTCCAGTCCGCCCGGGGTGAGATGCGGTACGAGGATGAAACCGTCGGCGGCGTCCCGCCGCACGAACTCCTCCAGCTCGACGGCGACCGCGTCCGGGGTCCCGATGAAGGACTGCCGGGCGCCCGCCTCGATCACGGTCTCCCGGATGGACAGCCCCTTCTCCTTGGACGGGCACGCCTCCCCCACTCTCGAACTCCGCTCGAGCGGGGGGACCCCCATCTCGGCGATCACGACGCTGTCGCCGCGCCGAGTCCGCCCCTGGGTGATCGCCGAGTCCGCCACCGGGTCGATCTCGGGGAGCGGCCCGTCGGGGTCGTACGCCGACAGGTCGACGCCCCAGATCTGCTCCAGGGCGAGGATCGCGTTCTGCGGGGAGACCTGCTGCCGCCGGATCTCGGTGGCCCTCTCCTGTGCCTCGGCGGCGGTGTCGCCGAGGACGACGGTGACGCCGGCCATGATCTTCAAGTCCCCCGGTTCCCGGCCGTACTTGGCGAGGCGGCGCTTCACATCGGCGTAGAAGGCGCGCCCCGCCTCCAGCGAACCGTGCCGTGTGCTGTGCCATCCCGGGGGATGACCCCCGGACCCCCAGCCGGAAAAGATCACGTCGGCGATGGAGGCGGCGAACTCCCGCCCTTCTCCCGAGTCCCCCGCCTGGATGACCACCGGATGACCCTGTGGTGAGCGCGGCACGGTGAACTCACCCGCGATGTCGAAGTGCCGCCCGCGGTGGGCGAACGGCCGGCTGACGCCGTCCGGCGTCCAGGAGTCCCACAGCTTCCGGGCCACCTCGACGAACTCGGCGGCTCGCGTGTACCGGTCGGCCCGGTCGAGGAAGCCGCCGCGGCGGAAGTTCTCGCCGGTGAAGGCGTCGGAGGAGGTCACCACGTTCCAGGCGGCCCGGCCGCCGCTGAGGTGGTCCAACGTGGCGCATCTGCGGGCGAGTTCGTAGGGCTCGTTGAAGGTGGCGTTGACGGTGGCGGCGAGCCCGAGGTGCTCGGTCACCCCCGCGAGAGCGCCCAGCACGGTGAGCGACTCTGGGCGTCCCACCACGTCCAGGTCGTGGATGCGGCCCTTGTGCTCGCGCGGTCTCAGTCCCTCGGCGAGGAAGAAGAAGTCGAACAGGCCGCGTTCGGCGGTGCGGGCGAGGTGCTCGAAGGACGAGAAGTCGATCTGCGACCGTGACCGCGGATCCGCCCACACGGTGGTGTTGTTGACGCCGGGGAAGTGGGCCGCCAGGTGGATCTCTTTTCGAGGCCGTACGGTCATGACGCTCCCCCTGTCACGGCGTACCGGTTGGCGGGCCTGGCCAGGCCCAGGTGCTCCCGGAGCGTGCTGCCCGGATAGAAGGTGCGGAACAGCCCGCGGTGCTGGAGCAGCGCCACCGTGCCGTTGACGAGCCGCTCCAGGTCACGGCGCGGCTCGGCGGGTGTGAGGTGGAAGCCGTCCACGACACCGTCGGTGTGCCAGGCGGTGATCAGCTCGGCGAGGTCCACCGGGCCGCCCCGGTACAGCGGGCCCTGCGCGGTCTGCCGGGGCCCGCCCCCGCCATGCCCCGGCTCGGCCGCGTGCTCCCCGTCACCGAGGTCGACGAGCAGGCTCGCGAGAACGCGCAGGGTGTCGGGATCCCGCCCGAACTCGGCGGCCGTGGCACGCAGTTGTTCCCGTACGGCGGCGGCCTGAGCGGCGCTGGCGGCGCGCACGAGGACCACGTCGGCGTACCGGGCCGCGGTGCGCCGGGCCTGTCCTTCGGTCGCGTCGACCACCCGGACGGGGTGGCCCTGCGGGGGACGCGGCACGATCGAGGGGCCCTTCACGGAGAAGCCTGCGCCCGCGAAGTCGACGTGGTGCAGCTTGTCGCGGTCGATGAAGCGGCCGGTGCTCACGTCCCGTATCTCGGCGTCGTCCTCCCAGCTGTCCCACAACCTGGCGGCCACGTCGGCCACTTCACCGGCCTCGCGCCACAACTCCTCGGCGGGAGCGGCGTGCCGGCGGCCGAAGAGGCGGGCCTCGCCCTCGGTGGTCGACACGTCGATGCGCCAGCCGGCCCGGCCCCGGCTGACCCAGTCGAGGGTGGCGACGGCGGCCTGGACGTGGAACGGCTCGGTGTGCGTGGTGGTGACGGTGGGGACCAGGCCGACGCGGCGGGTGGCGGGCGCGACACGGGACAGGACGGCGAGCGCGTCGGGCCCGGGCCGGGCGAAGGTGTCGCCGAGGGTCACGAAGTCCAGCCCGCCCCGCTCGGCGAGCCGTGCCAGCTCGACGTACGGGCCGGCGTCGAACACCGTCGGCTGATCGAGAGCGGCGGCCAGGTGCAACAGCCCCCGGCCGTGCGATGAGGTCATGGAGAGGAACCTTTCGAAGAGCCCTGGATGGAAGAACCCGCGCACGAGGCCCACACGACGACGCCCCGCGCTTCACGCCTCCGCGGCCGCCCCGGACCGCCCACGCCACGACCGACGCGAACCGCACACCACCGGGACGAACCGCACTCCGCCACCGCGGACCACCCGAGCTGCACGACTGCCGACGACCCGAGCTCCACCCCCACGGGCCACCCCCGCTACACCCCACCCCGAACGACCCGCGCTTCCAGCCGCCACGCCCGCTCCGGCCGTCATGCCGCTGCTCGGGAGGCCAGTTCGGTCAGGAAGCGCAGTGCCGCCCGTGCCGTCGCGTCGTTCTGGCGGAACGCGGGGCCGCCCGTGCGCGGCCGGGTGAAGGCGCCCGGGGTGCGGCCGTCGGTGTAGGGGCCGAGCGCGAAGCGCCGGGGGTGCGGTCGCCCGGCCCGGTCGAGGATCCGTCCGTCGCCGGGATCGACCCGCAGCAGGCCGTCCGCCGTCTCGGCGGCCCCGTCGGCCTGCAGCTCGCGCAGCAGCGTGTCCCGCGCCCGCCCGACGGTGGGCTCCGGCAGCCGCGCCTCGACCAGCGCCCGCGCCTCGACGACCGCGCCCGGCACGGTGGCACTGGCCGCCCGGAACACCCCGTCCTCCGCGGTGACGGTCATGTCGGCGCCCAGGAACTTCAGCACACCGGCCCGGGAGAGTGCCAGCATCTGCCGCAGCCGGGGCCCGGGCGGACCGGAGGCCAGATAGCTGAAGAACCCGTGCCACCAGGGCCCGATGTCACCGAGCCGGATCAGCTGCCCGTAGACGGACAGCAGCGCCAGGAAGACCGCCAGGTCGGGGTCGTACCGCGGATCGTGCCGTCTGCTCAGATCGCGCTCGACATATCCGCGCAGCCCCTCCTGGAACTCGTCCAGCGACCCGTACCGCACCCCGTCCAGGGGCCGGTCGAGCGCGGCGAGGTCCAGCCGGTCCCCGGCATCGGGCACGGCGGACGCGACCAGCGCCTGGATCTCCGCCCCGCTCCCCGCCGCGTACTTCTCCTCGAAGTCGGCCCAGGACATCGCGGTCCGCTCCGGATGCACGGTGAACAGCCGGTGGTAGTGGGCGAACCCCAACTCCTTCTCCACCAGCGGCCACACGTCCCGCCGGAAGTCGAACCCGCCCGGCTTGGCGAGCAGTTCACCGACCTCGCCGGGCCCGAAGAACCGCGGCAGCGGCGGCCGCTCACCACTCCAGTCGTAGCCGATCTTGGAGTGGTACGGCACTCCGCGCCGCGATCCGACGTACAGCACCGGCTCCCGCCCGGACGGCACATAGGTGTCGCCCTCGTACCGCCCGCCCCTCCCCTCGGTGAGCAGCACCATCAGGTCGACGAAGGCCAGCCCGAACCCGCGGACCAGGACCGGTTCACCGGCCCGGAGCGGGGACAGATCGCTGTCGGCGGTGAAGTCGGGTGGCAGGTGCACCAGCCCGTGTTCACCCGCGTAGTCGGCCAACTCACGCTGCTGCTCGTCGAGTTCCGCGTCGAGATGGCCGATGGCCAGCACCACCAGATCGGCCGGGAGAGGTCTGGAGCGACCCTCCAGCCACACCTGCTGACGCCCCTCGCGCGGACCGCCGATCCGCAAAGCCCGCCGCGGGTGGTGGTGGACGGTGATGTCCGGGGGCAGCGCGGCGACGGCCTGTTCGTGCACCCAGCGCAGATAGGAGCCCTGCAGCTGCCGGTCCGCGAAGACACCGCCGTCGATGCCGGCCCACTCGTGCAGCGTGGGACCCTCGCGCACCGGGCCCTCCATGGCCACCGTCTCGTCGGTGAACATGGTGACGTCCTCGGCGTGCGAGTTCATCCACAGCAGCGGCGACTGCGCAGCCCGCCAGATCCGTCCGGCGCCCGGCGGATGCGGGTCGACGAGATGGATGTCGAGACCCGAACCGCCGTACAACTCGGAGGCGTTGGCGGCGATCCGCTCGATCAGACCGGTCCCCCGCGGCCCGGCCCCCACGACCACCAGGGAGTGCCGCTCGGACTCGGCGGGGAATGCGACAAGGGTGTCGGAGGACATGCGAAGGCTCCGCGACGTAGGTGGAACACGGTGGTGCCTTCACACGGATACGCAGCAGGGCGCAGTACGGCCGAGCCCCTCAGCAGGACCGTCCGTCGACTGTACGGGGCCGTTTCCCGTCACTGTCAAGGCCGTCCAGCATATGAGCCGCACGTCTCATCTCAGTTGACGCGGAACCGGATGCCTGTTCCACTTACTCCATGCATCCACAGCAGTGGCTGGTCAAGCGCTCCCACATCGACTTCGGTCGCGTGTGGTCCTGTTCCTGTTGAGCCGACCGCTCTGCCCGCGCCCTGCCCGGCGCCGCTCATCTTCTTCCTCTCGCCTTCACACGCACACCCCTCCCCTCGTGCTTTTCGCGGTCGGCCGCTAACGCACCATCGCGGCCCGCCTCCTGGGCGCTGCCCGGACCCCGATCACCCGATCCAGCAGAGCGCCCAGCACATCACGCACGGAAGACCGCTCCCGTGCGTCGCACTCCAGCACCGGCACGTCGCCCCCCAGCCCCAGTGCCTCGCGCACTTCCTCCAGTTCGAACCGCTCCGCCCCGTCGAAGCGGTTCACGGCCAGCACGAACGGCGCCCCCTGCGACTCGAAGTAGTCAACCGCCGGGAAACACTCCTCGATACGCCGGGTGTCCACGAGGACGACCGTCCCGAGGGCACCTTCCACCAGGTCGTCCCAGAGGAAGGAGAAGCGGTCCTGCCCGGGCGTCCCGAACAGGTACAGGGCGATCGTCGGGTCCAGGGTGATCCGTCCGAAGTCCAGGGCCACCGTGGTCGTCGTCTTCGACTCGACCCCGTCCAGCGAGTCGACGCCCACCGAGACCTGGGTGATCGCGGCCTCCGTGTCCAGCGGCTCGATCTCCGAGATCGCCCCGATGAACGTGGTCTTGCCGACCCCGAGTCCCCCGCTCACCACGATCTTCACGGCGAGCGGCACGGTCCTGTCAGAGCGCCCGGACATGGTCCCTGATCCTTTCGAGCGTCTGGAGCGGCAGCTCCGCGGGTTGCCGGCAGGTCAGCTGACCCGCGACGACGAGGTCGGACACGAGCACCTTGGCGACGCCCAGCGGCACACCGACCCGCGACGCCACCTCCGCGACCGTCGTCGGCTGCTCGCACACCGCGACGATGTGCCGCCGTTCGAAGGTCAGCGTCTCGTCGGGCACACCGACGGCCACGACCAGCGTCTCCAGCCGAAGGTCCGCCCGGAGCGGCTCGGCCCGGCCGCCGGTGATGATGAACGGCCGGACGAAGGTCGCGTCCTCGACCGGTTCTACGTCCCTGGGGAGTTCGCCGTTCACCGCGGCAGCGCCTGCCGCAGATCGGCGATGAGCGTGGGCGTGAGCAGATCACCCGCCCGCTCCGCGAGCACGGCCATCTCATAGCCGACCAGACCCAGTTCACCGCTGCTGTCGGCGAGCACCCCGAGACAGCTGCCGTCCCGGATCGCGGAGACGAGGAGGAATCCGCGCCCCATTTCGATCATGATGAGCTTGACCCCGTCGAAGCCGTACCGCTTGGACGCGCTGCGCGCCAGGCTGCTCAGCCCCGACACGATCGCCGCGAGATGGTCGGCCTCGGTCCGCCCGAGCCCGTCGGACACGGCGATCAGCAGCCCGTCGGAGGAGACGGCGACCGCGTCCCGTACCCCGTCGGTGCTCCGGACGAAGTTGGCGAGCAGCCAGTTGAAGGTCTGCGAGTCGTTGTGGGCGTCCACGGTGGTCACTTGGCGTCACCCTCACCCTGTTCGGCGGACCGCTGCTTGTCCTGCTGCTTGTCCTGCTTCTTCTCCTTCTCCACGCTGATCCCGCCCCGCATGTGGGCGCTGCGCAGGGTGGAGAGCATCCCGGAGATCTCCTCGGGGCTCCGGTCGGGGGTCGGCCCGGCGGGCGCCGGCCGGTGCGGCCGGTCCGTCTCGCTGACGGCGTCCGCGATCGCGCTGCGCTGGGGCCGCTTGACGAGCCCGTTGCGGGTACGGGCGGCGGAGGCGCCGCCCCTCACGCCGGCGCTCCTGCCCTCGTTCCTGTTCTCGTCCACGCTCGGCTTCGCTTCCGCCGTCACGGTGACCGGCTCGGCGGCCGGCACCTCCGTCTCCTTGCGCGGTGCGGGCAGCACCGCCTTGTCCGCCGTCTTGTCCGCCGCCTTCTTCGGCGGGGCCTCCGTCAGCAGTGAGGTCGGGATCAGCACCCGGGCGACCACACCGGCCGCCGGCGCCTCCCCGAGCCGTACCTCGATGCCGCACTTGCGGGCGAGGGCGCCGACCACGAAGTGGCCGAGGAACCGGGTGGGTTCGGCCATGAAGCCGGCGGTGCCGGACAGCCGTACGTTGGCCTCCGCGAGCGCCTGGGCGTCCATGCCGAATCCGTGGTCGACGATCGCGACCAGGTAGCCGGCGCTGGTGCGGCGCCCCTCGATCTCGACGTCTGAGTCCGGCGGGGAGAAACTGAGCGCGTTCTCGACCAGTTCGGCGAGCAGATGGGCGACTTCGGCGACGACGGAGCCGGTGATGTGCGCGGGTTCGATCCGCCGCAGGGTGACCCGGCGGTACTCCTCGACCTCGGAGAGCGCGGCGCGCAGCACGTCGGTGAGGGCGAGCGGGGTGGCCCAGGGGCGGGGGCTGGACTCACCGGCGAGCACCAGCAGGCTCTCGGCGTTGCGGCGCATCCGGGTGGCCAGGTGATCGAGTTCGAAGAGGTTGGCCAGGGTGGCCGGGTCGGCGTCCTCGTGCTCCAGCTTGTTGATGAAGCTGATCTGCCGGCGGACCAGGTTCTGGTTGCGGCGGCCCAGGCTGACCAGGGAGTCGGTGGCGTTGCGGCGCAGCACGGCCTGTTCGGTGGCGAGGTCGAAGGCGGCGCGCTGGACGCGGTCGAAGGCCTCGGCCACCTCACGCACCTCGGCGCCCGTCCTGCCGGGGAGGGTCAGTGGGGCGGGTGGTTCGGGAGTCTCCCCGGAGGCGGCGTTCTGGACGGCGGCGACGGCGCGCGGCAGTCGCTCGCCGGCCATCTCCCGGGCCTGCTGGGCGAGTTCGACGAGCGGCGCGGAGACGGATCGTACACAGTCGAGGGCCAGGGCGCCGAGCGCGGCGACGGTGCCGAGGGCGAGCAGCGCGAACAGCAGCAGGTCGCGCTGGGCGGCGCTCTCCAGCTCGGCGGCGCGGTTCTCGACGTCGGCGCCGAGCGAGACCTGCGCCTGGCGCAGTCCGTTGATGGTGGAGGTGGTCGCGTCCCACCAGGCCATCGGCGGGATGGCGCGGGAGCCGAGCCGTCCGCCGCCGTGCACCGCGGTGCTCTCGTACGCCAGCATGCGCTCGGCGTCCGGTGTGGTCAGGGCCGCGTTCAGGCGCCGTTCCTGGGCGGCGGTGGCCGAGCGCGGGAAGGCGGCGAAGGCGGCGAGCCGGCCGGCCCGGATCTGCATGAAGCGGCTGTAGTCGTCGCCGTGGAACTTCCCGCCGCGCACCGAGCCGAGCACGATGGCGCGCTCCTCGCCGGTGAACTCCTTGGCGTTGCCGAGGGTCTGCAGCGACTGGTAGGCGTCGCGCAGGGGGCCGTCGTGGACCTCGTCGAGGCCGAGGTCGAGCCGGTCGAGGACGGTGATGGTGGTGGTGAAGTAGTCGAAGGTGTCCTTCACGACGCCGGTGTGGTCGTCCGCGTGACCGCGGATGCCGGCGAGTCCGTCGAGCCGTCCGAGCGACTCGCGCACGGAGTCGGCGGCGCGGTCGCCGCGGCCCTTCAGCGCCTTGTCCAGCGCGGTGCGGGCGGCGTCGGTGGCCTCGCGCTGGGCCGGCAGCTTGGCCTTGAACTGCCAGACGCCGCCGACGTATCCGGTGCTGAGGCCGCGTTCTTTCTGCAGTTCGTGGACGAGGCCCTGGAGGGTGATCTCCAGGCGTGCGTTGTGCTCGGTGGCGGATGCGTTGCGGTAGGCGGAGATCTGCTCGCCGGCGGCGAGCCCGAGCAGCGCCAGCAGGACCGCCAGGGCGAGGATGAGGATCCTCAGCAGTCTGGTGCGGATACTGGTGGTCGCTCGGGATGTGACGTTTGCTGTGACGTCCACGGAAGTGCCTTATATGAGGGGCGGGTCGGGGGAAGGAAGAAACTGTTCTGCTCCCGCCCAACGACCTTCACGAGGCGACGGTCACCGGATCATGTTTTTGTTTTACGTCCCGGAAACAGGATCTCCGGGAAACACCAGGTGGCCGCCGGACCGCGCGCATCCCGTATACGCCACTGTCGGTAGCCGGTTCAGCAACCGCAGTCGCAGCCGCAGTCACAGCAGTCGCATCCGTCGCACTCCCCGCAGCACTGGCAGCAGTTGCAGCAGTTGCAGCAGTCCCCGCAGTCCCCGCAGTCGGAGCAGCTCGCGTCGCGGCACAGACCGTCCCTGCGCTCACGGCTCCACGGGTCCTCGTACTCGCCGCAGCACACCTGGCAGGTGCAGGCCAGCCCCGCCCACACCGCGCACCCCGCGAGCAGTCCGCGCCGCTCACGCCGGGGTGGCTGGGGCGGCGGCCCGCCGGGGGAGCCGGGCGGCGCGTACGGTCCCGCGAGCGAGGGAGTCGAGCGGTGCGCGCAGGACGCCGTGCCGAAGGCGCGGTCGACGGAGGCGCGCAGTTCGTGCACGAGCAGCCGGTGAGCGAGCTTCCCGTCAGCGAACTCCACCTCCCGCAGCGCGAGCCGGATCCCGTGCAGCGCGTCGTCCGAGAGCCGTCGTGCCTCGGTGAGCGGGGTCCCGGTCGCGGTGAGCGGGTTCCAGGCACCCGACGCCGCGTCAGCTTGCCTGTCCTCCACGGCGTCCAGCAGATGCGCGAGCCGCCCGAACAGCCGCCCGACCTCGGCCAGCGGCTCGGCGTTGCGGGGTCTGCCTGCGAGAACGGCCGTGTGGGCGAAGGCCGCGGCGGTCGCGGTCTCGGTCGGCTCGGTGACCGTGAGCAGGGGCGTGCCCGGTCCGGCGAGCGCCTCGATGCCGAGTTGCCGGTCCACGGCGTCCACCAGCACGGCCGTGTCGAAGCCGACGTCGGCTCCCGTACGGGCCCCCGCCGCGCCCCAGCTCGCGGCGACCCGGCGGGCCGCGAGCGCCACGGGCCTTCGCGCCAGCAACCCGTCGCCGTCGGCGACATGGTCGCGCACCTTGGCCGAGGCAAGCACCAGGGAGACGGCGGCCGCGAGCCGCGAGCCCTCGCCCCGGGCGACGGAGGCGGTGCGCATCCCGCGCAAGGGGCACGGGCCCGCCGTACGCCGCCAGATGCCCGCCTTTTCCGCCTGAGCCTCCGTCAGAACGGATATGAGGAGCCCGTCGTAGTTGGTGACGACCCGAGCGAACTGTCCGTGGTCCCCGCGCAGCGCGAGACACAGTCCGCACAAGTGCGCCATCCACTGGGACTTGAGATTCTCACCGAGCCGATGGGTGCAGGGCCTGACGATTCCGAACATGGTGATCCCCCGTGACGCGTGTGACTTCCCGGGCCGTTGGCACGGCGCTGAGCTGCCGCATCGTATCGATCACCCGTTCACCCGGACGCACCGTCCATCACCCGTACGCCACGAAGAATCATATTTCACTCACAGTCAGCAGCCGCATACATCAAGACCCTTGGGGCACCCGGGCTCTCGACGTATTCGCTGTGCACCAGTACCGTCACAAACCCCCCGCGCGGCGTCTATCCACTTGGCGCGACGTCCGCATCATGGATGACCATAGGGATGCGGAAAGCAAAAAAGACCGCTGTGAGAGGAGGCGTCCATGGGATCGGTACGCAAAGCGAGTGCCTGGCTCGGCCTCGTCGACGACAACGACGACGAGCGTTACTACGACGACGACTACTCCGAAGGGACCGAGCAGCCCGGGGATGCCTGGGTCACCGACCCGCGGGTCAAGGTGGCCTCGGACGTCGCCGAGGAGAAGGGCCGCCGCATCGGCACGGTGACCCCGGACAGCTTCCGGGACGCGCGCGCCATCGGCGAGCTGTTCCGTGAGGGCGTCCCGGTGATCGTGAATCTCACGGCCATGGAGGCGGCCGACGCCAAGCGTGTCGTCGACTTCGCGGCCGGGCTGACCTTCGGGCTGCGCGGCACCATCGAGCGGGTCGCCAACCGGGTCTTCCTGCTGACCCCGGCGAACACCGAGATCGTCAGCGGCGAGCCGGCCGCGCGCCGTGAGGACGGTTTCTACAACCAGAGCTGAGGCAGGGCCGCTCACCGGCCCTGCCCCCGCGCAGGGTTCACCGGAAGGCGTCGAGCCCGGTGAGTGCCTTGCCCAGCACGAGCTGGTGCATCTCGACGGTGCCCTCGTACGTCAGCACCGACTCGAGGTTGGTCGCGTGCCGCATGACGGGGTATTCGAGCGAGATCCCGTTGGCGCCGAGGATCGTACGGGCCGTCCGGCAGATCTCGATGGCCTCGCGCACGTTGTTGAGCTTGCCGAAGCTGACCTGCTCGGGACGCAGGCGGCCGGCGTCCATGCGCCGCCCGAGGTGATGGGCGAGCAGGATCCCCTTGTGCAGTTCGACCGCCATGTCGGCGAGCTTGGCCTGGGTGAGCTGGAAGCCGCCGATGGGCCGTCCGAACTGCTCCCGCGTCTTCGCGTAGTCCACCGCGGCCTCGAAACACGACCGGGCCGCACCCATCGCGCCCCACACGATCCCGTACCGGGCGTGGGACAGACAGCTCAGCGGCCCCTTGAGCCCCACGACCTCCGGCAGGACGGCGTCGCCGGGCAGCCTCACGTCGTCGAGCACGAGTTCGCTCGTCACGCTCGCCCGCAGTGACCACTTGTGCTTGATCTCGGGCGCGGAGAACCCGGCGCTGTCGGTGGGTACGACGAACCCGCGGATCCCCTCCTCGGTCTGCGCCCACACCACGGCCACCCCGGCGACGGAGCCGTTGGTGATCCACATCTTCCGCCCGCTGAGCACCCAGTCGGTGCCGTCGCGCTTGGCGGAGGTCCGCATGGAGGCGGGGTCGGACCCGTGATCGGGTTCGGTGAGTCCGAAGCACCCGATGACCTCACCGCTCGCCATCCGCGGCAGCCAGGTCTGCTTCTGCTCCTCGCTGCCGAACCGGTGGACGGCGTACATGGCGAGAGACCCCTGCACGGAGACCAGCGACCGGATCCCGGAGTCGGCGGCCTCCAATTCCAGGCAGGCGAGCCCGTACTGCACGGCACTGGCCCCGGCGCACCCGTACCCGTCGAGGGACATGCCGAGGGCTCCGATGCCGCCGAGTTCCCTGGCCAGCTCCCGGATCCCGGGCAGCTCGCCCTTCTCGTACCACTCGGCGACCTGCGGCAGCACCCGGTCCGCCGCCCAGGCCCGCACGGTGTCGCGCACCGCCAGGTCCTCGGGTTCCAGCAGGTCGTCGATGCCGAGGGGGTCGGCGGGGTCGAACGGGGGCAACTTCGAGGACGCGGACATCAGAACACCCTCCGGCACACGAAAACTAGCAGCGCTAGTTACGACTCTGGGGCCGACGTTACGACGCGGTGTCCCGCACGTCCAGTGAGCGGCCCACGCGCAGAGGTGAGCGGCTACGCGGAGACACGGGACTGAGCGACCTCCCGGGGCGCCGGCAGCTCCACCGGTGCCGCCGCCTCCGCGCACTGCATCACCCGCGGCAGCCGCAGCGCCATCACCGCGCCCAGCAGCAACAGGCCCGCGCTGACCAGCAGCGTCACATGCAGTCCGTGCACGAAGGAGTCCCGGGCCGCGCGGCGCAGGGCGACGCCGACCGGGCCGCCGAGACGCCCGGCGACATCGTAGGCCTCGCCCAGCGAGTGCGCCGCGGAGGCCGACGCCGAGGCAGGGACCCCGGGAACGGAGGACAGGCCGGGCGCGTACGCCGCGTTCATGACGCTGCCGAGCAGCGCGATCCCGATCCCCGCGCCCAGCTGGTACGAGGTCTCCCCGACCGCCGCCGCGCCACCGGCCTGCGCCGCCGGGGCCTCGCTCAGCATCGACTCGTACGCCCCGAAGAGCGTCGTCTCCAGCCCGAAGCCGAGCAGGACGAAGCCGAACAGCAGCAGGGGCGGGTTGTCGGTGGCGCCCATCAGCGTCAGCAGCAGCACCGCCCCCGCCGTCGCAGAGAACCCGAAGCACACCATCGCTCGCGGCCCGAACCGGCGCAGCATCCGAGCCCCTGCCAGCCCCGCGGCCATCGCCGCGAAGGTCAGCGGCAGCAGCCGCAGGCCGGTCTGGAGCGGCGACAGCTCCAGCACCAGCTGCAGATACTGCGCCGCGATCAGCTCCAGGCCCACCAGCGCGAGCATCGCCAGCACGATGCAGCCCACCGAGGTGCTGAACGCCGGACGGGCGAACATACCGAGGTCGACCAGCGGGTGCGTGCGCCGGCGCTGCCGGCGCACGAAGAACACCAGCAGCACCGCGCCCACCACCAGGGGGGCCAGGGTGAACGCGCTGCCCGCCGGCTCCCCGCCGCCGAGCCGCTTCACCCCGAACACGACACCGAAGAGCCCGGCCGCGGCCATCAGCGCGCCGACCACGTCCCAGGGCCCGTCGCCCGAGCCCCGCGACTCCGGCAGCAGCATCCGCCCCACCGGCAGGCTGACCAGCATCAGCGGGATGTTGACGAGGAAGACCGAGCCCCACCAGAAGTGCTCGAGCAGGAAGCCGCCGAGCAGCGGTCCGACCGCCGCGCCGACCGCGGCGACCGCGCTCCACACGCCGATCGCCAGCGCCCGCTCCCGCCGGTCGGGGAAGACCTGGCGCAGGATCGACAACGTGGCCGGCATGATCATCGCGCCGCCGACGCCGAGCAGCGCCCTGGCGAGGATGAGGACCTGCGGGTCCTGGGCGAGGGCGGCGAGACCGGAGGCGATGCCGAAGAGACCGTAGCCGAGGAGCAGGATCCGTCTGCGGCCGACGCGGTCGCCCAGTGTGCCGAAGAGGATCAGCAGCGAGGCGCAGACGAGGGGGTAGACGTCGACGATCCAGAGCAGCTCTATCGCGCCGGGCCTGAGGTCCTCGGTGACCGCGGGGACCGCGACGTGCAGCACGGTCGCGTCCACGGCGACCAGCAGCAGGCTCACACAGAGCACGACGAGCACGACCCAGCGGTTGGCACCGGCCCCGGCCGCCCGACGGCGCAGCGCTGCGGCCGTGGTCGTCCCGGACATGTACGTACCTCCCAGATGCTTCCTCGCCTTCGGCGGGCATCGCGGGGTGGGGACTCCCCGTGATCTCGGCCGGGGAGGAGCGGCTGTCCCCGGCCCGCGCAACGAAGGCGAGTGACTCGTCAGCGTACGCGAGTTCGCGCCACGTTCACGTGGCGGACCTCTCAGAGGCGTACAGAACTCGTGTGGCGTGCGCCACTCCCCCTCACCTGGGAGCACGCGGCGCCGGGTCCGCCGGTTCCGGCGCCGTCGATAATCGAGCCCGTGACGGATCTTGCGACGCGCCCCGCGCCACCCGCCGGCCGGGCCCTGCGCCGCGCGGCCCCGGCCCTCCTCGGGTACGCGGCCGTGCGTGCGCTGGGCCTGCTCGTACTGGCGGTGTGGAGCGGGGCGCGCGGCAAGAGCGCGTACACGCTGCTGACGGCCCGCTGGGACTCGCTGTGGTACACGCGGGTGGCCGAGCTCGGTTACGGCTACGAGGTGCGGCTGCCGAACGGGGACGTGCACTCCAACCTGGCCTTCTTCCCGCTGCTGCCCTGGCTGGAGCGGCTGCTGCACGCGCTCACGCCCCTGTCGTACGCCGGCGCGGGTTTCGCCGTCAGCCTGCTCGCCTCGCTCGCGGCGGCCTGGGGGATCTTCGCGGTCGCGGAGCTGGTGCACGGCCGGCGGGCCGCGGTGTGCGCCGTGCTGCTGTGGGCCGCGCTGCCCGTGGGGATCGTGCAGTCGATGGCGTACAGCGAGTCGCTGTTCACCGCGCTCGCCGCCTGGGCGCTGTACGCGGTGCTGACCGGCCGCTGGCTGACGGCGGGGGGGCTGGCCGCGCTGGCGGGGCTGACCCGACCGGTCGGGCTGGCCGTCGTGGCGGCGGTGTGGGCCGCCGGGATTGCCTCTTTCGCGCGGAACCGGAGCGCGCCGGACGCGGACGGCGCCCCCGCGGGCGCTCACGCCCCCGCGTCGCCCGCAGAGAGGCCCGTGGAGCGCGTCCCGCCACCAGAGGGCGCCGGAACCCCTGCGCGCGCCCCCACGGCCGTACGGCGGGCGCTGGGGCTTCTCCTCGCCCCGCTGGGCGCCGCCGGCTACGTCCTGTGGGTCGGCCACCGCACCGGCAAGGGTCCGCTGGGCTATCTGGACGTCCAGGCGGGCTGGCGCAACGGCTTCGACGGGGGCGCCGCCTTCGTCCGCTTCGTCGCCGACAAGTTCACGTCGTTGCCGTCGGCCCTCGCGGGCACCGGGATCGTCCTCGGGGTCGGGCTCGTGGTGTGGCTGTACGTCGTCTGCGTACGGCAACGCCAGCCGGTTCCGCTGCTGGTGTACGCGGGCGTGGTCACCGCGCTCGCGCTGTGCGCCTCGAGCTACTTCGGCTCGAAACCCCGCCTGCTGCTGCCCGCCTTCCCGCTGCTGCTGCCGCTCGCCGTCGTCCTGGCCCGGGCCCGTACGTCCAGGTCGGCGCTGGTGGTGGGCGGTGTCGCGGTGGCGTCGGCCGTGTACGGCGCGTTCTGGCTGAACGGCTCCGGTCCGCCATGATCGATCCTGGCGCCTCGTGAGCGTCCAGGTAAATCCCGGCCAGCTTTCGGTGAACGAATTCATAAGCCGCAGAAAACTGATTCGCGGAATGATCAATGGAAATGAAGGGCGCGGCGGCCCACCATTGCGGATTCCCTGGAAATAAACCCCTCGCTGAGAGGAATCCCACATCACATCGTCATCACAAACCCGCTGAAGAGACGGAGAACTTACCTCACTGGCTGTAACGTCGATTGGGTGCGTACCGAACGAAACCTCACCCGTCTGGACCGGGTGTTCGCCAGACTGGACCGGGAGCCGGAACGACCGGCGAACCTCGATGTCCCGAAGATGAGCCGGCACCGGGTGGCGCTGCTGACCGGCACCCTGGCGTTCTACCTGGCGATCGTGTGGGCCGTGGTGACCACCTCCTGGCTCGTCCGCCTGGACTGGCAGGTCATGTTCTTCCGGCCGTACCAGCAGTGGCACGGCGTCCACTGGTTCGTCGACTACTACGTGGTCCTCGGCCAGCGCGGCCCGACCGCCGTGATGGTCGCGGCCTGGCTGGGCTGGCGCTCCTGGCGGCAGCACACGCTGCGTCCGCTGCTGACGCTGGGCACGGCGCTGCTGCTGCTGAACATCTCCGTCGGCGCCGCGAAGCTCGGCATGGGCCGCCTGGGCCCGCACTACGCGACCACGATCGGCTCGAACGAGATGGGTCTGGGCGGCGATATATTTCCCAGCGGTCACACCGCCAACGCCGTCGTGACCTGGGGAATCCTGGCCTATCTCGCCTCCACGCCGAGGGCCCGCCGCTGGCTGTCGGCGATCTCCGCCGTGACCTCGCTGGGCGTCGGGATGGCCACCGTCTACCTGGGTACGCACTGGCTGAGCGACGTCCTGCTGGGCTGGGCGGCCGGTCTGCTGGTCCTGCTCGCCCTGCCCTGGTGCGAACCGCTCATCGCCCGCGCCGAGGTCGAGCTGTTCGACCTGCGCGACCGCTGGCGGGCTCGCAAGGCCGCCACGGCACCCGCACCGACCCCGGCCCCCGCGGGCTCGCCGGTGCTGCTCACACCGCGTACGACGGCTCAGGACGAGGCCGCGCACGAGCCGGCGGCCCGCTCGCCCCGGGCGCCCGTCTATCTCGCCCCCGGCCCGCACACGGCCCGCTCCGAGCGCACGCCGGTGACCCCGGTGGGCAGTCGGCGGCCACCCCACCCCGACCGCGTCTCCCGCGGCACACCGGCCTCGGCCCGCCCCGTGACGGGCGGCTGAGCGGCTCCAGGACAGCGGGGTCCGGTACGCACAACCCACGCCCCGCAGGACGAAGGCCCCGGCCCCCTCATCGAGGGACCGGGGCCTTCGCGCGTGTCAGCCCTTCCAGGCCCGTACCACCAGACCGTCCTTCACCTCGAAGTTCAGCCGGCCCTGGCGGTACTCCATCGTGATGATCGCCCCCGGCGGCAGTGAGCGCACCGTGGACCAGCCGCGCTCCCGCGCGCGACGCTCGGCGCCTGCCTGGTCGAGGCCGACATACGCCTCCGGACTGTCCTCGGGCTCCGCCTGCGGAGTGGGAATCGGTGCCATGCCGCCACGCTAGGCCCTGCCCCCGGCCCGCGGTACCCCGGACCGCCACGACGGGTCCCACGTGCCCCTCCGGTCACACTTCTGTCACAGGATCACGACGCGCGTTTCGGCGGCACTGAGTCACACGTACGAGCGGTTCCGTACGCCTTCCGCAGTCAATCGAACGTAATTCCCGCGTGTCGCTCGGGCTTGTCCAATACCCGGGCGGAAAGTGCCGTGAGAACGGCCCCCGGTCGCCGTCGGATTCGATTCCGGGCCGATTCCGGGCGCCGGTCGCGGGAGCTGACACCGCATAGGAAATACATGGATCCGGCACACAACCCCCGCACACCCCCTGTCGCGGCGCACGCCGAGGCGCGCATCATGGCGTGAGCTCGCGAGCGAGCGCGGGCTGCAGCGGACCCGGTGCGACGAGCGAAGGGGCGAGCGAACGATGGGGACCCAGACCGTGCGGGCGGCGGCGCGACCCGTACCGCACAAGCAGCGCGGCCGGCTGGTCGTCGACTGGCTGACCACCACCGACCACAAGAAGATCGGGCATCTCTACCTGATCACCTCGTTCGTGTTCTTCCTGGTCGGCGGGGTGATGGCGCTGCTGATGCGGGCCGAACTCGCCCGTCCCGGGCTGCAGATCCTGAGCAACCAGGAGTACAACCAGCTGTTCACGATGCACGGCACGATCATGCTGCTGCTGTTCGCCACCCCGTCCTTCGCGGGCTTCGCCAACGAGCTGATGCCGCTGCAGATCGGCGCCCCCGACGTGGCGTTCCCCCGGCTGAACATGTTCTCGTACTGGCTGTTTCTGTTCGGCGGTCTGATCGTGCTCGGCTCGCTGCTCACGCCCGACGGGGCCGCCGCCTTCGGCTGGTTCGCCTACGCGCCGCTCAACGACTCCGTGCACTCCCCCGGTCTCGGCCCCGACCTGTGGATCATGGGGCTGGCGCTGGCCGGGTTCGGAACGATCCTCGGCGCGGTCAACTTCATCACGACGATCATCGGGATGCGCGCGCCCGGCATGACGATGTTCCGGATGCCGATCTTCACCTGGAACACGCTGTTCACGTCGATCCTGATCCTGATGGCGTTCCCGGTGCTCGCGGCGGCGCTGCTGGTACTGGAGGCGGACCGGCGCTTCGGCGCGCAGGTCTTCGAACCCGCCAACGGCGGGGCGCTGCTGTGGCAGCACCTATTCTGGTTCTTCGGGCATCCCGAGGTGTACATCATCGCGCTGCCGTTCTTCGGGATCATCACGGAGATCATCCCGGTCTTCGCCCGCAAGCCGATCTTCGGCTATCTGACGCTGGTCGGCGCGACGATGTCGATCACCGGTCTCTCGGTGGTCGTGTGGGCGCACCACATGTTCGTCACCGGCGCCGTGCTGCTGCCGTTCTTCTCCTTCATGAGCTTCCTGATCGCCGTCCCCACGGGCGTGAAGTTCTTCAACTGGACCGGGACGATGATCAAGGGCTCGCTGTCCTTCGAGACGCCGATGCTGTGGGCGGCCGGCTTCCTGGTGACGTTCCTGTTCGGCGGTCTGACCGGAGTCCTGCTGGCGTCGCCGCCGCTGGACTTCCACGTCTCGGACACCTACTTCGTCGTGGCCCACTTCCACTACGTGGTGTTCGGCACGGTCGTCTTCGCGATCTTCGGCGGGCTGTACTTCTGGTGGCCGAAGTTCACCGGGAAGATGCTGGACGAGCGGCTCGGGAAGATCCACTTCTGGACGCTGTTCGTCGGCTTCCACACCACGTTCCTGGTGCAGCACTGGCTGGGCGCGGAGGGCATGCCCCGCCGGTACGCCGACTACCTGGCCGCGGACGGCTTCACCGCCCTGAACACGGTGTCGACGATCGGGGCGTTCCTGCTCGGCATGTCGACGCTGCCGTTCCTCTACAACGTCTGGAAGACCTCGAAGTACGGCGTGCGGGTCGAGACCGACGATCCCTGGGGGTACGGCCGCTCCCTGGAGTGGGCGACCTCCTGCCCGCCGCCCCGGCACAACTTCACCGGCCTGCCGAGGATCCGCTCCGAGTCCCCGGCGTTCGACCTGCACCATCCGGAGTACGCGGCGACCGAGGACGAGCCGCTCGGAGAAGTCCGCGCGACAGGCGGTCCCGAGACGTCCTGATCGCCTCGATCAGCTCGGCGGGCTCCAGCACCTCGAACTCGAAGCCCGTCATCATCACGTGAATCACCATCACCTCCAGGCTCGCCGCTCCCGTGCGCAGGACGCAGGCGTCCGGCCCGTCCGCCTCCAGCGTCCCGGCGCTCGGCGAGATCCGCTCGGCGGCCTCCTCCCGGGGCACGAGCAGACGGACGACGGCCTGGGTGGCGTACGCGCGCATGGAGACGCCCTTCGAGACGTACGCGGCGAGGTCCTCGGCGGGCGGGGTGCGCGGGGCGAAGCGTGGGCCGTGCGGCGGCCTGGGCGTGATGCGGTCGACGCGGAAGGTCCGCCAGTCCTCGCGCTCCAGATCCCAGGCGACGAGGTACCAGCGCCGCTCGCTGCAGACGAGTCGGTGGGGTTCTACGGTACGGCGGGTGGCCTGGCCCCCGTGGTCGCTGTACTCGAAGCGCAGGCGCTCGGAGTCCCGGCAGAGGATGGCCAGCTCGGTCAGGACGGCGGGATCGACCGCGGAGGGCAGGGGGCCGCGCAGCATGGGCACGGTGAAGGCGTTCAGGGCGCCGACCCGGCGGCGCAGCCGGCTCGGCAGCACCTGCTCCAGCTTGGCGAGGGCCCGTACGGAGGTCTCGCCGATGCCCTCGATGCCCTGCCCGGCGGCCGTGCGCAGGCCGACGGCCACGGCGACGGCCTCGTCGTCGTCCAGCAGCAGCGGCGGCAGTTCGGCGCCCGCGCCCAGCTGGTAGCCGCCCCCGGTGCCGGGACTGGCGTTGACGGGGTAACCCAGCTCGCGCAGGCGGTCGACGTCCCGGCGCACCGTGCGCGCGGTGACGCCGAGGCGCTCGGCGAGGTCGGCGCCGGACCAATCACGGTGCGCCTGGAGCAGAGAGAGCAGACGCAGCAGTCGTGCCGAGGTCTCCAGCATGGTCAAAGTCTCTATCAGGGGGAGTACGGCAGTTGCGGCACATCGAAACAGGTGTGGTTCATGTCCCCTTGTGAGACCCAGCCCTTGCCGTCCCTCCAGCGCGCCACCGACAGACAGGTCCGGCGGGTCTTCGGCGGCTCGGCCAGCCGCTGGAAGGACACGGGCAGCAGCAGCCCGTCGGCGGTGTAGCCGTCGCCGCGGTTCATGAATCCGTCCACGCACGCGCGCGTGATGCCCGTCCGCGCGCAGGACCTGGCCGCGTCCGTGAACCACATCGCGGCCGCCCAGCCCTCCAGTTGCCACTGGGAGTGCGTCTTCAGGCTCTTGGTCGCGTCCCGGAACTCCCGCACGGCCGCGTTCGCGGTGTCGTCGTAGTCGCGGCTGGCCCCCGTCGCCCACAGGGCGTTGCGGCAGCGCGGCGAGTCCTGGTAGTCGTCCGGGACGGTGGAGGTCCAGTTCTGGACGTTCGTGACCTTGGCGATGACCTTGGCGCCGACCTCGTCCATCGCCTTGCACAGCTGGGCGTTGCCGTGGGTGTCGATGGCGTCGAAGACCAGGTCGGCGCCCTGCTCCTTCAGGTCGGCCGCGGCGGCGCGGAAGTTGGGCAGCGCGAAGTCGACCTGCTCGCTGACGACCTTGTAGCCCTCGGCCTTCAGCCCCTGCTCGACCAGACGGGCGTAGGCGGCGGAGGAGGCCTGGTTGTACGACACGACGGCCGCCGTACGGGCGCCCTGCTTCTGTTTGAAGTACCGGTAGACCTCCGTGCCGCCGTACAGCTTCCCGCCCCAGCCCGGGGTGCCGTTCCTGGGCGCGAGGCTGCCGTAGATGCCGTACAGGTGCGGCCAGGTGTCGTAGGCGGCGCCGATGGGCTGGCCGCCGATGTCGGGTACGCGCGCGTGCGAGACGCGGGGGGCGCCCGCGTAGTCGAGGGCGGTGGTGGCGACCAGGGCGACGACCTTCTCCTCGTCGACCAGCTGGTGGACGCAGGTGTTGTCGCCGACACCGCTGCCGCCGTCGTCGCACTCGCGCACCTGGACGGGGTGCCCGTCGATGCCCCCGCGCGCGTTGAGGCGGTCGAACCAGGCCTTGGCGCCGTCGCGCGGGCCGGTGAAGGCCGCGCCGCCGACCGGGCTGGTGACACTGGTGATGATGCCGACCGGGATCGGTGTGCCGCCGCTCGGCGCGGGCACGGGTGTGCGGGTGTCGTGCTCGAAGTCGCTCTCCGGCAGCCGGCTGCCGCACGCCGTGCCCAGCAGGAGCAGCAGCGCGGCGGCAGCCGCGCCCTCAGCAGCCCGCGGCCGGCGAACCCGACGCATCGCCGCTCAGCTGGACCAGCGCGCACAGGGTGTTGACGGACACCTTCCAGGTGCCGCCCTGCTGAACCGCGGTCCCGGAGGCCTTCGGCAGCGCGGTGGCGCCCTGCAGGGTCAGCGCGTACGTCACGGTCGCCTTGGTCGGTGAGGTGAACTCGATCGTCTGGACCTGCGCCTGCACCTGGCCGCCGCGCTTGTCACCGCTGAAGGCCTTCAGCACCGGCGCCATGCTGTCGCCGTTCTCCAGCACCTTCTGCTTCTCGGCCAGTGACGTCTTCGGGTCGAAGAACTTCTGCCAGTTGACCGTGATCTCCTGCTTGGCGGCCGCCGGGTCGGCGGGCGCGGTGGCCGGTGCGCTCGTCGCCGGGGTCGCCACGGACGGAGTGGGGGGCGCGCTCTGGCTGCCGCCGCCGCTCTTGTCGCTGCACGCCGCGAGGACGGGGGTGAGGATGAGAACGAGGGCGGCGAGCGCCGCCGTACCCCGTCCCGCCGCCCGTGGGCCGCGCCCCCTTCGTGCCTTCCCCCGCCTGAGGTCGCTCCCGAGAACCATCTGGCTCACCACCGGGTGTCGTTCCGGGCAAGGTGCGCCCGGTGCTTTCAGGGTCAGCTTCCAGAAGGCATAGTGCAAGCGATCGGCAGACCTGGGAAGACAGTCAGACGCGTGACGTGTGGGAGCCAGAGATGCGGACAGCCAGACTCCGGAGCGTGCACCCCGTCCTGTGGGCCGGCTGGGCCGCGCTCGCCGCGGGCGCGGTGCTGTGCGTCATCGGCTGGTACGGCGTCTCGGGCGAGCGCTACGCCGAGCGGCAGCTGCCCTATCTGGCCTCCTGCTCGATCCCGGGCGCGGCCCTGATCATCGCGGGGGCGGTGCTGCTCACGCACGGCCGGGGCGCGCTCGCCGCCACGCGCGTGGAGGAGCTGTACGGCCTCCTGGTCGCCGCCGAGCCCTCGGACGCGGACGAGCCGGTGCAGCCGGCCGGTGCGCCCCTCGCGGTCAGCGGGGACCTGCTGATGGTGCCCGGGGGCACGCTCTGGCACCGGGCGGACTGTCCGCTGGTGGCCGGGAAGGTGGAGGCGGTCCCGGTGGACGCCAAGCTCCTGGCCGGCGGCGAACTGGGCCCGTGCCCCATCTGTGAGCCCGTCGAAGAAACCGACTGATGTCGTCCCTGACGTACGACCTCACGCTCGCCGGCCTCTCGGTGGGCAGCGCGGCCGCGCTCACCGGGATCGGCCTGATCGTGACGTACCGCGCGACCGGCGTGCTGAACTTCGCGCACGGCGCGATCGCCATGGTGTGCGCGTACGTGCTGCGGCAGTGCGTGGTCGAGTGGGGGTGGCCGCTGTGGCTCGCGGCGACCGCGACACTCGTCGTCCTGGCTCCGGCGATCGGCGTGACCCTGGAGCGGTTCGTCTTCCGCCCGCTCGCGGTCCGGGGCAGCGACCCGGCGCAGACCCTGGTCGCCTCGATCGGTGTCTTCGTGCTGCTGGTCGGCGGGGCGGCGCTGCTGTGGGGGCAGGGGGCGAGGGACGACGCCCCCGAGCTGGTGTCGGCGGACCCCTGGGGGCAGTTGGCGGTGGTCCTCGTCCTGGCGGCCGGTGTCGGTTCCGTGATCCGCTGGACCCGGTTCGGGCGGGAGCTGCGGGCCGTGGTGGACGACCGGCAGCTCGCGGTGCTCGGCGGGATCGACGCGGACCGGGTGGCGGCGGCCGGCTGGGCGTTCGGGGCCTTCACGGCGGGTCTGACGGGCGTACTGCTCGCGCCGTACGTCCGGCTGGACCCGTACGGACTGCCGCTGCTGGTCATGGAGGTCGTGGCGGTGGCGGTGGCCGCGCGGATGCGCAGTCTGCCGGTCGCCGTGGCGGTGGCGCTCGGCATCGGGGTGGCGCAGAGCCAGTTGACCCGGCTGCATCCGTCGGGCTGGGGCGGGCCGCTGCTGCAGGCGGCCGACGCGAACCTGTTCGTCGTCGCCCTGCTGGTCACGTCCCTGGCGATGCCTCGCGTCGACATGCGTGACGCCCTGCCCCGCACGGCCACCGCGCGCCTGCCGACACCGCCGGGCGCGTGGATCGTGGCGGTCGTGCTGTTCCTGCTGCCGCTGGGCTTCGCGGGTTCGGACCTGCACACATCGGTCCAGGTACCGGCGCTGGGGGTGGTCCTGCTCTCCCTGGTCGTCGTCACGGGCCGCGGCGGCCAGATCTCCCTCGGCCAGGCCGCGTACGCGGGTCTGGGCGCCCTCTTCACGGCCCTTCTCTCCGCCGGCCGCTTCCCGGGCCTGCCCCGTCTCCCGGAACTGGCCGCCCTCGTGGTCGCGGTCGTCCTGGTGGCTCCCCTGGGCCTGCTGACGGGCCGGCCCGCGATCAGTCGCCGGGGCCTGGCGCTCGCCCTGGTGACCTTCGCCGTGGGCGTCGGCGTGAGCCGTTTCGTCTTCGCCCAGCCCTACGCGACGTCCGGCCTGTCCCTGGACCGCCCGGCGGCCTTCGACGGCGACCGCGCGTACTACGTCCTCGAACTGGTGCTGCTGGCGGCGGCGTTGCTCGCGACCCACGCCCTGCGCCGAGGCCGTACCGGCCGGGCGCTGGCCGCGATGCGGGACGACGAGTCGGGGGCGTCGGCGACCGGCGTGCAGGTGCCCTCGCTGAAGCTGCTGGCCTTCGTCTCGGGCGCCGCGCTGGCCGCTCTCGGCGGCGGCATGCTGGGCATGGGGGTGCGCGCCTTCGATCCCGCCGCCTTCGACCCCGTGCGCGGCCTCCTCTGGTTCGCCGCGGTGGTGGTCCTGGGCGCCGACAGCACCCTGGGGGCCCTGGCCGCGGCGGCCCTCCTGGTCGGCCTCGACGCCGGCACCAGGGGCGGGGTGGCGGCCGCCGTGATCGGCGTCCTGGCAGTACTGGTGGGCCGCTTCCCGGCCGGCCCGCACGAGGCCTTGCGCACAGCGGCGAGCCGCCTGCGGGGCCGGCGGACGGCGAAGCTCACGCCGGCGGGAGCGCGTGTGCGGACGCACGTACACCCCGCAGCTCGACCTGCCACCCGGCGACGGGCACTGGCGGGAGTGACCCCTCGGCCGCGGGTGGCAGCCGCCGACGGCGCTCCACCCCCACCAGGGCCACCCGCACCCGACCACGAATCCCGCACGGGTGGTGGGGGTTGGAACACAAACCCGGCCGGAGGCCGGGTGCCCCGCCACGCACCCGCACCCGCAGCCGCCGCCGCACCGACCCTCAAGGCCCGCTCACTCCACGCCCGATACGGCCGCTTCACCGCCCTCGACGGAGTCGACATCGACGTACCTCCCGGCCGGATCACCGCCGTCGTCGGCCCCAACGGCGCGGGCAAGAGCACCCTGTTCCACTGCCTGGCCGGCACCCTCCACCCCACCCACGGCCAGGTTTACCTCGGCGACCGAGACATCACCCGGCTCCCACCCCACACCCGCACCCGCCTCGGAATCGCCCGCACCTTCCAGCAGCTCTCCGTCTTCCCCTCCCTCACCGTCGCCGAGAACGTCCGCGTGGGCGCGGAACAGGGCCGCCCCACCGATCCGGAGGCAGTCGAGCGCGCCCTGAGACTCTTCGGTCTGGACGGCCCGGCGAGTTCCCTCCCCGCCGCCGCCCTCCCCACCGGCACCCTCCGCCGCGTGGAACTGGCCCGGGCGCTCGCCGGCAACCCCCGCGTCCTGCTCCTGGACGAACCCGCGGCCGGCCTGGACGGCACCGAGGTCGCCGCCATGACCCGCGTACTGAAGGCCCTCGCGGCCGACGGCACCGCCCTCCTCGTCGTGGAGCACGATCTCGACCTGGTCGCGGACCTCGCCGACGTCGTGCACGTCATGACGGCCGGTCACATCGTCGCCTCCGGCCCCCCGGACCACGTACTGGACGAGGTCGTCCCATGACCGGCATCGCCCTCCGCGACGCCCGCGTGCGCTACGGCCCCTTGGAGGCCCTGCACGGCGTCACCCTCGCCGCCCCCTCGCCCGGCCTCACGGTCCTCCTCGGCCGCAACGGCTCCGGCCGTACGACCGCCCTGCGCGCTCTGGCCGGAACCGTGCCCCTGTCCGCCGGCACGGTGATCTGGGACGGGACCGACGTGACCCGGCTGCCTGCGTACGAGCGTGCCCGGCGCGGACTGTGCCTGGTCCCGGAGCGCCAGGCGGTGTTCGGCTCCCTCACCGTCCATGAGAACCTCGAACTCGCCTCCCAGCAGTACGACTTCGCCCTCGACGCCTATCCGCAGCTCAAGCCCCTGCTCCAGCACCGGGCCGGCACGCTCTCGGGCGGCGAGCAGCGCATGCTCGCCCTCGCGCGGGCGCTGCTGGCACACGCGCGCGTGGTCCTCGTCGACGAGCCGGCGCAGGGGATGTCACCGCCGGTCGCGGCCCGGACGTACGAACTGCTCGCCGGTCTGGACGCGTGTGTGATCGTCGCCGAGCAGCGGCTGCCGCCCGGGCTTCGCCACCGAACCCCGGTCCTGGTGTACGAACTGCGGCGCGGGACGGTCGTGTTCGGCGGCGAGGCGGACGAGCGGGCCAGACGATGACAGGGCTGCCCCGTGACCGACGGACGCCGAAGGGCCTCGTCCGTTGTGCCGGACGAGGCCCCGCGGTACCCGGTGAGGGGATGTGCCTCAGAGTTCGAGCTGCTGCCCGGGCACGATCAGGTTCGGATCGCCGCCGATGACGGCCTTGTTGGCGGCGTACAGGCGCTGCCAGGTGGTTCCGTGCCGCGCGGCGATCATGCTGAGGGTGTCGCCCTCACGGACCGTGTAGTCGCCGCGGGAGGAGCTGCGGTTGGTGTGCTCGGTGGAGTGGGCCGGCGCCTTCGACGGCTGCTTCGCAACCTTCTTCGAGGCGTTCTTCGACGCCTTCTTGGAGACGACCTCCTCGGGGGCGGCCTTCGTGGACGCGGCACCCGACGAGGCGGGCGCCTTGCCGTACGCACCGGCCCGGGCCGAGCAGACCGGCCAGGCGCCCCAGCCCTGGGCGTGCTGGACCTTGGTGGCGACGGCGATCTGCGCTTGCCTGGAGGCCTTGTCGGCGGTGGGGGCGTAGGCCGAGCCGCCGTACGCGCGCCAGGTGCCGGCGGAGAACTGCAGCCCGCCGTAGTAGCCGTTGCCGGTGTTGATGTGCCAGTTGCCGCCGCTCTCGCACTGGGCGATGCGGTCCCACACTCCGCCGTCCGCCGCGACCGCGTTGCCGGTGGCGGCCAGCAGTCCGAGGGGGGCGAGCAGTGCGGCCCCGGCGAGGACCGCCGTCGTACGCGTCTTACGAACGTTGTCGCGGGTGGTATCGGCACACTCGGACATGTAATTCCCTCTCGAAACACCCGGGGTCCCCCAAGGCGGGGCGCGCTCGCGGCACTTGGGCCGGTCGCCACGCTCCGCCCCGTCCGCCGCGACCGCGCCGGCCGGTGGTGCGGGCCGGGTGCGGTGGACGGACGTTTCCCGAGCGGTGCTCGTTGCACACGGCCGAGGAATCTAAGGAGCGGTGGGGCGGGACGACAACCAATGAGCCGTCGTGCCAGGTCAGTTGGGTGTTACCGGAGGTAGCGAGTTTTTCCGGAGACCTGATTCGCTCCGTGATTTCCTGATATTTCGACCACCTGGGCCATCTGACTGTGACTCACTTCACGCAACCAACTCCCTTGACCTGACAAGCACTTGACCGTGAGTGACCGATTCCGAACCCGTCGTGACCATCCGCGTTGGATGGATTGATTCCGTTCGCCCAGGAGCGTGACTCTCGCCACAGGTCCTCCGTTGTCTTCTTCATGAGTCCGGGACCCGCCCGGTTCACACTTCCCGAGGGGAGCCACCGTGCCCCGCATGCTCGACGTCAGCGACGAGGTACGCGCCGAGATCGGCGACGAAGAGGCCGACCGGCTGCTCGCCGGAGCGAACGCCCCCGGCAGCTACGACTGCACGTCCTGCCGCACCCCGGGCGACTCCGAGCAGGAGCGCACCAGCACCGTCCTGTTCATCGGCGACGAGACCGCCGTCCTCGCCTTCGCCCACGCCTCCTGCCTGCCCTCGCAGGTCGTGCAGGTGACCGAGGAGCAGCTCCAGGGGGCCGTGCGGTCCATCTCCGGCGACACGGTGGACCTGGACCCGCACAAGGTCGTGCCGGAGCAGGCCGTGCTCGGGGTGACCAGCGGACTCGTGCTGATCGCCGGGGAGTTGCACCCGGCGCTGGTGGTCGAGCCGACGGGACCGATCGTACGGCCGGGGGCCACGGGTCTCGGCGACGACTTCCTGCCGCTGCTCATCGAGCAGGGGTTCATGCCGCTGACGGAGATCACCGAGGTGCCGCCGGTGCTGCACGGCTGGTCGGTGCTGCTGGCCGTCGGGCAGCTGCACGCGGTGCTGCAGCCGAACGCGGCCGGCGGACAGCCGGTGGCGTGGTGGCAGGCGCACCAGCCGCTGCAGGTGACGGAGGGCTGGCGGGCCGCGGCCAACAAGCACCAGCAGGTTCTGATGTTCGCCGCGCCGGTGGGCTCGATCGGCCGCCAGCCGCGTGAGGACCTGCTGCGGGACGCGCTCGACAAGGCCGCGGCGGGCGGCAAGCTGGTCGCCGCGGCCATGCCCCTCGCCGGCACCTGAGGGCCGCCGTCGCCTGCACCCGCATCCCAAGTGACCCGAGGTCGTTTGGACATACGTGCACGCATACGACGTTTCGCGCCGCCAGTCGTTCCAGTCGATCCCTTCGTCGAGGTCGGCCCCGGATTTCCTGGGCGGCCCATCGGCCACGCCGATCTACGACGCGCTCTACGCCGAGTACGTCAAGTCCTTCCGCACGCTGCCGGGCGACCGCAGCGGCGAGGAGGACCTGGGCTTCACCGCCTTCGGGAACATCCCGCACGGCACGGGGTCGTACGGCGGGCACCACCCGGGGTCTTTCAGCAGCTCCTACGGCGCCTACAGCGCGGGGGCGTCCGTCGCGCGCCAGCAGTCGCAGTGGCAGCGGGTCGGGCACATCGGGCCGCAGGCCTCGGCGATGCAGCACGTACCGGCGGCCCTGCCGCCGGGTTCGCGCAGAGGCGACTGAGCGGACATGAGAAGGAGGGCGGTCCCCACGGGGGCCGCCCTCCTTGTCGTTCGCGTGGCGTTCGCGCCTACTTCTTCTTGCCGCGCTTCTCGCGCACCCGCACGGAGATATGGATCGGCGTCCCCTCGAAGCCGAACTCCTCCCGCAGCCGGCGCTCGATGAAGCGCCGGTAGCCCGCCTCGATGAAGCCGGAGGCGAAGAAGACGAACCGCGGCGGCTTGGTGCCGGCCTGGGTGCCGAAGAGGATGCGCGGCTGCTTGCCGCCCCGGATCGGGTGCGGGTGGGCGGCGACCAGCTCACCGAGGAAGGCGTTCAGGCGGCCGGTGGGAACACGGGTCTCCCAGCCGGCGAGGGCGGTCTCGATCGCCGGGACCAGCTTCTCCATGTGCCGCCCGGTGCGCGCCGAGACGTTGACCCGGGGCGCCCACGCCACCTGGCCGAACTCGGTCTCGATCTCCCGCTCCAGGTAGTAGCGCCGCTCCTCGTCGAGGGTGTCCCACTTGTTGTAGGCGATGACCATGGCGCGGCCCGCCTCGACCGCCATGGTGACGATCCGCTGGTCCTGCACCGAGATGGACTCCGAGGCGTCGATCAGGATGACCGCCACCTCGGCCTTCTCGATGGCGGCCGCGGTGCGCAGCGAGGCGTAGTAGTCGGCGCCCTGCTGAAGGTGGACACGCTTGCGGATACCGGCCGTGTCGACGAACTTCCAGGTGACACCGCCGAGTTCGATCAGCTCGTCGACCGGGTCGCGGGTGGTGCCCGCGATTTCGTTGACGACGACGCGCTCCTCGCCCGCCACCTTGTTCAGCAGGGAGGACTTGCCGACGTTCGGGCGGCCGATGAGGGCGATCCGGCGGGGGCCGCCGATGCCGGTACCGCCGAAGGTCTGCGCGGGCGCGTCCGGGAGGGCCTCCAGGACGGCGTCGAGCATGTCGCCGGTGCCGCGGCCGTGCAGCGCGGAGACCGGGTGCGGCTCGCCGAGGCCGAGGGACCAGAGGTAGGCGGCGTCCGCCTCGCCGCTCGGGCCGTCGACCTTGTTGGCCGCCAGCACGACCGGCTTGCCGGCCTTGCGCAGCAGTCGTACGACCGCCTCGTCGGTGTCGGTCGCGCCGACCTTGGCGTCGACGACGAACACCACCGCGTCGGCGGCCTCGATCGCGTACTCGGCCTGGGCGGCCACGGAGGCGTCGATGCCGAGGACGTCCTGCTCCCAGCCGCCGGTGTCGACGACCTTGAAGCGCCGGCCCGCCCACTCGGCCTCGTAGGTCACCCGGTCACGGGTGACACCGGGCTTGTCCTCGACGACCGCCTCACGGCGGCCGATGATGCGGTTGACGAGGGTCGACTTGCCGACGTTCGGCCGCCCGACCACCGCCAGCACCGGCAGCGGCCCGTGCCCCGCGGCCTCGATGGCCCCCTCGACGTCCTCGAGGTCGAAGCCCTCTTCCGCGGCGAGCTCCATGAACTCCGCGTACTCGGCATCGCCAAGCTCTCCGTGGTCGTGCTCCTCGAAAGAGCCCTCGGAGTGGATGTCGTCGTTCATGAAGTCCGTACCTCGTTCATCGTGGTGATCGGTGGACCGCCCGGTGTCACCGGTCTGATCCACTACTCAGTGTCGCCTAGCGCCCGGTCAGGCGCCGTGCGTTTTCCAGGTGGGTGCCGAGCTGCTTCTGGATGCGCTCGGTCGCCGCGTCCAGGGCCGCTCGGGTGCGCCGTCCGGAGCCGTCGCCCGCCTCGAAGGGGTCGCCGAAGACGACGTCGACGCGGCTGCGCAGCGGAGGCAGCCCCTTTATCAACCGTCCGGGCTTCTCGGAACTTCCCAGGACGGCGACCGGGACGATCGGGGCGCCGCTGCGGACGGCGAAGTAGGCGAGCCCCGCGCGCAGGGAGGCGAAGTCGCCCTCTCCGCGGGTGCCCTCCGGGAAGATGCCCAGGACTCCCCCGGCCGCGAGGACGTCGAGCGCGCGCGTTATGGCCCCGCGGTCGGCGACCGAGCGGTCCACCTTCAGCTGGCCGATGGCCGTCAGGAACGGGTCGAGGGGGCCGACGAACGCCTCCTTCTTGATGAGGAAGTGCGTCGGCCGGGGCGCGACTCCCATGACCATGGGGCCGTCGATGTTGTGGGAGTGGTTCACGGCGAGGATCGCCGGGCCGCTGGCGGGCACCTTCCAGGCACCGAGCACCCTCGGCTTCCACAGCCCGTACATCAGGCCGACGCCGATCCGGCGCCCGACGTCGGCGCCCCGCTCGGAGGCGATGGGAGCAGCGGTCACTTCCCGGCCCGCTTCTCCTCGACGAGAGTGACGACGCACTCTATGACCTGCGCGAGGGTGAGCTCGGTGGTGTCCACCTCGACCGCGTCGTCCGCCTTGGCGAGCGGCGAGGTCTTGCGGGAGGAGTCGGCCGAGTCCCGCTTGATCAGGGCCTCGCGGGTGGCGTTGACGTCGGCGCCCTTCAGCTCACCGCTGCGGCGGGCCGCGCGGGCCTCGGCGGAGGCGGTGAGGAAGATCTTCAGATCGGCGTCGGGCAGCACGGTCGTACCGATGTCGCGGCCCTCGACCACTATGCCGGTCTCCGCGGAGGCGGCCAGCGTGCGCTGCAGCTCGGTGATCCGGGCGCGCACCTCGGGCACCGCGCTGACCGCGCTGACCTTGGCGGTGACGTCCTGGGTACGGATCGGCCCGGCCACATCGGTACCGTCGACGCTGATCGTCGGGTTCGCCGGGTCCGTACCGGAGACGATCTCGGGCTTGCCGGCCACGGCGGCGATCGCGGAGGGGTCCTCGAGGTCGATCCCGTTGGTCACCATCCACCAGGTGATCGCCCGGTACTGGGCACCGGTGTCCAGGTAGCTCAGGCCGAGCTGCGCGGCGACGGCCTTCGACGTGCTCGACTTGCCCGTGCCTGACGGACCGTCGATGGCGACGATCACGGGCTTGGCGGCGCCGTTTTCCACGAGGGGACACCTTCCTGGTGCGGTGCGGTGGGTGGTGTACGGGCGCGAGCGCGCCCCGCACAAGGTTACCGGCCTCCCGGGTCCCCTCTTACAGGCGGATGATCAGGAGGATCACTGCCGGATGGACCAGCCCCGCTCCCGCAGCGCGGCACTGAGCACCGGTGCCGCCTGCGGCTCCACCATCAGCTGGATCAGACCCGCCTGCTGCCCGGTGGCGTGCTCGATGCGCACGTCCTCGATGTTGACCCCGGCCCGGCCGGCGTCGGCGAAGATACGGGCCAGCTGGCCCGGCTCGTCGCTGATCAGGACGGTCACGGCCTCGTAGACCCGCGGCGCGGAGCCGTGCTTGCCGGGGACGCGGACCTGGCCCGCGTTGCCGCGCCGCAGCACGTCCTCGATGCCGGCCGTGCCCTCGCGCCGCTTGGCGTCGTCCGAGGACTGCAGGGAGCGCAGCGCCTCGACGGTCTCCTCCAGGTCGGCGGCGACGTCCGAGAGCAGGTCGGCGACCGGCCCGGGGTTCGCGGAGAGGATGTCGATCCACATCCGGGGGTCGGAGGCGGCGATCCGGGTCACGTCCCGGATGCCCTGCCCGCACAGCCGTACGGCCGCCTCCTCGGCGTTCTCCAGGCGCGCGGCGACCATGCTGGAGACCAGGTGGGGCATGTGGGAGACGAGCGCGACGGCACGGTCGTGGGCGTCGGCGTCCATCACCACCGGCACGGCACGGCAGTGCGAGACCAGCTCGAGTGCGAGGTTCAGCACCTCGGTGTCGGTGTCCCGGGTCGGCGTCAGGACCCAGGGACGGCCCTCGAAGAGGTCGCCGGTGGCGGCCAGCGGGCCGGACTTCTCCCGGCCGGACATGGGGTGCGTGCCGATGTACGACGACAGCTCCAGGCCCAGCGCCTCCAGCTCGCGGCGCGGGCCGCCCTTGACGCTGGCCACGTCGATGTAGCCGCGGGCCACGCCCCGGCGCATGGCGTCGGCGAGCACGGCGGCGACATGGGCCGGCGGGGCGGCGACGATCGCGAGGTCGACGGGCCCCTCGGGGACCTGGTCCGTGCCGGCGCCCAGGGCGGCCGCGGTGCGGGCCTGCTCCGGATCGTGGTCGGTGAGGTGGACGACGACGCCCCGCTGGGACAGGGCGAGGGCCGCGGACGTACCGATGAGGCCGGTGCCGATGACGAGTGCGGTTCTCACTGGGCGATGTCCTTGCGCAGGGCGGCCGCGGCGCCGAGGTAGACGTGGTTGATCTCGGCGCGGGACCGGTCGGTCTCGATGTGCGCGAGTATCCGCACCACCCGGGGCATGGCGCCCGCGATGTCGAGTTCCTGCGCGCAGATCAGGGGGACGTCGACGATGCCGAGCTTGCGGGCGGCGGCCGCGGGGAAGTCGCTGTGCAGGTCGGGCGTGGCCGTGAACCAGATGCTGATCACGTCGTCGGCACTCAGGCCGTTCCGCTCCAGGACGGCGGTGAGCAGGGCTCCGACCTGCTCGTCCATGTGTCCGGCCTCGTCCCGTTCCAGTTGGACGGCTCCCCGGACCGCTCGTACCGCCACGGCGCTGCTCCTCGCTCACGTATCGGCTCTACGACCGTCCAGCCTAGTCAGCCCGCGCGGCGGCGGCCGTCGGCGCCCGCCCGCTGAGACGGCCCGACGATCTCCGACAATGTCACCCGAATGTCTCTATTCCGATACTTGGCGGCGGAACACCCCGTGCGCCTCTTTACGCCGTGGCCGCCGGTCCGGTCTCATGACAGGAAACTCGCCTCGGGGGAGGCCTTCATGAAGCGTCCGGGACCGCTGCTGACCTTGCTCGCGGGACTGCTGTTCGGTCTGTTCATGCTCACGCTCAACTCGACCACCGGCACCAAGAGCGCCTCGTCGACGTACAAGGAGGAGTCGCCGGCCGCGTCTCCCGCGCCCACGAGGACCAGCGCACCGCCGAGTCCCAGCCCGACTCCGACGCACACGGCGGCGACCACCGGCGTCTACACGGGCCGCACGGACGACGACTCCTCCGCCGTCGCCGTCTCGCTGCGCGGCGGCAAGGCGATCGCGTACTTCTGCGACGGCCACAACATCGAGTCCTGGCTGAAGGGCGATGTGCGCGGTGACGGCAGCATGGCGCTGACCGGCGAGAACGGCGCGCGGTTGAACGGCACCCTGAAGGGAGGCGCGCGGCTGAGCGGTACCGCCGACCTCGGTGGCGGCCACTACACCTTCACCCTGGCCAAGGCCAAGAAGCCGTCCGGGCTGTACCGGGCCAACAGCCAGGTGCGCGGCGCCCGGATCGTCGGCGGCTGGATCGTCCTGCCGAACGGCCGCCAGGTCGGTCTGCTCACCCGTGACGGCAAGCGCACGGCCGCGCCCGCCATCGACCCGGCCACGGGCGCGGTGACGGTCGACGGAGAGCAGCTCACGGCACGTCCCGTAACTCCTTGATCCTTCTGCCCGGGGAGCCGACCATGACCGTCGATCCGAACGCCGCCACGCAGAGCTTTCCGCCTCCGGGGCCGGGCCATCGGGCGCCGGGCCCGGCCCGCTATCTGGTCCCGGCCCTGGTCGCCGCCGCGGTGGCCGTCGGCCTCGGCGTCTACGGAAAGGCCCACCACCCGGCCGGCACCGCCTTCAACCTCGCCGGGTTCAGCAGTACGGGGGCGGTGAAGTCGTGGCTGGCGACGACCGCCTTCTTCTTCGCGCTCGTCCAGCTGGTGTCCGCGTTCATGGTCTACGGCAAGCTCCGCGGACCGGGCTGGGCGCCGACGCTGCACCGCTGGTCGGGGCGGATCGCGTTCCTGGTGGCGGTCCCGGTGGCGGTTCACTGTCTGTACGCGCTGGGCTACCAGACGTACAGCACGCGCGTCATGTGGCACTCCGTCCTGGGTTGCTTCTTCTTCGGTGCCTTCAGTGCCAAGATGCTGCTGCTCCGCTCGGAGCGGCTGCCGGGCTGGCTGCTGCCGTTCGTCGGTGGGCTGGTCTTCACCGTTCTCACCCTCATCTGGCTGACGTCCGCCCTCTGGTTCTTCCGTACGTTCGGAGTGACGACATGACCCACCGTTCGACGCGACGCACGGTTCTCCTCGCCACAGGTGCTGTGCCGCTGGCCGCGGGCTGCAGCAAGTACGGCGACAGCGGGGGCGGTTCGGGTTCCTCGTCCGTGAAGGCCTCGGCCGGCCAGGAGCTCGCGCAGACCTCCGAGATCCCGGTCGGCGGGGGCAAGATCTTCAAGGACGAGAAGGTCGTCGTCACCCAGCCGGCGAAGGGCGAGTTCAAGGCCTTCTCGGCGATCTGCACGCATCTGGGCTGCACGGTGAGCACGGTCGCCGACGGCACCATCGACTGCCCGTGCCACGGCAGCAAGTACCGCATCGCCGACGGTACGGTGGCGGGCGGACCGGCGCCGAAGCCGCTGCCGCCGGAGCAGATCACGGTGGAGGGAAATTCGATCCACCTGGCGTGAGGCGCCGCGTACGCTCGCGGACATGCAGCCCGAGGCCCTGGTGCGCGACCACACGATCTACTCCTGCGTCATGGGGTCGCGCGCCTTCGGTCTGGCGACGGAGGGCAGCGACACCGACCGCCGGGGCGTGTACCTCGCCCCCACTCCCCTGTTCTGGCGTTTCGAGAAGCCGCCGACGCATGTCGAGGGCCCGGCGGACGAACAGTTCAGCTGGGAACTGGAACGCTTCTGCGAACTGGCCCTGCGCGCGAACCCGAACATCCTGGAGTGCCTGCACTCCCCCCTGGTGGAGCACGTGGACCCCGTGGGCCGCGAACTGCTCTCCCTGCGTGAGGCGTTCCTCTCCCGCCTGACCCACGAGACCTTCTCCCGCTACGCCCTCGGCCAGCGTAGGAAGCTGGAGGCGGACGTCCGCGCCCACGGCGCCCCGCGCTGGAAGCACGCGATGCACCTGCTGCGCCTGCTGATGAGCTCCCGCGACCTGCTCCGCACGGGCACCCTCACCATCGACGTGGGCGAACAGCGTGAGCCCCTGCTCGCCGTGAAACGCGGCGAACTCGCCTGGCCCGAGGTCGAGTCGTGGATGAACCGCCTGGCGACGGAGGCGGACGAGGCGTCTGCGCACACCCCCCTGCCCGAAACCCCGGACCGGCGCCGCGTGGAGGGCTTCCTCCTCCGCGTCCGGCGCGCCTCAGCCCTCCAGCCGGACCCGTACGACGAAGTCGTGCAGGGCGTCGTACCCCCGCGGGGCGTCGGGCAGCTCTGACGCCTCCTGCGCCCGGTCGAGCACCCCGTGCAACCGCTCCACATCGGCCTCCACGCGCGCGTGGTCGACATCGGCGTCCCCGTGCTCCCGCTCCACCTTGGCGGCGATGAGCTCCGGCAGGTACGCGGGCGCCTCGGGCACCTCCCCGAGCAGCGTGGGCAGATGTGCCTGCACTTCACCGCAGCGCATCAGATGAATGCCGGTGAGCAGCACCCGGAAGGTGTAGAGCAGCGGCTTGAGCTCGCCGGTCCTCTCGAAGAGCCGCCACTGGGTGGTGGCGAATCCGCGGTAGTGGTGGGCGTGATGCGCGGTGAGCACACCGGGCGCGAGTGCGGTCAGCTCCCGGTGCGCGTCCGTGGTGTGGACGACCAGGGGCGAGAGCAGCTGCTCCAGCACATAGCCGTTGCGGCGCAGCATCAACCGGACGAACTTGCGCACGTCGTGGGTGACGAGATCCATCTCGACGCCTTCCCGGTCCCACATCCGTGACCGCGTCTCCTCCGGCTCACGCAACCCGACGAGGTCGGCGGCCGGCAGCAGGTGCACGCCCCGCAGGTCGACGTCCGAGTCATGGGACGGGAAGCCGTAGAGGTGTGCGCCGGAGACGGTCGCGAAGAGGACCGGGTCGGGCTGTTCGGCGATCACCGGGGTCAGGTCGAGGGGCAGGGTGTCGGTCACGGGTCAAGCGTCCCAGAGGGCGCCGAGCGTCATCAGGTCGCCCCGGTACTCGATGCGGTCCGCCCAGTCGGTCGGCCAGGCGTCCGCGCCCAGGTACGCGCCCGCGAACGCGCCCGTCAGGCAGGCGATGGAGTCCGAGTCGCCGGAGGTGCAGGCGGCACGGCGGATGGCGGTGACCGGTTCGTCGGGGAAGAGCAGGAAGCACAACAGGCCGGTCGCCAGCGCCTCTTCGGCGATCCAGCCCGCGCCGGTGGCCAGGCACGGGTCGGTCTCGGAGTCGGCGGTGCGCACGGCCTCGTCGAGACGGTCGAGTACCCCCAGGCACTCGTCCCAGCCGCGGGCGATGAACTCCTCGGCCGTGGAGTCGTCGGCCCGGGTCCACAGGCCGCCGAGCCAGGGGTGGTGGTAGCGGCTGCGGTTGTCACGTGCGTAGGTCCGCAGCAGCCCGACCAGGGCCGCCGGTTCGGTGCCCTGCGCGAGCAGTCGTACCGCCCTCGCCGTCAGGTCGGACGCGGCGAGCGCCGTGGGATGGGCGTGGGTGAGCCCGGCCTGCAACTGGGCCGCCCCGGCGCGCTGTTCGTCGCTCAGTCCCGGTGCGAGCCCGACGGGCGCCACTCGCATGTTGGCGCCGCAGCCCTTGGAGCCGATCTGGCTGGCGTCCTGCCAGGGCCGGTTCTCGTCCTTGAGCAGGCTGCACGCCCGCAGACAGGTGTTCCCGGGCGCCCGGTTGTTGTCCGGCGACTGGTACCAGTTCACGAACTCCTCGCGCAGCGGCCGCTCCAGCCGCTTGGGCGCGAGCACCCCGCGGTCCATCGCCGTGCGCATGCCGTGCGCGACGGCCAGCGTCATCTGCGTGTCGTCGGTGACGATCGCCGGCGTCGGCAGTCGCATCTGCCGCCACGGCCCGCACTTGGCGAGGATCGAGGGCACGTCGTTGAACTCGGTCGGGAAGCCGAGCGCGTCCCCGAGGGCGAGCCCGATCAGCGCCCCGGTGGCGGCGCGCTTGTCGACGATGGTTGCGCTCATGCGGGGCGTCCTTCCCGGGACGGTCGGAGGAGGGGCGGGTGCAGAGCGGTGGCCTGACCCGCGCGGTAGAGGGCGGCGGGTTTGCCGCGCCCTCCGGTCAGTCGGGCGCCGCCCGGCACCGGTTCGACGAACCCGGGTGTGGCGAGCACCTTGCGGCGGAAGTTGGGTCGGTCGAGGGGCGTGCCCCAGACCGTCTCGTAGACCTGCTGCAGCTCGCCGAGGGTGAACTCGGGCGCGCAGAAGGCGGTGGCGAGGCAGCTGTACTCGAGCTTGGCGCCGACTCGTTCGTGGGCGTCGGCCAGGATCCGGTCGTGGTCGAAGGCGAGCGGCCGGTCCGCGTGGTACGGCAGCCAGCTCGCCCGCGCCGCGTCGCTCCCGGCGTGCGGTTCGGGCGCGTGGGGCAGCAGCGCGGTGAACGCGACGGACACGACCCGCATCCGGGGGTCCCGGTCGGGCTCGCTGTAGGTGCGCAGCTGCTCCAGATGGAGTCCGGTGACGTCGGACAGGCCCGTCTCCTCGGCGAGTTCACGTCCGGCGGCCGTCTCCGCCGACTCGTCCGGCTCGACGAAGCCGCCGGGCAGCGCCCAGTGCCCGGCGTACGGCTCCTGCCCGCGCTCGACCAGCAGCACCTGCAGCGCGCCGTCCCGGATGGTGAGGACGGCGAGGTCGACGGTGACGGCGAAGGGCTCGTAGGCGTACTTGTCGTAACTCGCCTTGTCGAACGTCATGTTCACCACCCTCTCGACAGCCGTCTTTAATAGTCACTACGACTATAAACAGCATGGACGTGCTTCCACAACCCCCGTGCGGGTAACCGGCCCCGCATGGGCGAGATCCTGGTGGGCACGTGTTCGTGGACGGACCGCGCGCTGGTCGGCAGCGGCTGGTATCCGGCGGGAAGCCGGGACGCCGAGGGGCGGTTGCGGTACTACGCGTGCCGGTTCCCGGTGGTCGAGGTCGACTCGGCGTACTACGCCCTGCCCAGCGCCCGCAACTCCGAGCTGTGGGCGGACCGTACGCCCGAGGGCTTCGTCTTCGACGTGAAGGCGTTCTCGCTGCTGACCGGTCACCCGACCCGCGGGTCCGTGATGCCGGACGGGTTGCCCGCCGACCCCCGGGACCCGAAGGTGCTCGACGCGGTGTGGGCGCGGTTCACCGAGGGCGTCGAGCCGCTGCGGGCGGCGGGACGGCTCGGCGCTGTGCTGTTCCAGTTCCCTCCGTGGTTCCGGCCCGGACGGCGGGCCGGGCGGTTCCTGAGGGAATGCGCCGAACGGACCGCGGGATGGCCCCTCTCCGTGGAGTTCCGGCATCCGGACTGGTGGCGCGAGGAATGGGCGGACGCGACGCGCGCCCTGCTGGCGCGGTATGGCATGGCCGCCGTGGCCGTCGACATGACGCAGACGCTCCCCTCGTCCATCCCGCCCGTCACACCGGTCACTTCACCGGACCTGTCCGTCGTCCGCTTCCACGGCCGCAGTCCCGCCTGGGGCTCGGGGAGCAAGGAGGACCGCTTCCGGTACGACTACGGGGAGGCCGAACTCGCCGAGTGGCTGCCCCGCTTGCGCGGGCTCGCCGAGCGGGTCGGCCGACTGCACGTGCTGTTCAACAACTGCTGCGGCGCGGCCGCGGTCCGTGCCGCCGAGCGCATGCGCGGGCTGCTCGACGGCACGGAGTGGGCTCACGCGCGCGTGCGGGACGGCGCGAACGCCGCCACCAGCGCGCCCGCTCCCGCGGCCCCCGCCGACACCCACAGGGCAGGCGCGCAGCCGTCCAGGAAGGACGCCGGGGAGCCGTAGCCGCCGTACCGGGTGAAGACCAGGGCGGCGACGGCGACGCCGAAGACTCCGCCCAGTTCCCGCAGGGCGTTGTTGACGCCGGCCGCGACGCCCGCCTCGCCGAGCGGGACGGAGGACGTCACGGCGTTGGCGACGCTCGGGAAGACCATGGAGACACCGATGCCGGCGATGATCAGCGGCAGCACCAACTGTCCGTAGCTGACACCGGGTTCGACCTGCCAGGCGAGCAGGGCGAGGCCGGTTCCCTGCAGCAGCAGCCCGATCAGCATGAAGGGCCGGGTTCCGAAGCGGTCCGCGAGGGCGCCCGCGACCGGGGCGATCAGCAGCGGCATGGCGTTCCAGACGAGGATGCGCACGCCCGCCTGGAGCGGGGAGTAGCCGAGTCCGGTCTGGAAGAGCTGCGTGATCAGGAAGAGGGCGCCCAGCAGCGAGCCGAAGACCAGGAAGCCGGCCGCGTTGGCGGTGGCGAAGCCGCGGTTGCGGAAGTGCGCGAGCGGCAGCATGGGGTAACGGGCGCCCTTGCGCTCCCACAGCAGGAAGGCCGCGACGAACACGACTCCCGCGGCCAGCGCGCCCAGCACCTCGGCGCTCCCCCACCCCGCCTGCGGCGCCCGGACCGGCGCCCAGGCCAGCCCGGTCAGCCCGACGGCCGCCAGCACCAGCCCCACCAGGTCGAGTTGGGGCCGGGTGCCGTGACTCTCCCGGAGCCTGGTGGCGGCGAAGGGCAGCATCGCCAGGCCGATCGGCACGTTCAGCCAGAAGATCCACTGCCAGGACAGCCCCTCGGTGACGGCCCCGCCCAGCACCGGCCCGGCGGCCACCCCGAGTCCGGTCACCCCGCCCCACACCCCGATGGCGACCCCCCGCTTCTCGGCCGGGAACGCCTCACTGATCAGGGTCAGGGTGAGCGGAAGCAGGACGGCCGCCCCGGCGCCCTGCACGATCCGGGCGCCGATGAGCTGTTCCGGCCCGTTCGACAGGGCGGCGGTGGCGGAGGCGAGGGTGAAGACGGCGAGCCCGACGACGTACATCCGCCGGCGTCCGAAGCGGTCGCCGAGTGCGGCGCCGGTCAGGGTGAGGCAGGCGAAGACCAGGTTGTAGGCGTTGATCGTCCACTCCAGGTCCGACAGGCTCGCCCCGAAATCGGCTCGCAGCGCCGGCAGCGCGGTCGCGACGACCACGACGTCCAGGGAGCACAGCAGCGCGCCGAGTCCGGCCAGCAGGACGGTCCAGCCGCGACGGGACGGGCCGTTCGCCACGGGGGGTTCGTGCACGGAGACATTCAGGGTGTCGGTCATGACGGGGGTTCCTTCCATGAGCTCATGAGGTCGCTCACGGAAGGCAGACCACCCTCACCCCGCAAAGGAATCGCGCCGCCCCAGGAAGGCCAGCAGCCGCCCGCCGGGCCCCGCGCCCAGCGGCACGGCGACCGGCGCGCCGAACCGCACGCCCCGGTCCTCCGCCGCGACCACGCACCGCGCGACGGGAAGCAGTTCGGCGGCGAGCGCGGCCGGTATGGGCCGCCGGCGCCCGCAGGCCTGCGCCACGTCCCATCCGTGCACGGCGATCTCCACGGCCCCCACGGCGGCCATCACCCGCACGTCCAGCGGCAGTTCGCCCACCAGCACCCGCTCCCCGGGCCCGGCGGCCCAGGCACCGAGCACGGCACACGCGCGCGTGCGGAACGCGCAGGCCGGGTCGGCGGTCCCCGGCGTCAGCCCGATCCGCCCGCCCGTCAGCCCCTCGTGCAGGGCGTCGAGCGAGTCGTCGAGATGCCCGAGCAGCTCCCCCAGGTCCCACTCCGCGCACGGCGTCCCCCGCTCCAGCCGCCCGGCCCCCACTCCGGCGACGCACCCCAGCGCGTAGGCGAGCGAACGCTCCAGCAGCTCCCCGGCGTTCACGACAGCACCCGCGGGAACCCGAAGCGGACGACCTGCTCCACGTCGAGGAAGGCGGTGACCCGGGCCACCGTCCCGTCCACCACGGTGAGCACCTGCACCGAGTGCGCGCGCAGCACGCCGTCCACCCCGCGCACGTACATGACGAGAGCCGGCTGCCCGTTCGCGCGCGTGGGCAGCATCCGCAGTCCGCCCTCCTCGTGCACGCGCGCGTGCAGGAACCGCAGCACGTCCTTGCGGCCGCGGAACCACTCCAGGTTGGGCGGCATCTCCAGCTCCACGCCGTCCTGCAGGAGGTCGACCAGCGCGTCCAGGTCGGCGTGCTCGAAGGCGGCCATGTAGCGGTCGAGCACCTCGCGGTCCGCCGCGCCCCCGGGTTCGACGACGAGGTCCTCCTCGGGGGCCGCCTCGTCGAGCCGGGCACGCGCGCGTTGCAGGGTGCTCTTGACGGCCGCGGTCGACGTTCCGAGCAGCGCGGCCACCTCGGGCGCCCGCCAGGCCAGCACGTCCCGCAGGATGAGCACCGCCCGCTGCCGGGCGGGCAGATGCTGGAGCGCGGCGACCAGGGCGAGCCGCAGGCTGCCCCGGGCGGCCACCACGGTCGCCGGGTCGACGAGGGCGTCCGGCAGCGGCTGCAGCCACGGCACGTCCGTCGCGGCGCCCCTGAGCGGCTCCTCGGGCGCCTGTGACGGCCCTCCGAGCCCGGAGGGCAGCGGACGCCGCGCACGGCTCTCCAGGGCCGTCAGACAGGTGTTGGTGGCGATCCGGTGCAGCCAGGTCCGCAGGCTCGCGCGACCCTCGTAGCCGTCGTAGGACCGCCAGGCCCGCAGATACGTCTCCTGCACCAGGTCCTCGGCCTCGTCGACCGAGCCCAGCATCCGGTAGCAGTGCGCGAGCAGCTCCCGCCGGTACGGGTCCGTCAGCCGGACGAACTCGTCGCGGTCCGTCGTCGTAGCAGGCATTCCTGCACACTCCTCTCGCCGGTCACGCAGTACAGACCGGCAAGAGGGCGAAAAAGCATCGGCTAGAGGTCGACTTCCTTCATCAGCATGCCGACCTCGGTGTTGGACAGCCGCCGCAGCCAGCCCGACTTCTGGTCGCCCAGGGTGATCGGGCCGAAGGAGGTCCGCACCAGCTTCTCGACCGGGAAGCCGGCCTCCGCGAGCATGCGGCGCACGATGTGCTTGCGCCCCTCGTGCAGGGTCACCTCGACCAGGTAGTTCTTGCCGGTCTGCTCGACGACCCGGAAGTGGTCGGCGCGCGCGTAGCCGTCCTCCAGCTGGATGCCGTCCTTGAGCTTCTTGCCCAGGTCCCGCGGGATCGGGCCGACGATGGCGGCGAGGTAGGTCTTCTTCACGCCGTACTTGGGATGGGTCAGCCGGTGCGCCAGCTCACCGTGGTTGGTGAGCAGGATGACGCCCTCGGTCTCGGTGTCGAGGCGCCCGACGTGGAAGAGCCTGGTCTCGCGGTTGGTGACGTAGTCCCCGAGGCACTGGCGCCCCTCCGGGTCCTCCATCGTCGAGACGACACCGGCGGGCTTGTTGAGCGAGAAGAACTGGTACGACTGCGTGGCGACCGTCAGGCCGTCGACCTTCACCTCGTCCTTCTCAGGGTCGACCCGCTTGCCCTGCTCCAGCACGATCTCGCCGTTGACCTCGACCCGGGCCTGCTCGATCAGCTCCTCGCAGGCGCGCCGGGAGCCGTAGCCCGCGCGCGCGAGGACCTTCTGCAGCCGCTCGCCCTCCTGCTCGGCGCCCGGGAAGGTCTTGGGCGGCTTGATGTCCTTCTTGCCCGCGTACCGGTCCCGGTTGCGCTCCTCGGTCCGTGCGTCGTACTCACGGGAGCGGGCGGGAGCCGTGCGGCCGCCGCGCTGCTGTCCCTGCTTGGGGCCGCCCTTGGCGCCGCCGCGGGCCGCGCCGCCGCGCCCGGACTTGGGGCCGTCCTGGGTGGCGCCGGGGCCCACGTCGTAGCGGCGCTCCTCGGGGCGGGGCTTGCGGGGGCGGCCCTGGCTCTGGCCCTGGCCCTGACCCTGCTTCTGGTCCCTGTTGTTGCCGGCTCCGCGGTGGTTACCGCGCCCGCCGCTCTTGCCGCTGCCGCTGCTTCGCATCAAAGTTCCGTCGTCGTCGTGTGTTCGTCGTGGGCGCCCGGACCGTCATCGGGTGCGTCCGGGTCGAACGAGGGAACGCCTTCCTGGGTCTCGGCCTCGATCGCCTCCGCCTCAGGGAGGAAGGGCGCGAGCTCCGGGAGCTCGTCCAGACCGCGCAGGCCCATCCGCTCCAGGAAGTAGTTCGTCGTCCTGTACAGGATCGCACCTGTTTCGTGTTCCGCGCCCGCCTCCTCGACCAGACCCCGTTGCAGCAGGGTGCGCATGACCCCGTCGCAGTTGACCCCGCGGACGGCCGAGACGCGGCTGCGGCTGACCGGCTGGCGGTAGGCGACGACCGCGAGCGTCTCCAGGGCGGCCTGGGTGAGCCGGGCCGTCTGGCCCTCCAGGACCAGGCGTTCCACGGCCGGGGCGTACTCGGCGCGGCTGTAGAAACGCCAGCCGCCCGCGACGAAGCGCAGCTCGAAGCCGCGGCCCTGCACGGTGTAGTCGTCGGCCAGCGCCCGCAGCGCGTCGCCGATCTGGCGCTTCGGGCGCTCCAGGATCTTCGCGAGGTGCTCCTCGGTGGCGGGCTCGTCCACGACCATCAGGACGGCCTCCAGGGCGGGCTTGAGCTCGAGATCGGCGACGGCGCGCAGGCCGGCCGGCAGCTCGGTCGTCTCCTCGCTCACGGCTTGTCCTCCTTGGGCGGCTCGGGCGGTCGGTCGAACTCGTCGGTCACCATCGGCCTGGTCTCCCCCTCGCCGCCGGTCCACCGCACGATCAGCTCCCCGAGGGCGGTCTCCTGGTCGAGCGCTACGGCCTTCTCCCGGTACAGCTCCAGAAGCGCCAGGAACCTGGCTACGACGGTGAGGGTGTCGTCGGTGTCCTCGACGAGGGAGCGGAAGCTGGCCGCGCCGAGTTCCCGGAGCCGGTCGATCACGATGCGGGCCTGCTCCTGGACGCTGACCAGCGGGGCGTGGATGTGGTCGACGTAGACCTGCGGCCTGGGCTTCGGCTGCATGGCCTTGACCGCGAGCCGGGCGAACCCCTCCGGGCCGATGCTGATGACGACCTCTGGCAGCAGCTCGGCGTGGTGCGGCTCCAGTCCGACGGTGCGGGGGTAGCGGCGGGCCTCGTCCTCCAGCCGCCGGCTGAAGATGTCGGCGATCTGTTTGTACGCGCGGTACTGCAGCAGCCGGGCGAAGAGCAGGTCGCGTGCTTCGAGGAGGGCGAGATCGGCCTCGTCCTCGACCTCCGCGGACGGCAGCAGCCGGGCGGCCTTCAGGTCGAGCAACGTGGCCGCGACGACCAGGAACTCGGTCGTCTGATCGAGGTCCCAGTCCGGCCCCATGGCGCGGATGTGCGCCATGAACTCGTCGGTCACCTTGGACAGCGCGACCTCGGTGACGTCCAGCTTGTGCTTGGAGATCAGCTGCAGGAGCAGATCGAAGGGACCCTCGAAGTTGGAGAGCCGCACCTTGAAGACACCGTGGTCGGCTTTGTCCGGGTCGGCGAGGGGTGCGGAGGCTGCGCTCTCGGCGCCCGGTGCCGGCTCCCGCGGGACGTCCCCTGTCTCGGCAGGCGTGTTCGCCGGCTCGGGGATCACGTCAGAGGCGTCGGCTGCCTGCTCGGGCGTCCCCGCCCCTTCGCCAGTGAGATGCCCGATCGCATCCGGCTCGACGACCTCTGCCCCAGCCGCACCGGCCCCGAGCGCTTCCGCCTCAGCCACCCGAGGCCCGAGCACCTCTGCCCCCGCCACCCCGGGCTGGACGGCCTCACATACGGCTGCCGCGGGATCGACGGCCTCGAATGCGGCTGCTGCGGCGCCGATGGCCTCCGCCCCGACCGGACCCCGCTCACGTACCTCCCGCTCGACCGGCCCGGACCCCGTCGCCGCGGATGTGGATCGCTCCTCGGTGCGTTCCTCGCCGGCCTCGGTCAGGGCTTCCGGGGTCGTCGGCTCCGCCGCGGCCTGTTCCTCCGGCGTCGGGGGCGTCGGCTCGACCCGCGGAGCGCCCGCGCCCGGTCCCCGCCCCAGCGCACGCCTGCGGCCGGCGCCGGGGCCGGGGCTGGAAACGTCGTTCGAGGTCATGGCCCCCGCAGGCTACCGTCTACCGCCCGCGCAGTCGGCGTACGAGGATGCTCGCGTCCCCGCGGGACTCCAGGTCGGCCAGGACCACGGCGACCGCCTCGCGCACTATGCGCCCCCGGTCGACGGCCAGTCCGTGCTCGCCCCGGAGCACCAGACGCGCGTGCTCCAGATCCATCAGCTCCTCGGCGGACACGTACACGGTGATCTTCTCGTCGTGCCGTTCCCGCCCGCTGGGGCGCCGGTTGGCCGCCCGCCCGCGTTTGCGCGGCTGGGCGCCCGCGTCGGCCGCGGCAGAACCTTCCTGCGCCGTCTGACGGCGGGCCGGCCGATCCCGGGACTCGCCCACGTCGGACGGCTCGGGCTCCGCCGCCACATGCTCCGCGCCCTCGCCGTCGCCGCCCTGCGCGGGCACCGACTGCGGCGCGTCCTCGGGCCCGGCGGCGGCCGGGTCGCTCTCCCCGGCGGGCGCGGGCACAGGGGCTTCGCCGTTGGCCCCCCGCCGCGGAGTGGACGGCTGGAGCGCCATTCCCCCTGTCGTACGGAAGAGTTCGTCGGCCCCCGGCAGACTCACTCGGCGTGACACCGGGCGAGCACCTCCCTGGCGAGCTGGCGGTAGGCGGCGGCGCCGACGGAGTTGGAGGCGTAGGTGGTGATCGGCTCGCCCGCGACCGTGGTCTCCGGGAAGCGGACCGTGCGGCCGATGACCGTGTGGTAGACGTGGTCGTCGAAGGCCTCGACCACGCGGGCCAGCACCTCGCGGCTGTGGACCGTGCGCGAGTCGTACATCGTGGCGAGGATCCCGTCGAGCTCCAGCTCCGGGTTGAGCCGCTCCTGGACCTTCTCGATGGTCTCGGTGAGCAGCGCGACACCGCGCAGCGCGAAGAACTCGCACTCGAGGGGCACTATCACCTTGTGCGCCGCCGTCAGGGCGTTCACGGTGAGCAGACCCAGCGAGGGCTGACAGTCGATCACGATGTAGTCGTAGTCGGCCATGAGCGGCTTCAGGGCGCGCTGCAGCGTGGACTCGCGCGCGACCTCGGAGACCAGCTGGACCTCCGCCGCCGACAGGTCGATGTTGCTGGGCAGCAGGTCCATGTTGGGGACCGCCGTCTTCAGGAGCACCTCGTCGGCCGCCATGCCCCGCTCCATGAGCAGGTTGTAGACGGTGAGGTCGAGCTCCATCGGGTTGACACCGAGGCCCACCGACAGCGCGCCCTGCGGGTCGAAGTCCACGAGCAGCACACGCCGGCCGTACTCCGCGAGCGCGGCACCCAGGTTGATGGTCGACGTCGTCTTGCCCACGCCGCCCTTCTGGTTGCACATCGCGATGATCTTCGCGGGGCCGTGGTCGGTCAGCGGGCCCGGGATCGGGAAGTACGGCAGCGGGCGCCCGGTCGGGCCGATGCGCTCACGGCGCTGGCGGGCAGCGTCGGGCGCGAGCGTGGCCGCGTACTCGGGATCCGGCTCGTACTCCGCGTCGGGGTCGTAGAAGTGCCCTTCGGGCAGTTCGTCGTAGTCGGCGAAGTGGTTGTGGGGCGCGCCACTTCCGTCGCCGGCCATGGCGTTCACGTGATGGCCATCCATGCTCTGGGGTGCTGACAGAACCATGCGGGGGACGGTCTGGCTCTGTTGGGCTGCGAAGGTTCGGACAGCGACGGAGCCGACAGCCTCGAGCCCCGCGGGACCGGGGCCCCGCGTAGGCATTCCTGGTTGACCACCCCCGGGAGAAAATGTCGACTCATTCACAAGTCGTCTTACCTCCTTGGGGACCAGGAAACTTCTAGACAAGGTCAGCGTGGCACCATGCCGACGGTTGGCGACTCTATGGCGTGTCGGGCGTCCGCAGCAACACAATCCGCCGGACCCGGCCCGATGTGTCGGCAATGAAACATCCCGCTGTCAAGGGCGTACGGCCGTCGCACGGCAGGTTCCGCCGGTGTGCGAATCGGTCGAAGGGTTACGTTCGAGGCGAGTTGACCGAGAGGCGCAAAGTGACCATACACACATCCGGCCGGACCTTGTGGGGCAAGGTCCGGCCGGGTGCGCACGGTTGACGCGCCTTGTTGACGTATCGCCTTTACGAAAAGGTGACTTACGTTTTCGGCCCGATCGGGCTCAGCCGAGCAGCGTCTCCAGCTCCACGTGCTCCAGTCCGTGCGCCTGAGCCACCTCGCGGTAAACGACCTTGCCGTCATGGGTGTTGAGCCCCTTGGCCAGCGCGGGGTCGCGGCGCAGCGCCTCCACCCAGCCGTGGTCGGCGAGTTCGACGATGTAGGGCAGCGTGGCGTTGGTCAGCGCGTAGGTGGAGGTGTTGGGCACCGCGCCGGGCATGTTGGCGACGCAGTAGAAGACCGAGTCGTGGACCGTGAAGGTCGGCTCGGCGTGGGTGGTGGGACGGGAGTCCTCGAAGCAGCCGCCCTGGTCGATCGCGATGTCGACAAGGACACTTCCGGGCTTCATCCGGGCGACCAGCTCGTTGGTGACCAGCTTCGGGGCCTTGGCGCCCGGGATGAGCACGGCGCCGATGACGAGGTCGGCGTCCAGGACGGCCTTCTCCAGCTCGAAGGCGTTGGACATGATCGCCCGGACCTTGGTGCCGAAGACCTTGTCGGCCTCACGGAGCTTGTTGATGTCGCGGTCGAGCAGGGTGACGTGGAAGCCCATGCCGACGGCGATCTGGGTGGCGTTCCAGCCGGAGACACCGCCGCCGATGACGACGGCACGCGCGGGCTGGGTGCCGGGGACACCGCCGGGCAGCACACCGCGGCCGCCGACCGAGCGCATCAGGTGGTAGGCGCCGACCTGCGGGGCCAGCCGGCCCGCGACCTCGGACATGGGCGCGAGCAGCGGCAGGGCGCGGCTGGGCAGCTCGACGGTCTCGTAGGCGATCGCCGTGGTGCCGGACTCGATGAGCGCGTCGGTGCACTCCTTGGACGCGGCCAGGTGCAGGTAGGTGAAGAGCGTCTGGTCCTTGCGGAGGCGGTGGTACTCCTCGGCGATCGGCTCCTTGACCTTCAGCAGCAGGTCGGCGGTGGCCCAGACCTCGTCGGCGGTGTCCAGGATCAGGGCGCCCTCGGCGGTGTACTCGTCGTCCGGGATCGACGAGCCGAGGCCGGCGCCCCGCTCGATGACGACCTGGTGGCCGTGGCGCACGAGCTCGTGCACCCCGGCGGGGGTGATGGCCACCCGGAACTCGTTGTTCTTGACCTCGCGGGGGATGCCGACCTTCACGTGGATCACGGTCCTTGGCTCAGTGGATGTGGGGCAATACAACACGTACCCAGGCATGACGGAACACACCGGGAGACACCGCAGGAGAAGGCGGCAGAGCCAGTTTAATGAAGGTGTTCCCGCTGTCTAGCCTTTCATTGCATCAATCTTCAGCGGATGTACTACGGATTTCGCAGGCATCAGCGGCTTGTTTCGTGTCATCGGCCCGTTCCGGCTCGTCACCGAGGAGGCGCTCGGCCCGTCCCCGGTGCAGCGCGGCGGCCGCAGGATCGCCGAGGTGCTCCAGCGTGTCGGCGAGCCGCAACTGCAGCGCGGCCTGCAGCCGCTCGTCCTCGGCCCGGCGCGCCCACTCCAGCGCCTCGTGGCAGGTGCGCAGCGACTCCTCGGGCCGCCCCGCGTACTCCTGGACGCGCGCGAGCTCGCTCAACGCCCGGGCGTGGGCCGCCACATCGCCGTTCTTGCGGTACCCGGCGGCAGCGGCCCGCCAGTTGCGCTGCGCCTCGCCGTAGCGGCCCGCGTAGGTGTGGGCGGCGGCGATACGGCCGTACAGCCGGGCGGCCTCGGCGCGCTCGTCCCGGGCCAGCCGCTGGGCCAGGGCCCGGCCGAACCAGTCGGCGGCCCGGTCGTAGTCCTCGAGCTCCAGATGCGCGCCACCTACGGATTCCATCGCGCGCCCGGTCGCGTACGGGTCGTTCGCCTCGCGTCCGGCGTCCAGCGCGGCCCGATACCGCACCAGAGCCTGCGCCGTACGGCCCGTCTGGCCGTCCAGATCGCCCAGGTTCAACAGCGCGGCGGCCTTCTCGCGGGGCAGCTTCCGGCGCTCGGCGACATCGAGGACCAGCGCGTGGACGCCGTACAGGTCGGGCGCGGCGGCCTGGGTGCCGAAGTGCGCCACCATCGCCCTGACCAGCTGGGACATCAGTCGCCTGGCGAGGGTGTCCAGCTCCCCGTCGGCCACCGCGGCCCGGGCGGAGGCCAGCAGCGCGGGCCGCCGGATGCGCAGCCACTCCTCTGCGGCCCGGGGGCTCGGGAAGCGCAGCGAGCGGGGCATCGCCTGCAGCTTCTCGCGGGCCTCGGGGTCGTCGGTCTCGGTGATGGTCCGGCAGGCCTGCAGCAGGCGTACCGTCCGCTCCAGCATCCGGGCGCGGGCCAGCTGGAGCTCGCCGGGGCGGTCCTGGCTCGCGGCCAGCCTTCTGAGCAGGGGGTGCAGACAGCCGGGCACCTCGTACTGGGGCAGCGGCGAGTCCACGGTGTGCAGCAGGCCGAGGGCGACGAAGTCGTCCAGGGCGGCCCGCGCGCCGTCGACGGAGCAGCCGGCCAGCGCCGCGGCGGTGTGCGGGTCGACAAGGCCGGCCGGGGCCAGCGAGAGCAGTCGCAGTATCCGGGCGGAGGCCGGGGGCAGCGAGTGGTGGACGAGCCGGAAGACCCGGCTGAGCGGGGTGCCCTCGCCGTCCTCGCTGTGCAGCTGCTTGGCCAGGTCGGCGACGGCCGCCTTGGGGCGCGCGGCGAGCCAGCCGCCGGCCAGCGTCAGCACGGCGGGCTGCCCCTGGCACTCCTCGACCAGGCCCTCGGCGGCACGGGGGTCGACGGTGATGCGGACCGAACCGGTGTGGCGGGTGAGCAGCTCCAGGCCGGACTTGGTGTCGAGGCCGCCCAGGGTGCAGGGGCGGACGTCGGAGATGCCGGTGAGGGGGCCGCCGGACACGGCGACCACCAGGCAGTCGGGTGTGTCCGGGAGGAGGGCGTCGACCTGCTCGGCGTCGGCCGCGTCGTCGAGCAGCAGCAGGACCCGCCGGTCGGCGAGGGCGGTGCGCAGGACCTCGGTCAGGTCGTCGGCGGCGGCTCCGGCGGGCGTGGGCAGGTCCAGGGCGGCCAGCAGCTCACGGGCGGCGTGCTCGACGGGGACGGGGGTGCCGTCGGGCTCGCTCAGCCGGGCGCGCAGCACTCCGTCGTCGTAACGGTCCGCGACCTGTCGCACGAGTTCCTCGGCGAGCGCGGTGCGTCCGGAGCCGGGCTTTCCGGCGATGAGCAGGACGCGCGCGCGTGGGGGTTTCCTCCCGGAGAGGGTGTCCAGGCCGGCGCGCTCGATGTCGGCGCGCAGCTCCTTCAACTCCCTTGTACGGCCCAGGAACTGACTTACCGACAGCCGTGCGCCGCCTTCTGTGTCCACCGCCTGATCCGTCACGGGCCACACTCCCGTCCCACCGCACGCAAACCCGCCGGGACCCCGGTCCGGGCATGGGGCAGAGCCTAGTTCACGCTCTGCAACGTTCCTGGTGGAGCGCGGCGGACAGGTCCCTCGATCGGATCAGCCGATGGTCACACCGACACGCCGGGAAGTGTTCAGGACTCGAACGGACGCGCGGGCCACGGCGCCTCGGCCGGACGCAGCGCGTCGAGCCCGTCGCCGTTCTGCGCCGCGATGAGCGAAAGGACGCCCACCACGAGGCAGTTGTTGTGCAGGTCACCCGCGAGGACGCCCCGGGCCAGCTCGTCGAGCGGCACACGGTCGTACTCCAGGTCGATCTCCTCGTGCTCGACCGCGAAGCGCTCGCCCTCCGCCTCGGACAGATCCCGGGCCAGGAAGATCCGCACGGCCTCGTCGGAGCCGCCCGGGGTGGTGTAGACGTCGGCCAGCACCCGCCAGTCCTCGGCCTTGACGTGCGCCTCCTCGTACAGCTCGCGCTGGGCCGCGTGCAGCGGGTTCTCACCGGGCACGTCGAGCAGGCCGGCCGGGATCTCCCAGAGCTTCCGGCGCACGGGATGGCGGTACTGGCGGATCACCAGGACACGTCCCTCGTCGTCCAGGGCGAGGACGCCGACCGAGCCCGGGTGGACCTGGTAGTCGCGGTGGACGACCGTTCCGTCGGGCATGACCACGTCGTCCGTGCGGACGGAGGTCTTGTTGCCCACGAAGGGGGTCCTCGTCGCCCGGATCTCCCACTCCTCGGGAGTGTCCTTGATCGTCATGCCCTGTCCTTCCCCACATGCAAAAAAGAGCAGCCGGGGCGCTCACCTTTTGAATGCGCGCGCCCCGGCCACCGTACAACCGTTGTGTCAGTCGGAGTTCTTCCGCTCGACGGCGGCCTTCACCAGGCCCGCGAACAGCGGGTGCGGCCTGGTCGGACGCGAGCGCAGTTCGGGGTGCGCCTGGGTGGCGACCAGATAAGGGTGCACCTCGCGGGGGTACTCCACGTACTCCACGAGCTTGCCGTCGGGCGACGTGCCGGAGAACAGGATGCCCGCCTTCTTCTCCAGCTCCGCGCGGTAGGCGTTGTTGACCTCGTAGCGGTGGCGGTGCCGCTCCTCGACGTACTCCTTGCCGTCGTACACCTCGCGCACGATGGAGCCCTCGGCCAGCTTGGCCGGATACATGCCCAGGCGCATCGTTCCGCCCATGTCCCCCTCGCCGGCGACGATGTCCAGCTGCTCGGCCATGGTGGAGATGACCGGGTGGGCGGTGGCCGGGTCGAACTCGGTGGAGTTGGCGTCGCCGATGTCGGCCAGGTTGCGCGCGGCCTCGATCACGATGCACTGCAGGCCCAGACAGAGGCCGAGCAGCGGGATCCTGTTCTCGCGGGCGTACCTGATCGCGCCGACCTTGCCGAGCACACCGCGGTCGCCGAAGCCGCCGGGGATGCAGATGCCGTCGACGTCCGCCAGCTGCGCCTTGGCGCCGGCCGGGGTCTTGCAGTCGTCGGAGGTGACCCACTTGATCTTCACGCGGGCCTTGTTGGCGAAGCCGCCGGCGCGCAGGGCCTCGGTGACCGAGAGGTAGGCGTCGGGCAGGTCGATGTACTTGCCGACCAGGGCGAGGGTGATCTCGTGGTCGGGGTTGTGGACGCGGTCGAGCAGGTCGTCCCAGGTCGTCCAGTCCACGTCGCGGAAGGGCAGGTCCAGCTTGCGGACGACATAGGCGTCCAGGCCCTCGCCGTGCACGGTCTTCGGGATGTCGTAGATCGAGCGGGCGTCGGGACAGGCCACCACGGCGGCCTCGTCGACGTCGCACATCAGGGAGATCTTGCGCTTGATCGCGGTCGGCACCTCGCGGTCGCAGCGCAGCACGATGGCGTCCGGCTGGATACCGATGTTGCGCAGGGCCGCAACCGAGTGCTGGGTCGGCTTCGTCTTCAGCTCTCCCGACGGGCCGATGTAGGGCAGGAGGGAGATGTGGACGACGAAGACGTTGTCACGGCCGACCTCGTGCCGCACCTGGCGCACCGTCTCCAGGAACGGCAGCGACTCGATGTCACCGACCGTGCCGCCGACCTCCGTGATGACGACGTCGACCTCGTCGGTCGCCATCCGGCGGATCCGGTGCTTGATCTCGTTGGTGATGTGCGGGATGACCTGCACGGTGTCACCGAGGTACTCGCCGCGCCGCTCCTTGGCGATCACCGTCGAGTAGACCTGTCCCGTAGTGACATTGGCGGAGCCGTCCAAGTCACGGTCGAGGAAGCGCTCGTAGTGTCCGATGTCCAGGTCGGTCTCCGCCCCGTCGTTCGTGACGAAGACCTCACCGTGCTGGAAGGGGTTCATCGTGCCCGGGTCCACGTTCAGATACGGGTCGAGCTTCTGCATCACGACCCTGAGGCCGCGCGCCTTGAGCAGCATGCCGAGGCTGGAGGCCGTCAGGCCCTTGCCCAGGGAGGAGGCGACACCCCCGGTGACGAAGATGTGCTTGGTCGTCGTGGCTGTGCTGTTTCGAAAAACATGCGGCGGCATGGCCAAGAGGGGGCTCCCGTGGTCGCGGTCTGGGTTGCGGTTCCGGGGTTTTCTCGCCCACCGGTCCACGGGCTACCAGGGTATCAGCGACCGCAGCCGACGGCTTCCGGGCACGCTCCGCACACGGACCGCCACGGACGTGCACTTCTTCCGCTGTTTCCCGACGGTTGCTCACCCGTTCGGCCGATCCCGGTTGCCGGGAGCGGCACACAGATCATCTACGTGCGTCGTATCCTGCTCGGACACTCGCTGCCGAGCCCGGCCGGATACACGTCACCACCCCCGCACGTGATGACCGGAACAACGAGAGCTCGTCAGTTCGTTGAGCATCAATTGTCGTTTTGCCACACGGCAGGCACGACTGCTTTGCTTCACCGCTCAACGACGCATTACAACGACCCCTTGACCGCAATAGCGACAGCCCCCTGCTGGGGGTGACGTGGCCGTTCGACTGGAGTTGCACGTGGCCGGGCGCATCGAAGACTACGCACTCATCGGAGACATGCAGACCGCTGCCCTGGTCTGCCGGGACGGCACGGTGGACTGGCTGTGCCTGCCGCGCTTCGACTCGCATGCCATCTTCGCCGGTCTGCTGGGCACCGAGGAGCACGGTTTCTGGCGGCTGGGCCCCGCCCACGCCTCCGACGCCCAGCCCCCGCGGGCGGCCCGGCGCGGCTACCGCGGCGACTCGCTGATCCTGGAATCCGAGTGGGACACCCCGCGCGGCACGGTCCGAGTGACCGATTTCATGCCCCCGCGTGACGGCGCCCCGCAGCTGATCCGGATCGTCGAGGGCGTCTCGGGCCGCGTCCCCATGCGCTCGGCCCTGCGCATGCGTTTCTCGTACGGCCGTGTCGTGCCCTGGGTGCACAAGCACGACGGCCGTACGGTCGCCGTCGCCGGCCCCGACTCGGTCTGGTACGACACCGAGTGCGAGACCTACGGCAAGTCGCTGACGACGTACTCGGACTTCACGGTCGCCCCCGGTGACCGGATCGCCTTCACCATCTCCTGGCAGCCCTCGCACAAGGAGCCCCCGCCGCTGCCGGAGCCGGAGGCCTCCCTGGAGGCTACGGAGGACTTCTGGCGGGAGTGGGTCGAGCACTGTACGTACCACGGCCCCTACCGCGAGGCGGTGATCCGCTCGCTGATCACGCTGAAGGCGCTGACGTACGCCCCGACCGGCGGCATCGTCGCCGCGCCGACGACCTCCCTCCCCGAGGACATCGGCGGCGTCCGCAACTGGGACTACCGCTACACCTGGCTGCGTGACGCGGCCATCACCCTGTCCTCGCTGCTGCGCACCGGTTACCGCGAGGAGGCCCGCGCCTGGCGCGAGTGGCTGCTGCGGGCGGTCGCCGGCGACCCCGAGAACCTGCAGATCATGTACGGCATCGCGGGCGAGCGCGAGCTGGGCGAGGCGGAGCTGGACTGGCTGCCCGGCTACGAGAACTCGGCGCCGGTGCGCGTCGGCAACGGCGCCGCCCACCAGCTCCAGCTCGACGTGTACGGCGAGGTCACCGAGGCCCTGCACCTCGGCCACATGACGGGCCTGGCCCGCAGCGACTACGCCTCCCTCCTCCAGCTGAAGCTGATCCGCTACCTGGAACAGCACTGGGACGAGCCGGACGAGGGCATCTGGGAGGTGCGCGGCCCGCGCCGGCACTTCGTCCACTCCAAGGTGATGGCCTGGGTCGCCGTCGACCGCACCATCAAGCTCATCGAGTCCGGCGACGCGGACGGCCCGCTGGAGCGCTGGAAGGAGCTGCGCGACGAGATCCACCGGGACGTGTGCGAAAGGGGTTACGACAAGGAGCGCAACACCTTCACGCAGTCGTACGGCTCCAAGGAGCTCGACGCCTCGCTGCTGCTGATCCCGCAGATGGGTTTCCTGCCGCCCGACGACAAGCGCGTCATCGGCACCATCGAGGCCATCCAGCGCGAGCTGTCGACCCCGGACGGCTTCATCCTGCGCTACCCGACCGAGGGCGACAGCGAGGGCGTCGACGGCCTGCCCGGCGACGAGGGGGCCTTCCTGGCCTGCTCGTTCTGGATGGCCGACGACCTGGCGATGATCGGCCGCGTGGACGAGGCGAGGAAGCTCTTCGAGAAGCTGCTCTCGCTCCGCAACGACCTCGGGCTGCTCGCCGAGGAGTGGGACCCGCGTCTCAAGCGCCAGGTGGGCAACTTCCCCCAGGCCTTCAGCCACGTGCCGCTCATCGACACGGCCCTGCGCCTGACGGCATCGGGCGCCTACGGCGGCTGAACGGACCTGGCGGGTCCGCCGCGGTTCGGTGGCGTTCGACGGGGTGCGGGGCCGGCGGTCGACATGCGGCTCCGCCACGTGGGCGCGACCAGCCACGACGGCGCCGCGGACGTTTCGATCGCCCAGGACGCCCCCGGCTGGGTCGGCGCGGGTGGGTCCACGTCGGCCGACGGCCCCTCGCCGCGCTTCCGGCGGAGCGCTCAGCCGCCCCGCCGGGGGAGCCTCGAGGACGTCCGCGCCTCGCGGTGCCGCCCCGGCCGGTCAAGCAATTCCCCGTGCCCCGAGGGCGCTCGCGTCGGCCCTGAGCTGTTGTGGCGGCATCCGCGCAGGTAGCGTCCGGCTATGGACAGCGGCACGGACAGCAGACCCGCCACCCAGGGCGCCGGAATCACCGTTCAGCGGGCGCTGGAGCTGCCCGGGCTGCGCAGCGGGCTGCCCGAGGTGCTCGCGGGCGCCGACCGGCTGCAGCGCACCGTGCGCTGGGTGCACGCGGGCGAGGTGCCCAACATCGCCTCGCTGCTCAAGGGCGGCGAGCTGCTGCTGACCACCGGCTACGGACTCGGCACCCGCCCGGCCGACCAGCGCGTGTTCGTCCGCACCCTGGCCGAACGCGGTATCGCCGCCCTCGTCGTCGAGCTGGGCCCGCGCTTCACACGTCTGCCCGCGGCCCTCGTCGACACGGCACGCGCGGCCGGTCTGCCGCTGGTCCAGCTGCACCGCGAGGTGCCCTTCGTGACGGTCACCGAGGAGATCCACACCGAGATCGTCAACGGCCACTACGCGCTGCTCCAGCGGGCCGAGGAGGTGCACCGCCGCTGTACGGAGGCCCTGCTGGGCGGCGGCGGGGTGCCCCAGGTGCTGGGCATCCTGGCCGGCTTCTGCGGCAACCCGGTCTTCCTGGAGACACCCGACGGCCAGCTCCTGTACGCCGCCGGGGAGGGCCCCGAGGGCGCGGACCCGCTCCAGGTGTGGGAGGGGCTACGCGGCCAGCACAAGGAGACCCCGCCGTCCGGCTCCGTGCTGGTGGACGTCCCCGGGGGCGGCCCGGGGACCGGTTCCGTGCGGGCACGGCTGGTGTTGCTGCCCGTAAGGGCGCCGCTGGTGCCGGTCCACCGGATGGCGGCCGAGCGGGCTGCGGGCATCCTCGCCGTGGTGCTGATGCAGGCCCGGCAGGAGGAGGAGCTGGCGGCGCGCGGGCGCGGCGACTTCCTCACCGACCTCGCCGAGGGCCGGATCACCGCCGAGGACGCGCCGGCGCAGGCGCGCGTGCTGGGCTTCAAGCCCGGCACCAGTCCGCTGCTGCCGGTCGTCATGCGGCTCGGGGACGCCCTGTCGCCCGGGGGCGGCTGGGCGGTGCTGGCGCGTGCCGTCTCCGAGGAACTGGCCTCGGTGGGGGTGCCGGTGCTGCTGGGCGTACGGCCCGTCGAGGGCCGTGTCCTCGTCCTGCTGGGCCTGCGGTCGGAGTCGGAGCGCCCGGCGGTCGCGGACCGGGTGGCGGCGGCGCTGCGGGCCGGCGTGGAGCGGGCCGGCATGCAGCGGCCGGGGGCGCAGCCGCCGGTGGTGGTCGTGGGCGTCGCGGGCGGCTGGGCGGCAGCGTCGGCGGGGCTGCGGCACGCGGCGGAGACGGCGACGGCGGCGCAGGGCCTGACCGACCGTCCCTGGTACGACGCCCGCCGCCTCGACATCGACCTCCTGCTGTGGCGGCTGCGGGACCACCCCGACCTCGCGGCCTTCGTCGACCGCGCGATCGGCCCCCTGCGCGACCACGACGACCGCTCCCGGCCGCCCCTGCTGCCCACCCTGGAGACGTACCTGGCGCACGCGGGCCGCAAGGCGGAAACGGCCCGCGAACTCCACCTCAACCGGCAGACGCTCTACAACCGCCTCGCCCGCATCGGCGAGTTGCTCGGCACGGACCTCGAAGACCCACAGACCGTACTGGCGTTGAGCCTGGCGCTCAGGGCGCGCCGACACGTGCCCTAGATCCCTAAATGAGGGGTCGGGGCTGCGTCAACTCGTCGTAGACGCTCAGTACCTGGGCGACCGTCTCGTCCTCGGTCGGCCAGGTGGCGGCCTGCCGGGTGCCCCTGTCCTTCAGGAGTTCGCGTCGGACGGGGTCGGCGAGGAGCCGGGTGACGGCGTCGGCGAGGGCCTTCGCGTCGCCGTACGGGACGAGTTCCGCGGCGTCGCCGACGAGTTCGGGGACGCCGCCGACACGGGTCGCGACGAGCGGCACACGCGCGTGCAGGGCTTCCTGCACGAGCACGGAGCGGGACTCCCAACTGCTGGGCAGCAGTGCCACATCGGCGGCGGTGAGCAGCTCGCTCGCGTCGTCGCGCCGCCCGAGGAGCCGTACGGGCAGTTCCTCGTCCTCGATACGGCGCTGCAGGACGCCCCGCAGCGGGCCTTCGCCGGCGATGACGACGAGCGGCACGGGGTCGAGGCGGCACCAGGCGCGGGTGGCGTCCAGGAGGGTGTCGTAACCGCGGTGCCGGTCGAGCGAACCGACGGCCATCAGCAACGGGCGCCCGGTGGCGCCGAGTTCGGCCCGGATCTTGGAGCCGAGCCGCTCCGGGTCGTCGTGCTCGGCGGTGCCGCGGCGGCCGGGCAGCGCCACGGCGGCGAGCCGTGCGTCGCGCGCTCCGGTCCGGCGCGCGCGGTCCACGAGGTCCGAGGTCGTACCGAGCACCACGGTGGCCGCCTTTACCACCCGCCGCTCCAGCAGACGCAGCAGATGCGCCCGGGCCCCCTCGGCCCGCGCGTGGTTGTGCCAGGTGACGACCAGCGGGGTGCGCCGTCCGCTGAGCGCGAGGGCGGCGCGGAATGAGGCGTGCAGTCCATGAGCGTGCACCAGGTCGGCGTCCCTGCAGGCCTCCCGCAGCACGGCCACGGACCCCGGGTCGCTGCTGCGGGGCACGTGCACGTGTTCGGCGCCGGTGCCCGTGAAGTCGTAGAGGTGATCGGCCTCGACGGGGGCGCACACCGTCACCCGCACGCCCCTCGCGACGAGCCCGGAGGCCAGCGAGCGCACATGCGCGCTGCTGCCGGCGTTGCCGCCGCCCAGCACCTGCACGGTGCGCAGCGACGACTGACCGTGCGGCGTAGGGCTGCTGACGGGGCTCACGTGGCCGGGGCTCCTGGTTCGGCGTCGGGCGGTCACGAAGAAGGTACAGAAGGACCGGGCGGTGGGGGTGTACCGCGCTGTTTCCTCCACGTACCAACTCAAGGATGCCAGCACGTACGGGTGTTCCGGCACCGCGGAGGCGCCGGGCAACGCTCGGAGACCGGGGCCGGGTCACTCACACGAGTGAGAAGGGGGCGTTCCGCGACGGTCCGGTGGAGTGTTGGTGCGCGCGGACGGCACAGGCGCCCCGGGCGCACCACAGACCTCAGCGACCGTTCGCCCGGTCCCAACGGCCGCCCACGGAGCGCGTGATGAGACTCACCCCCACCGGCTCCTACACGTCCGCGCGAGCCGTGGCCAGCAGCTCCTCCGCATGGGCCCGGGCCGTCTCCGAGTCCTCCTGCCCGGCGAGCATCCGGGACAGTTCCCGGACCCGCTCCTCGCCCTCCAGCACCTTCACGCCGGAGCGGGTCACGGACCCGTCGTTGGTCTTCTCGACCAACAACTGCCGGTCGGCGAAGGCGGCGACCTGCGGGAGATGGGTCACGACGACGACCTGCGCGGTCTTGGCGAGCCTGGCCAGCCGCCGCCCGATCTCGACGGCCGCCTTGCCGCCGACACCGGCGTCGACCTCGTCGAAGAGGTACGTCGGCACCGGATCCGTCCCCGCGAAGACGACCTCGACGGCGAGCATCACGCGCGAGAGCTCACCACCGGACGCCCCCTTGGCGATGGGCCGCGGCGGCGCCCCCGGATGCGGGGCGAGCAGCAGCTCCACCTCGTCGGCACCGGACGGCCCGTAGGCGACCGCGCGCCCGCCGACCTCCACGCCCTCGGGATCCTCGGTCTGCCGGATCTCGAACGACACGCGCGCGTGCGGCATGGCGAGCGAGGCCAGCTCCGCGGTCACGGCCGCGGCGAACCGCTCGGCGGCCTCCGCCCGCGCGTCCGTCAACGCCTGTGCCAGCCCGCCCAGTTCGGAACGCAGCGCGTCCCGCTCCGCGGTGAGCTCGTCGATCCGCTCGTCGTCACCGTCCAGCTCGGTCAGCCGTGCCGCGCTCCGCTCGGCCCACGCCAGCACGGCGTTGACGTCCTCGCCGTACTTGCGGGTCAACCCCGTGAGCGCGGCCCGCCGTTCCTCAACCGCCGCCAGCCGCAGGGGATCCGCGTCCAGGTCGTCGGCGTAGCCAGCCAACTCCCCGGCCACGTCTCCCAGGAGAATCCCGATCTCCCCGATGCGGTCGGCGAGCGCGGACAGCGCGGGATCGTGCGACCGCACGGCGTCCAGCGCCCGCTGGGCCCCCGCGACGAGCGTGGCGGCGTCGATGCCCTCGGGGTCCTCGGGATTGCCGGCGAGGGCGGCATGCGCGGCCGTGGCGGCGGACGACAGCGCCTCCGCGTGCCCGAGCCGCTCCGCCTCCTCGGCCAGCTCGACGTCCTCCCCGGCCCGCGGCTCGACGCCGGCGATCTCCTCGAGGCCGTAGCGCAGCATGTCGGCCTCCTGGGCCCGCTCACGCGCGCGCGTGACGATCTCCTCCAGCTCGACGGAGACGGCCCGCAGCCGGCGATGGGCCTCGCCGTACTTGGCGAGCGGCCCCGCCACGGCCTCACCGGCGTACCGGTCGAGCGCCTGCCGCTGCCGGGACAGCTTCAGCAGTCCCTGCTGGTCGGTCTGTCCGTGCACGGCCACCAGGTCGTCGGCCAGGTCGGCGAGCAGCCCCACCGGCACGCTCCGCCCGCCCACATGCGCCCGCGACCGCCCCTCGGCGGAAACGGTACGGCTGATCAACAGGGCCCCGTCGTCGAGCTCGGCCCCGGCCTCCTCGGCCCGCACCACGGAGGAGGCGTCCGCGGGCACGGTGATCCGGCCCTCGACGACGGCCTTCTCGGCCCCGATCCGCACCAACGCCGCGTCCGCCCGGCCGCCGAGCAACAGCCCGAGACTGGTGACGACCATGGTCTTGCCCGCACCCGTCTCACCGGTGACGGCGGTGAACCCGGGCGACAGCTCGACGACCGCGTCGTCGATGACGCCGAGCGACCGTATCCGCATCTCTTCCAGCACGGCTACGACCTTACGAGGTAGGGACGGAGATACGCGAGGCACCCTGTCACTCGGGCGAGTGGATGTCCCGAAGGGTCAGTGCGGCGCTCCTCGCCATCCGGAAACCGGCAGCGCGAACTTCGCCACCAGCCGGTCGGTGAAGGACGCGTGATGCAGCCGAGCCAGCCGCACCGGCACCGCACCCCGCCGCACCTCCACCCGCGCCCCCGGCGGCAGCTCGAACGTCCGCCGCCCGTCGCACCACAGCACACCCGGCGGAATGTGGGGCAGCAGCTCGACGGCGAGCACGGAGTTCGGCGAGGTCACCAGCGGCTTCGCGAACAGCGCGTGCGCGGAGATCGGCACCATCAGCAGCGCCTCGACCTCGGGCCACACCACGGGCCCGCCCGCCGAGAACGCGTAGGCGGTCGACCCGGTGGGCGTGGACAGCACGATCCCGTCGCAGCCGAACCCCGTGACCGGCCGCCCGTCGATCTCGAGCACGACCTCCAGCAGCTTCTCGGCCCCGGCCTTCTGCACGGCCGCCTCGTTCAGAGCCCAGTCGGTGTGCACGATGTCCCCGTTGCGGTGAACGACGACGTCGACGGTCATCCGCTCCTCGACCTCGTACGACTTCGACACCACCCGGTCGACGACCTTGTCGAGGTCGTCCCGCTCGGCCTCCGCGAGGAACCCCACGCTCCCGAGATTGACGCCCAGCATCGGCACCCCGGACGCGCGAGCGAACTCGGCACCCCGCAGCAGCGTCCCGTCGCCGCCGAGCACGATCAGCAGCTCGCACCCCTCGAGGCACTGGGCGGTGGCCTCCTTGACCAGCTCCACCTCCTCCGGCAGCGGCAGGTCGGCGGCCTCGTACTCCAGGACCCGTACCCCGATCCCCTCGCGCAGCAGCCCCTTCACGACCAGCTCGGCGCTGCGGATGGCCGCCGGCCGTCCCGTGTGGGCGAGCAGGAAAACCGTACGAGCTCGGTTCTGTGTCAACGCGGCCCCTCCGCAACTGCACGATCGACATCGGCCGGGTCCAGTTCGGGTGCTCCGGCCCGCAGCCACAGAAAGTACTCGACGTTCCCGGAGGGTCCGGGCAGCGGACTGGCGGTGACACCCTTCACCCCGAGTCCGAGTTCCCACGCCTTGTGGGCCACACCCCGTACCGCCTCCGCCCGCAACTGCGGACTCCGTACCACTCCCCCGCTGCCCAGCCGTTCCTTCCCCACCTCGAACTGCGGCTTGACCATCATCACCAGATCGGCATCCGGCTTCACACACCGCACCAGGGCGGGCAGTACCAGGCCGAGCGGGATGAAGGACAGATCCCCCACGACAAGATCCACAGGCTCCCCATCGATCGCTTCGAGCGTCAACTCGCGTACGTTCGTACGGTCCTTGACGGTGACGCGTTCATCGCTCTGCAGACTCCACGCGAGTTGTCCGTAGCCGACGTCGACGGCGACGACGTGCGCGGCCCCCGAGCGCAGCAGTACATCCGTGAAACCGCCGGTGGAGGCGCCGGCGTCCAGCGCCCGCCGCCCCGCGACGACGAGCCCCCGCGGCACGAACGCCTGCAGGGCGCCCGCGAGCTTGTGCCCGCCGCGCGAGACGTAGTCGGGATCGTTGTCGTCGGCCGCGACGACGATCGCCGCGGCGGTCTCCACCTGGGTGGCCGGCTTGGTCGCGACGGTCTTGCCGACGGTGACCCGCCCGGCCGCGATCAGCTGCCCGGCGTGCTCACGCGAGCGCGCGAGCTTGCGGCGCACCAGCTCCGCGTCCAGACGGCGACGAGCGACTCCTGCCACGTTCGGTTCAGCTCCTGTTGCCATACGAGGGTGAAGGCCCCCTCGTGCCGTACGACGGTGAGGGCGCCGGAGGTTCCGGTCGGGCGTCGAGCGCGGTCAGCGCGTCGCGCAGCCCCCGGTGTACATCCTCGTACACCTCGAGATGTCCGTCCGTGGCGAGGTGGTCGGCGTCGCCGAGCCGCTCCAGCTGGGCGTCGACCTCGGCGTTGCCGGTCGGGATGCGGGGGACGTTCAGCGGGGCGGGGGCGGCGGGGTCGTACGCGGGTTCGTCCACCGGCCCGGGTGGTTCCTGCGGGCCGTCGCCCTCCGGCACTGTGTCGCTCATGCCCAGACGCTACCCCGAAGCCCTGGGGTACCGTCGATCCCGATGGCCACGATCGAGGAGTGCCGCGCCGCACTCGAGAAGCTCTCGGACAACATGCAGCACGCCGAGGGGGACGTCCGCACCGCGACGTCCCTGGACCGCTCGGTGAGCTGCCGGATCACCGACCTCGACATCACCTTCGTCGGCCGGATGACCGGCGGCCGCATCGTCGTCCAGGACACGATCCAGGGCTCTCCGACGGAGAAGGCCCAGATCAGACTCACCATGAAGGGTGACGACCTGGTGGCCCTGGTCAACGGCGAGCTCAACTTCGCCAAGGCGTGGGGCTCGGGCCGGGTGAAGCTGGAGGCGGGCCTGCGCGACCTGTTCCAGCTCAGGAAGCTTCTGTAGCCACCACGCGCGCGCGTGCCGTGCGCGCCGCCGGGACCACCAGTGGCGTGCCCGTCTCCGGGTCGTCGATCACCTGGCAGCGCAGCCCGAAGACCTCCTCCACCAGCTCGGCCGTGACGATGTCCTTCGGCGCGCCCTCGGCGACGACCGTCCCCTCGCGCAGCGCGATCAGATGCGTGGCGTACCGGGCGGCGTGGTTGAGGTCGTGCAGCACGGCGACCAGCGTCCGCCCGTGCTCCTCGTGCAGCTCGGCGCACAGGTCGAGCACGTCGATCTGGTGCTGGATGTCGAGGTAGGTCGTCGGCTCGTCGAGCAACAGCAGCGGGGTCTGCTGGGCGAGCGCCATGGCGATCCACACCCGCTGCCGCTGCCCGCCGGACAGCTCGTCCACGTACCGCTCGGCGAGCTCGGCGACCCCGGTCCGCGCCATGGACTCCTGGACGACCCGCTCGTCCTCGGCGGACCACTGGCGCAGGAGGCCCTGGTGCGGGTAGCGGCCGCGGCCCACCAGGTCGGCGACGGTGATCCCGTCGGGCGCGATCGACGACTGCGGCAGCAGACCCAGCGTGCGGGCGACCTTCTTCGCGGGCATCGACTGGATGACCTGCCCGTCCAGGAGCACCCGGCCCTGACTGGGCCTGAGCATCCGCGACAGCGCCCGCAGCAGCGTGGACTTTCCGCAGGCGTTCGGGCCGACGATCACCGTGAAGGAGTTGTCGGGGATCTGCACCGAGAGCTGCTCGGCGATGACCCGCTGGTCGTAGGCGAGGGTGACGTTCTCGGCGGACAGGCGGTTCACGGTGCTCCTTGAGGTGTACGGGTTCGCCGAGCCGCTCATATCCGGCCCGCCTTGCGCTCGGTGACCAGCAGCCACAGCAGGTAGACACCGCCGAGGACACCGGTGACCACGCCCACGGGCAGCTGGTCGGCGCCGAAGAGACGCTGGGAGGCCCAGTCGGCGGTGACCAGGAGGGCGGCGCCCATGCACAGGGACGGCAGCAGGTTGGGGCCGGGTGTGGGGGCACCTCCCGCGCCCTTGAGCCAGCGGGGGAGGGTCAGCCGGCGGGCGAGCTGCGGGGCGGTGAGGGCGACGAAGCTGACGGGCCCGGCCGCGGCGGTGGCCGTGGCGACGAGCAGGACGGCCGCCACCATCAGCAGTGCCCGCACGCGCTCGACACGCACGCCGAGGGCGTTCGAGACGTCGTCGCCCATCTCCATCATCCGCAGCCCGCGGGCGTTGGCGAGGACGAGCGGCACGAGCACCGCGCACAGCGCGAGCAGCGGCCAGACCTGGTCCCAGTCCCTCCCGTTGAGCGAACCGGTCATCCACACGACCGCGCGGGCCGCGTCGACCAGGTCGGAGATGGTGAGCAGATAGCCGTTGACCGCCGTGACGACCGCGGAGACGCCGATACCGACCAGGACCAGCCGGTATCCGTGCACGCCCCGCTTCCAGGCGAGCAGATAGATGGCCAGCCCGGTCACCAGGCCGCCCACGAGCGCGCCCAGCGTGACCTGGGCCGCGCTCCCGGAGAACAGCACGATCATGGTGAGGGCCCCGGCGGTCGCCCCCTGACCGAGGCCGAGGACGTCCGGGCTGCCCAGGGGATTGCGGGTGACGGCCTGGAACAGCGCCCCGCCGAGCCCGAGGGAGGCACCGACCAGCAGACCTACGAGGACCCGGGGCAGCCGCAGCTCCCTGACGATGAACTCCTGGCCCGCGTTGCCGTCGCCGAGCAGTGTCCTCACCACGTCGCCGGGCGGGATCGGGAAGTCGCCGGTGCCGATGAGCACCACGCTCGCGGCGAGCGCGACGAGCAGCAGCAGGACCACGACGGTGACGGCACGCACGTCCACGCGCAGCGACAGCCCGCCGGGGGTCCGCAGGACTCGGGTGGTCTTCACAGCTGCGCCGTCCTCCGCCGTCGTACCAGAAAGATGAAGACCGGCCCGCCGATGAGCGCGGTGATGACGCCGACCTGCAGCTCCGAGGGGCGGGCGACGATCCGGCCCATCACGTCGGCGCCGAGCAGCAGCACGGGCGACAGGATGGTGGCGTACGGCAGGATCCAGCGCAGGTCGGGACCGGTGAAGGACCGTACGGCGTGCGGGACCATCAGCCCCACGAACGCGATCGGCCCGCAGGCGGCGGTCGCCGCGCCGCACAGCACGGTCGCGGCGAGCATGGACAGCGCCCGGGTGCGGTTGAGGTTGGCGCCGAGGGCCTTGGCGGTGTCGTCGCCCATGGCCACGGCGTTGAGCGGCCGGGCGAGTCCGAGGGCGAGGAGTGTGCCGACAGCGAGGAACGGCAGCACCTGGAGGATCGTCGAGTCCGTCGCCGAGGCCAGCGAACCGACCGTCCAGAAGCGCATCTTGCCGAGCGCGGCGTCGTCGGTGATCATCACGGCCTGCAGATAGCCGTACAGGGCAGCGCTGATGGCGGTACCGGCGAGGGCGAGCCGCACCGGGGTAGCGCCCCGGCTGCCGCCGAGGAACCACACCAGCGCGCCGACCGCGGCCGCGCCGACGAAGGCGAACCAGACGTAGCCGCTCAGGCTGGTGACCCCGAAGTACGTGATCGCCGTGACGACCGCGGCCGAGGCGCCCGCGTTGATGCCGAGCAGCCCCGGATCGGCCAGCGGATTGCGGGTGAGCGCCTGGAGCACCGCGCCGGAGAGGCCGAGCGCGGCGCCGGCGAGCAGTCCGAGGACGGTCCGCGACAGTCGCTCGTCGACCACGACGTCGCCGTAGGTGCCCGTGTCCTGGAACAGCCCGTGCCAGACCTGTTCCGGGGAGAGCCCCTTCGCGCCGATCGCGATGCTCGCCAGCGCGACAAGCACCAAGACGGCGACGGACACGAGCAGCCCAAAGGCACGTACCGCCCGGCGGGTCGGGGGCGCGGGGGCGGTCTCCGCGCGCTGTTCTGGAGGACTGTCGACCAACACGAGGTTAGGTTAGCCTACCCTCGCATCGGCGCCCGATCCCCGGTACTGAGAACTCGATCCCCGGTGCTCAGAACCCCAGCCGTTCCAGCGCCTTCCCCGTCTCCAGCTCGCACACACCCTCACCGGCCTCCGTCCAGGCGGCGGCACAGAGCGCGCGCAGCCCGTCCAACGGCTCTCCGTCACCGTCCAGTTCCAGCCGCTCGGCACCCGCCGTCGCCGTCCAGCCGCCGCACCGGAAGCCCCCTCCCGCCTCACCGACCTCCGGCTGTCCCGTGAGGAGCCCGCGCAGGTCGGCGTCGACGTACGTCGGCCGGTGCTGCGGGGGCGCGGCGAGCAGTTGGGCGCCGTCCGTGACGCCGGTGAGGACGAGCAGTGAGTCGACCTCACCGTTGAACGCCCCTTCGATGTCCGTGTCCAGCCGGTCCCCGACCACCAACGGCCGCCGGGCGCCGGTACGGAGGATGGTCTCGCGGTGCATCGGGGGCAACGGCTTGCCCGCCACCTGGGGTTCGGCGCCGGTCGCTATCCGCACGACCTCCACGGCCGCGCCGTTGCCGGGCGCGATCCCACGGGCGCTCGGAATCGTCAGGTCGGTGTTGGAGGCGTACCAGGGCACCCCGCGCGCGATGGCGTAACAGGCCTCGGCGAACCGCCCCCACGGCAACTCGGGCCCGCCGTACCCCTGCACGACCGCCACCGGCTCGTCCTCCGCCGACTCCACGGGCTGAAGCCCCCGCTCCCGCAACGCGACCCGCAGCCCCTCACCGCCGATCACCAGGACCCGACTCCCCTCCGGCACCTGCTCGCTGATCAGCCGCGCGACCGCCTGGGCCGAGGTGATGACGTCGTCGGCGCCCGTCGGAATCCCCAGCTCGGTCAGGTGCCCGGCCACGGTGTCCGGGGTACGCAGCGCGTTGTTGGTGACGTATGCGAGATGCATCCCGCCCTCGCGGGCCGTGGCCAACGACTCGACCGCGTGCGCGATGGCCTGGCCCCCGGCGTACACCACGCCGTCAAGGTCGAGCAGCGCGGTGTCGTACGCCTTGCTCAGGGCCTGCCCACTGCCCTCGGGCCTCGTCCTGACGCTCTGGCTCATTCCGCATCGCTCCTCGTTCGACGGCTTTCCCCCGATCATCCCGCACGCCACTGACACACGTACGATGCCGGGATGAACACTGCAGGTCACCCGGAAGCAACGGCGCGCCGAGGCCTGGAACTCACCCCGTTCCGAGGACTGCGGTACGACCCCGACCGGGTCGGCAGCCTGGCCGCCGTGACATCCCCGCCCTACGACGTCGTCGTACGCCCCGACGGCCTGCACCACCTGCAGGATTCCGACCCGCACAACATCGTCCGCCTGATCCTCCCGCAGGCCCCCACCCCGCAGGCCCGCAACGAACAGGCCTCGGACACCCTGCGCCGCTGGCTCGACGAGGGCGTCCTGACCACCGACCCCGAACCGGGCCTGTACGTCTACGAACAGCGCCACGACGACGGCATGCTGCAACGCGGGATCATCGGCGCCCTACGCGTCTCCGACCCGTCGGACGGTGTGGTCCTGCCCCATGAGGACGTCATGCCGCATGTGGTCGCCGACCGTGCGGCCCTGATGCGCGCCACCTCCGCGAACCTCGAGCCCCTGCTGCTGACCTACCGCGGCAACGGCTCGTCGGCCGCCACCAGCGAGATCGTGGAACGCGTCGCCGGTCGTCCGCCCCTGCTCTCCACCACCACGGAGGACGGCTACGGTCACCGCCTCTGGTCGGTCACCGACCCCTCCGACCTGGCCCGCATACAGACCGAACTGGCCGAGCACCAGGCCCTGATCGCCGACGGCCACCACCGCTGGGCGACCTACCGCCGGCTCCGCACCGAGCACCCCTCCCCCAGTCCCTGGGACTACGGCCTGGTCCTCCTGGTCGACACCGCCCGCTACCCCCTGCGCGTCCGCGCCATCCACCGGCTCCTACACGGCCTGCCGGTCGCGGACGCCCTGGAGGCCGTGGAAGGCCTGTTCCGGGTACGACTTCTCGACGTCCCCCTGCCACAAGCCCTGGAGGCCCTCGCCGACGCGGCCTGCGCGGGCAATGCCTTCCTGCTGGCGGGAGACGGCGCCTTCCACCTGCTGGACCGCCCCGACCCGGCCCTACTGGCCCGCACGATCCCGGCCGACCGCCCGGCGGCCTGGCGCACCCTGGACGCCACCGTCCTGCACGCCACCCTCCTCGACCACGTCTGGCACATCCCCGAGGACTCCCCCGCCCACATCGCCTACATCCACGACACGGCCGCAACCATCGCGAAGGCGGAACGCGACGGCGGTACGGCGGTCCTGATGCACCCGGTCCGCGAGGAGGTCGTCCGCGACCTGGCCCGCCAGGGCGTGACCATGCCCCGCAAGTCGACGTCCTTCGGCCCGAAACCGGCGTCGGGTCTGGTGCTGCGGGCACTGGACCTCTGACCGGGCCGACACAAAAGTAAAAGGGGCGGGACCGTATGGCCCCGCCCCGCGTCCTCACAGACCGACTTGGTCAGACCTTGTCGTCCTCGTCGCCCTGGTCCTCGTCGTCCTGGTCCTCGTCGTCCTGGTCCTCGTCGTCCTGGTCCTCGTCCTCGATGTCGACGTCTTCGAGGTCGACATCGTCACCGTGGGTGTCGTCGCTCTCGTCGAAGGCGTCGACGAACTCGACCCCGTCCATCTCGGCGAGCCGGTCCGAGGCGTCCGTGCTGCCGTCCCGGTCGGCCTCGACGGCCTTGGCGAACCACTCCCGCGCCTCGCCCTCACGACCGGCGGCGAGCAGCGCGTCGGCGTAGGCGTAACGCAGTCGCGCGGTCCACGGCTGAACGGAGTTGGAGGCCAGCTCGGGGCTCTGCAGTGTCACGATCGCCGCGTCCAGCTGCCCCATGTCACGCCGGGCGCCGGCCGCGACCAGCCGCATCTCGACCTGCCCGGCCTTGTCGAGCTTGTGCACCTCGGGCGCCCCGGCCATGTCCAGCGCCTTCTCGGGCCGCCCGAGGCCACGCTCGCAGTCCGCCATCAGCGGCCACAGCTCAGCGCTGCCGGTCATCCGCCGCGCGGCCCGGAACTCGGCGAGCGCCTCGGCGTACTTCTGGTTCGCGTACGCGGCGAACCCGGCCGCCTCCCGTACGGCGGCCACGCGCGAGGCGAGCCGCAGGGCGACCTTGGAGTAGCCGTACGCGCCCTCGGGGTCCTCGTCGATGAGCCGGGCGACCATCACCAGGTTCTTGGCGACATCCTCGGCGAGCGTCTTGGGCAGACTCTGCAGCTCCTGCCGTACGTCCTTGTCGATCTCCTCGCCGGTGACGTCCTCGGGGATCGGCAGCCGCTTGATCGGCTCCCGGTCGCCGCGGTCCCGGTCGCGGTCGTCGCGGAAACGGCCTCCGCCCTGCCGGTCGTCCCGCCCGCGGAAGCCCCCGGGGCGCCCACCGCGGTCGTCACGGCGGGGACCACCACGTCCACCGCGGTCGTCGCGCTGGTACGCGGGGCGGGAGCCACGGTCACCGTCTCGCCGGTCGTCACGGCGACCGTACCCACCGCCCCGGTTGTCGTCGCGGCGGAAGCCGCCCCGGTCGCTGTCACGCCGCTCGCCCCGGTCGTCACGCCGGAAGGCCGGACGCTCGCCGCGGTCGCCTCGGTCTCCGCGGTCGTCACGCCGGAACGACGGGCGCTCGCCCCGGTCACCGCGATCGTCACGGCGGAAGCCGCCACGGTCACGGTCACGGTCGTCACGACGCGGGCCACGGTCACGGTCACGATCGTCACGCTGGAAGGCCGGACGCGGGCCACGGTCACCGTCACGCCGGTCGTCCCGACGACCGTAACCGCCACCACGATTGTCATCCCGCCGGCCATCACGACGGTCGTCACGGCGGTCGTCACGGCGGTCGTCACGGCGGAAACCGCCACGGTCACCCTGACCACCGCGGTCACCGCGGTCGTCGCGCGGACGGTCGTCACGGCGACCGTACCCACCGCCCCGGTTGTCGTCGCGGCGGAAGCCGCCCCGGTCGCTGTCACGCCGCTCGCCCCGGTCGTCACGCCGGAAGGCCGGACGCTCGCCGCGGTCGCCTCGGTCTCCGCGGTCGTCACGCCGGAACGACGGGCGCTCGCCCCGGTCACCGCGATCGTCACGGCGGAAGCCGCCACGGTCACGGTCACGGTCGTCACGACGCGGGCCACGGTCACGGTCACGATCGTCACGCTGGAAGGCCGGACGCGGGCCACGGTCACCGTCACGCCGGTCGTCCCGACGACCGTAACCGCCACCACGATTGTCATCCCGCCGGCCATCACGACGGTCGTCACGGCGATCGTCACGGCGGAAACCGCCACGGTCACCCTGACCACCGCGGTTGCCGCGGTAGCCGCCACGGTCACCGCGGTCACCACTGTCCCGTCGCCGCTGGTCGCGCTCCGGTCGGTCGTCGGGAGAGTTGGTGGACATGGTGACTCCTGTCTTCGGTTCCGCAAGCATTGTAAAAACGAAAGGACCCCTGGTCCCAGCTGAACGCTGGGACCAGGGGTCCTTCCAAAGATTGTTCGGCGGCGTCCTACTCTCCCACAGGGTCCCCCCTGCAGTACCATCGGCGCTGTAAGGCTTAGCTTCCGGGTTCGAAATGTAACCGGGCG
>NZ_JBEXXQ010000032.1:0-123995 GCF_040630525.1 Streptomyces sp. NPDC005799
GCCCCGGGCCCACCCCCCCCTGTGACGGGGCCCCCCCGGCCACCGGGGCTGGGGGGGCGCCCACCGCCGGGTGGTGGGGGGGGGCCGCCGGGCGAGGGCGCGCCGCTCCCCGTACGCGCGCCCGCCCGGGAAGCCCCCGTGCCCGCCCGGGACGGCGGGAGACGCCCCGGTCGGCGTGGCGGTCACGGGGACGAGGGCTCGGGGGCGGTCCGGCGGGACGGGTCGGCGGTGCGGAACGGCACCGTGCGGCCCGGGGCGGAAGAAGGGCTCGCACCGGGAGCCGGCCAGAGCCCGGCACACCGCCCGTGAAGTCCACCCGGGCGCGGCGCCACCGGGCTCGCCCTCGTGCGGCCGCTGCCTGACACGCACCACAGCCGACGGCAGCGAGCGGTGCCCGCGCGGGTGAAGACCGGTCCGGGAAGCCGCTTCCGGGCTGGTTCCGCGAGTCCCGGGTACTCGGGGGCGGCTTCGGTTTCCTTGCCACGAGAGGGGCTCCACCCCATGACGCAGCCGCGATCCGCCGGGCCGGGCGACGGCGAGCGGCTCCTTGCCCGCCTGCAGACCCTGCTCCTGGAGGCCGACCGGCTGGACGAGTTCCTGCGGGAACTCGTCGGCCTCGCCGCGACCTCGCTGCCCGTACCGGCGCACTGTTCGGTCACCCTGACCGCCGAGGACCACTCCCACCCCTACACCGCCGCCGCGAGCGACGAGCTGGTGGACCGCTTCGACCAGCGCCAGTACGAGGCCGGTGAGGGCCCCTGTCTGCGCACCCTGCGCACGGGGGTGCCGCACCGCATCGACGACGTCGACGACGAGGACCGCTTCGGGGCCTTTCCCGACCTCGCCCGGGAGATCGGGATGCGCAGCATGCTCGCGCTGCCGCTGTCCCCGCCCCGCCAGCAGGTGGCCGGCGTGATGAACCTGTACTCCACCGACGCCCGCTCCTTCACCGAGCCGGTGCGTGAGCAGGCCGTCGTGCTCGCCGGCCATGCCTCGGGCGCGCTCGGCGTCGCCCTGAAGTTCGCGGGCCAGCTGCAGTTCAGCATGGATCTGCAGCGCGCGATCGTCTCGCGCGCCGTCATCGACCAGGCCCTCGGCGTGATCATGGCCGGCCGCCGCTGCACCGCCGACGAGGCATTCGAGCTCCTCACCCGCGCCTCCCAGCGCCGGAACATGAAGCTGCGCGACGTCGCCGCCGAGTACGTCACCGGTGTCACGGGCGAGCTTCCTTCCCCGCGCCCTCCGGCACCGCGCAGGTCACCGCTGGGTGGCGAGGACACGACGACGTTTCGCCCCTCGGCCGACGGGTATTCGGAGTGCGCCCCTGAGCGGGCTCGCCACGATTCACGAACCCTCCCCCGGGTGAACCCGCCCCGGGGAACCGTGGTCGATAATGGCCGCGCTGCGATTGAAGGAGGCGGTGGCCGTGCGGCCCAGGGACGACCGCGACGGCTTCTACGGTGACGGACAGGGAGACGATCCGCGTCGCGGCGGTGCCGACGCACCGGCGGAGCGCCGGATCGACCGGATCCGGGCCGCCGACGTGATCGCCGAGGGGGTGCGGGGCGCCGAACCCCACGAGATCCCCGGCCGGCTCTGCACGGTCGCGGTCAAGCTGCTGCCGGTGGCCGGTGCCAGCGTCTCCCTGCGCAGCGACGGCATGCCGATACAGCTCAGCGCCAGCGACGACCACGCGGCCCACCTCGCCGAGGTGCAGGCCACCCTGGGTGACGGACCGTGCATGTACGCCGCCGAGATCGGCGCCCCGGTCCTCGCCTCCGATCTGACGGACGGCCCGGACGCACGCCGCTGGCCCGTGTTCGCGCACGAGGCGACCTCCCTCGGCGTCTGCGCCGTGTACTCGGTGCCGCTGGGCAACGACGCCGTCTGCGTGGGCACGCTCGACCTGTACCGCGACACCCCCGGCGAGCTGACCGAGCGCGAGGTGCGCACCGCCCTGCTGGTCGCCAGCGTCATGACGATCGCGCTGATGGCGCTGCCCCGGCAGGCGGAGAATGGACCGCCGGGCGGAGACGAACCCTGGCTGAGCGGCCTCGCCGCCGATCACGACGAGGTCTACCAGGCCATCGGCATGATCATGGCGCAGCTCGGGGTCGACTCCGACGAGGCGCTGGCCCGGCTGCGCGCCCGCGCGTTCGCGCAGAACCGCACGGCGCTCGAGGTGGCGCGCGACATCGTCATGCACAGGAAGAGGTTCGACCGTGACTGAGGACGCTCCGGCACGACGACCGGTGAACAGGCGTAGTGTCGGTGTGAGGAGGACCGGATGAACCGCGAGCTGCGGCTGACGCGTGCCTTCGTCGATCTGGCGGACACCCTCGCTGCGCACTTCGACCCGCTCGACCTGTTCGCCCGGCTCGGCGAGCACTGCCTCGGCCTGCTGGCCGTGGACGCCGTCGGGGTGGTGATGGCGGACTCACGGGGCGAGCTGCGCGCCATGTCCGCCTCCGAGGACGGGCTCGGCCGCCTCGACCTGTTCCAGGTGCAGCGGGACCAGGGGCCGTCCATCGACTGCTACCGCACCGGGGAGCCGGTCGACGCGGACGATCTGCGCTCCGGTGGCCGCTGGCCGGAGTACACCGCGTGCGCGCTGGCCGCCGGTTACGCCTCCATGCACGTGCTGCCCCTGCGCCTGGACGGCCGTCCGATCGGCGCGGTGGCGCTGGCGAACCGGCACAGCGACGTGCTGCCGGCCGACGACCTCGTCGTCGCCCAGGGCATGAGCGACATCGCCGCCCTCACTCTGACCCACTGGCCGGCCGCGCCCAGGCGCCCGCACGACCTGCTGACGTCCCTGCAGGCGGCGGTCTCCGCCAAGGCGACCGTGGAACTGGCCAAGGGCCTGCTCGCGGAGACCGTGGGCATCTCCCTCACCCAGGCTCACGAACTGCTGCGCCGGCACGCGGAGAAACGGCAGCTCTCCCTGTCGACGGTCGCCCGCGCCCTCGCCGAACGCAGACTCGACCCACGGGAACTGATGGAGGAGACCTCGGAGCCCTTCTGAGCGCTCCGCGGGTCCGTGGCGCTCAGACCCGCTCAGACCTGTGCGCGGCCCTGCTTGCGTACGTCGGCAAGGCGTTGGAGGCCCTTCTGCACGGCCGTCGCGGTCACGTCGGGGGAGACGTCCCCGAGGCCGCCGGCGGTGACGGCGACGGTGTCCTCGCCGGCCCGGACCGCGGCGACGTCCAGTGTCAGCACGGTCGGCTCGCCGTCCGCCGCCGCGCCGGTCAGCGTGACCCGCAGCCCCTGCCGGGCGTCCCCGACCTCGGGCAGCCGCGCCTCCGTGACCTGTACGCCCTGCACGGCCCCGTACTGGGTGACGGCCGTGAACCGTCCGCATGTCCGCGGCAGCGTCCGCATCCAGTCCAGGGTCCGCGACACGTCCCCCGCGTCCAGCGTCAGCACCTGGTAGCGCAGCTGGGCCTGGTCGAGGGCGTCGTCGAGCCCCACCACGGCCCGGACCTGGGCGTCGGTGCCGAACAGGTCGTCGGCGTACAGGGCGTCCAGCAGCCGACGGCAGTCGGACGCGTCGGTGGTCGCCTTCAGCACCCCGTCCCGCCAGGTCGCCGCCCCCTGGGTGGGCGCCCAGGGATCCCCCAGGTCCGCGGCCGTGACCAGCGCGGCCTGCGCCTGCGCCTCGGTGAGGGCGGGTGGCGCGGTGGGGGCGGTCGGCGAGGGTTTCGCGGTCGGGGAGGCACCCCGCACCGGCTGCTCCGCCCCGTTCGTCAGAGCCGTACAGGCGCTCGCGCCGGCGAGGACGGCGGCGGTGAGGGCGGAGGCGGCGAGGACGCGGGCGGGGGTGCGGGGCATCGGGGGCTCCTGACCGACGTACAGGACGGTGTACGTCTCCCACGGGACCACCGCCTCCGACGGCCCACCACCGAGCCGGGCCGTACGGGTTACGAGGAGCGTTAATCCCTCGCGGCCCCGGCCGTCCTCGCGCTACGGTCACCGCCATGCAGCGCGCCCAAGCCTTTTCCACGACGACGCCGGAGAACGTCCCGGCGCGCTGAACACCGGACTGGATGTCCGAAGCCCCGGGGCGAGTGCCCCGGGGCTTCGTCATGCGTCGCCCGGGTCGCCCGTCCCTCCCGAGTGAGGAGGAGGACCATGCACGACCACCGACGTCTCGGCCGTGAACTGGCGTTGTTCGACACCGATCCGCTGATGGGCGCGGGGCTGCCGTACTGGCTGCCCGACGGCGCGACCGTGCGGCACGTGCTGGAGGAGTACGTGCGGGGGCTGGAGCGGGCGGCCGGGTACCGGCACGTGTACTCGCCGGTGCTCGGCAAACGCGAGCTGTACGAGATCTCCGGGCACTGGGCGCACTACGGCGACGACATGTTCCCGCCGATGCGGCTGGGTGGCGGGGAGGTCGTGCTGCGCCCGAGCCTGTGTCCCCACCACGCCCTGATCTACCGCTCCCGGTCCCACAGCTACCGCGAACTTCCCTTGCGCATCGCCGAGCTGGGCGGCATGTACCGCTCCGAGCCGTCCGGGGTGCTCGGCGGGCTGACCCGGGTGCGGTCCATCCAGCTCAACGACGCCCATGTCTTCTGCACCCTTCAGCAGGCGGTGGAAGAGGCGCGCGGGGCCCTGGAGTTGATCGGGCGGGCCTACGCGGACCTGGGCATCCGAGCCGCCCGTTACCGGCTCTCCCTCCCCGGCGAGGGCGGCAAGTACGTCGCGGACCCGGCCCTTTGGGAACGGGCCACCGCCCTGCTCCGCGAGGTGCTGGGAGGCGCCGGCGTCGCCTACGACGCGGTCGAGGGCGAGGCCGCCTTCTACGGCCCCAAGATCGACGTGCAGATCACCGACCCGGCCGGGCGCGAGTCGACCCTGTCCACCGTGCAGATCGACTTCCACCAGCCCGAACGCTTCGACCTGCACTACATCGGCGCGGACGGGGCGCGGCACCGGCCGGTCATGGTGCACCGCAGCGTCATCGGCAGCATGGAGCGGGCGGTCGCGCACCTCGTCGAACAGCACGGCGGCGCCTTCCCCGCCTGGCTCACCCCCGTCCAACTGGTGGTGCTTCCGGTGTCCGAGCGGCAGCGCCCGCCGGCGCAGGCCCTCCTGACCAGGGCCGTCGCCCGTGGTCTGCGGGCAGAGCTCGTCGGCCCCGAGCACGGCTCCCTCGGCGCCCGCGTCCGGGCCGCCCGTCTGGTCCCCTACCAGGCGGTGATCGGCGAACAAGAGGCAACCGAGGGCCTGGCAGCCCCGCGCCTCCGCGACGGAACCCGCCCCGGAGCCCTCCCGGCGGAGGAACTAGTGCGCCGGATCGACGCCCAGGTGGCCGCCAGGAGCGCCGCCTTGTGGGCGCCCGCATAGCCGCGAGCGAGCCACCACCGCCGGTCTGCCGCTCGGCGGGTGGCCAACTCGCCGGGCAGCACGCCCTCCACCACGAACCGTCCTGGCGATGCGGACGCCCACGGGCGCGGAGCGGGCCGTGGGGCTCCAGGGGTTGAAGGCGGCGATCCTCGCCGCCGGCGGCATCACGTTGGGGGGGTGTGCGCAGGGCTTAAGGTCGGTCTCGTCCTGATGGTGTGGCGAAGAGGGAGTCCGCTGTGACCGGTCAGCCCGTTCCGGTGATCATCGACTGTGACACCGGTGTCGACGACGCCCTCGCCCTGCTGTTCGCGGTGCGGCACCCGGGGATCGATCTGCGGGCGGTGACCTGTGTCGCCGGGAACACGGACGTGGACGGCGTGGTGCGCAACACCCTCACCGTGCTGGAGCAGGCCGGTGCCCCGGAGATCCCCGTGGGACGGGGCGCCGAGCGGCCGTTGATCGAGGCGGTGCGCACGGCACGGCATGTGCACGGGGTGGACGGCATGGGCGACATCGGCCTGCCCGCGCCGACCCGCGCCCCGGCCGACGTGGACGCCGTGACGCTGCTGCGCCGCGAGATCCTCGCCTCGCCACGCCCGGTGACGCTGGTCCCGACGGCGCCCCTGACCAACATCGCGCTGCTGCTGCGGACGCACCCGGACGTGGTCCGCAACATCGAGCGCATCGTCTTCATGGGCGGCGCGGTCGCGACCGGGAACGCCACGGCGGTCGCCGAGTTCAACGTCTGGCACGACCCGGAGGCCGCCGCCGTCCTGCTCACCGCCGGCGTGCCGATCACGATGTACGGCCTCGACGTCTTCCAGCGGGTCGTGGTGCCGGGCGCGGACGTAAGACGGCTGCGGGCGAGCGCGGAGCCCGGCACCCGTCTCGCCGGTGAACTCCTCGCCCACCGCCCGTCCTCGCCGGACCCGGACAGCGACGAGATCGCCGGCGGGCTCGGTGACGCGGGCGCGGTCTGCTCCGTGGCCGACCCGGCCGGCATCACCACCAGCCTGCTCCCCGTCGAGGTCTCCCTCGCTCCCGGACCCACCCGGGGTCAGACGATCGTCGACCGCCGCGCCCGCCCCGGCGAGTCCGAGATCCACGAGGGCGCCCGCGAACAGCCCCTGGTCGACGTCGCCCTGGACGTGGATGTGTCCCGCTTCGTCAAGCTGTGGCTGTCGGCGGTCGAGAGGCAGTGACGGCGTGCCGGCCGGCAAGGGCGGTGCGGGTCACGGGGTTTCCGCCGTCCGCACCGACCACTTCTGTTCCACCTTCGCCAGCCGCCAGTAGGTCAGCGCAGCCGCCCACACCACCACGAACAGGCCGACGATGACGTAGCCGACGTTGTCCAGGTCGAGGTCGGCGATCCAGCCCGTGACCGAGTCGGTCAGGTCGAACTTCTCGTGCAGGACGCCCACCAGCTCGATCGTGCCGATGAAGAAGGCCACGGCGATGGACAGACCGGTGATGGTCAGGTTGTAGAAGACCTTGCGGACCGGGTTGGAGAAGGCCCACTGGTAGGCGAAGTTCATGAACGTGCCGTCCAGCGTGTCGAACAGGCTCATCCCGGCCGCGAAGAGCAGCGGCAGGCACAGGACCGCGTACCAGGGCAGCCCCGCCGCCGCGCCGGAGCCCGCCATCACCATCAGCGTGACCTCGGTCGCGGTGTCGAAGCCGAGCCCGAAGAGGAAGCCCAGGGGGTACATCTGGCCCGGGCGGGTGATCGACCTGGTGAGGCGGCCGAGGATCCGGTTCATGAAGCCCCGGGAATCCAGGTGCGCCTCGAGCTCCGACTCGTCGTACGTCCCCGCCCGCATCGCCTTGAAGACCTTCAGGATGCCCATCAGGGCCACCAGGTTGAGCGCGGCGATGATGTAGAGGAACGTGCCCGAGATCGTCGTACCGAGGAAGCCCAGCACCTTGTGGGTGCTTGAGTTCTCGTTCATGACCTTGCCGGCGAGCGCCGTGCCGCCCGCGATCATGGCGGCCAGCACCACGACCACGCTGGAGTGCCCCAGCGCGAACCAGAAGCCCACCGACACCGGCCGTTTGCCGTCGGCCATCAGCTTGCGGGTGGTGTTGTCGATCGCGGCGATGTGGTCGGCGTCGAAGGCGTGCCGCACGCCCAGCGTGTAGGCGGTGACGCCGAGGCCGATGCCGAAGGCCTTGGAGCCGACCTCGTAGTGGCCGGGGACGACGAGGAGGAAGAGGATCCCGAAGGCGGCGACATGGAGGGCGGCGATCACCGCCACCAGCCCCACGGTCTTGACGGTGTCCTCGCGCCGCCAGCGGAAAGAAGCGGCGTCGGCCATGTTCACGCTCCAGCACCTCGTGGATCACTTCGTGAGATGCCGTGGCCGGTCTCCTGGCTGACGGGTCGTGCGTCCCCGGTCCGCCTTCCCGGCCGTGGTGAAACGGCCAGTGGCTGTCCCCTGCGGGACGTGGACCGGTGACTTCCCGATCACAGTGGCGAGGGCCGCGTCGGTATCGCACCGACTTCCCGAACACCACGGCCCGCCCACCGTAGGGGGGAGCGGCCCTTCCTGCATAGCTGCGTACCTGTGCAGGTATCGAAGATCACAGAGGCGCGCCTGCGAGGATGTGCGCATGCATCTCGTCCCGGCCGACCGCGCGGACCGCCGCACCATCGACGGCCACCGGGTGTGCGACGCCATCGCCGCCATCGGTGACGAGGCCCATGTGCGCACCTGGGCCGACCGCTTCTCGCTGCTCGCCGATCCCAAACGGCTCGCGCTGCTGCTCGCCCTGCACCGCACCGGCCCGCTCGCCGTCTCCGACCTCGCCATCGCGACCGGCATGAACGACCCCGCCGTCTCCCAGGCCCTGCGCCTGCTGCGGGCGGCCGGGGTGGTCGCCGGCGAGAAGGAGGGCCGCGTCGTCCGCTACCGCGTGGTCGACGAGGACACCCGCCTCCTCCTCAAACACTGCACAGCCGACGGCACGTGACCGCCGACGGCACGTGACCGCCGACGGCACGTGACAGCCGACGGCGCGGTGCCGCGTGCGACGAACGCCCCGGAGCGGGGGATCTCCGGGGCGTTCGTCTTCGGGGGTGGTTCAGGAGCGGGCGCCGCGGCGGCGCTTGCTCGCGACGACGATCGCCGCGCCGCCCGCGAGGAGCGCCGCCGCGCCGCCGGCGATCAGGCCGGAGTTGCTGCCGCCGCCGGTCTCGGCGAGGCCGCCGCCACCGCCGTTCGGCGTGGCCGCCGGGACGGTGGTGGACGCGGAGGCGACCGGGGTGTCGGTCGAGGACGGCGTCGACTCGGAGGCACTCGGCGTCGGGGTGGCGCTCTCGGACGCCGGGGGCGTCGACGGCGGCGTGGAGGCCGGGGTGGAGGCCGGCGGGGTGCTCGGGGGCTGCGACTCGGTGGTCGTGCAGTCCTTCGTACCGCCGTTCCAGGACGCGATCAGCTTGTCCTTGATGACCGCGTGGTCCGGGCCGGCCGGCAGGTCGCCGTGCTGGAACCCGTCCTTGGCGTCCAGCTTGCCGTCGAACTTGGTGGCGCCGCGGTAGAGGTCGATCTGCGCGAAGCAGCCCGCGTCCGGCACCGCGATGTCCAGCGAGTCGGTCTGCCCGGGCTTCACCGTCACGGTGTCGAAGTCGACGAAGACCTGCTGCCCCGAGGTCGCGAAGGTCGCGCCGTGCGCGAGGTAGGAGGCGAGCGAGGCGGTGCAGGTGGAGGCGTCACCGGCGGTACGGACCTTGATGTGGACCTTGCCGTCGTCGGTGGGCTTCAGCGTCTGGTCGTCGACCTTCACCGAGTCGTAGAAGTCCGTGCCGTCCAGCGAGAACTGGCAGCGGTCGGCCTCCGTCTTGGTGCCGGCACCCGTGCCGGGCTTGTAGGAGCCGCCGGCCTTCCAGCCGTCACCGCCCGGAGTTCCGCCGTGGGCCCAGGCGCCGGAGGCGGCGGCGACGGTTGCGGCGCACAGGGCGAGCGACGCGGCGCCCGTCCCCATGAGGCGGCGCACGGTGACACGTCTCGCTATGGTCATGCGGATCCCCATCTTGGCGTGCCTGACCCGGGCACGGCGGCGCGGGAAAGCATGCGGCGGCCGGCCGTGCCGGGGAGAATGGTCTGTGAAAACACCGGGCCCATTGGTCACATGCGCCTCAGTGTGCTCACATGGTGGATCTCCCGGCCGAACGCTGTCAACCTGCGGTGACGCGCCGGAAGTTCAACCAGCCATCACGATTACGCCACAGTAGGAACGGGCGGATCCGCTTCTGTTCGGCCACCCGAACCTCCTGTCCCGCAGGGGCCGTACGACCGTTCCCGCAGGGGTCGTACGACCGTTCCCGTGGGGGCTATCCCACCGTCGGGCTGGGGCTGGCCGCGGTGCCGCCCGCGCCGCCCGTGCCGGGCGAGGACTCGCCGGGCAGGATGGGGGGCTGGGTGGTGGTGTCCACCGGCGGGGTGAGCACGATCTGGGGCTGGCCCGCGAGCGGGGGCGGCGGGGTCAGGTCCTTGGCGGGCAGCTTCGGCGGGGTGGTCTCCTGGAAGAGCACCTGGTCGAAGTTGACCAGCCCGGTCTGCTCCATGACCGTGATGTGGTCCAGGACCGTCGCGTTGGCCTGGTCGGCCAGGGCGCGCACCACCGTGTTCTTGGTCGTGGAGCGGATCTTCGCGATCGTGTTGAAGATCGAACCGTGCGTCACCCGCAGGATGTTGGCGAAGTCCGTGTCGAACTGCTTGCCGCTGTCCGCCTTGAGGGTGTTGACGAAGCCAACCTGCTGGGGGCTCGCGATGTTGGGGATCGTGATGTTCAGCATCGTGCTGATCTTGCGGCAGCTGGCGTCCAGCGCCGCGTGACCGTCGATCAGGTGCTTGCTGGCGATCTTGACCGCCTGGCTCTGGCCCTTCTGCAGGCCCAGTTGGCCCACGGGGTACTCCCACAGACCGGCCGCGCGCACCTTGACCACGAAGTCGCGGTCCGACTCCGTCAGCGGACCCCACTGGGTCTGAGCGATGACTCTCGTTCCTGAGGCCGACACGGTGTTCACCCCGAGCATCGCGGGATAGGCGAGCGCGGCCAGAGTCAGACTCAGAGCACCGCCCACGAAGAGAGTTCCCGTCGCGTTCCGCGAAAAGCGCACCGTGCCTCCTGCCCGGTCGGGGATCCGCCGTCGCGCGGCGGGGTAGGACGGTGTGGAATACGGACCCGACCCGGGCGCGGAACCTTTTGGTTTGGTAAAAACCCGGGGATGTGAGCCATGTCTCCGGGGAGTTGGCGGTCCGGTCCTTCGGTGGTCATGACAAGGCGTTGACGGAATGTTGACCCGTTCACGGGAGAGCGCGGGGGAATCCCCGACCTAGATTCGGCTCATGCCCCCACAGCCCGCTCCCAGGGTCCCCGCGGCTCTTCCCGTCCTGCCCTACCGCAAGCCCACCAAGGGCCGTGACTACTGGGTCATCGACGACGTCCTGCCGGACGTGGACGCCGTACGGGAGCGCTGTCTGGCGAAGGACGACTGGGTCAAGGGCTACCCGTACACCTCGGAGACCTGGCCGGGCCTGCGCACCATGCCGGGCCTGGAGCCGGACGAACTCGCCCGCGTCGAGCGCCTGGTGAGGAAGGCGACCGGGGCGAGGGACCTGTGGGTGCAGCGGGCGCCCGGCGGCGGCACGCTCAACCACAACTGCGTCCAGGTCGTCGGCGAGGGCGAGAGCGAGCCGCGGCCGCACACCGACTCACGGGCGCTGTGCCGGTACGCGGCCGTGCTGTATCTCAACCCCGGCGTCGGCAAGGACTGCGGCACCGCCTTCTACCGCCAGTCGCTGCCCGGCGGACGGCTCGGCGGCAACATCGTCCAGGCGCCGCACAACAACCTCGTCGAGGCGCTCGGCACCCGGTTCGTGCCCGGGGACCACTTCGAGGAGGACGTACGGGTCCCGCACAAGTACAACCGGCTGCTGCTGTACCACGCCAACCTGGTGCACAGCGCGACCGGCTACTCCGGCAGCACGCTGGAGGACAAGCGGATGACGGCCGTCTTCTTCTGGATGGCCTGAGCCGGCGGCTCCCGCCGCGGGGCTAGCGCACGCCCAGGCCGCCGCTGCCGAAGGAGCCGCTGGAGCCGGGCATCCAGCGCCGTCGGTGCTGGTCCTTGCCCGTCCTGCTCGACGAGCGATGCATCTCGTGGGGCATCAGCCGTTTCCCGTCCTCGGAGAGCGGCACCTCGTCCGGTTCGCGCACCTCGCGCATCTCGCGGACGGCTCCGCCGTCGGGGAGGTGTGGCTGCTCGTCCGGGAGCGGCCGCGGCAGCTCGCGGTCGCGCACCCGCATGCCGAACCAGAAGGCCCAGACCAGGGCACCGGCGATGACCAGGCCACCGATGAAGGCGCCGACCACGTGGCTTACGTCCACCGACGTGGCCGCCATGACAAACGTCGCCGTACTCATGGCTCGATTATCGACCCAAACGCCGCGAAAGGAGAGGTCGAGCATGCGCATCGTCGCCTCCGATTCGGACTGACCCCACCGGGCGGTGGAGGCGATCGACGCGATCCTGGCCGCCGCCCACGCAAAACGCCCGGCTGGGAAACCCCCGGGCCGCGCGCCTGCATGAACCGCTCACGGCCTGATCGACACAACCACGTGTGGCCACGACCGCCAGAAACCCCCGTCAGCCGAAGCGGCCCGCCACGTAGTCCGCCGTGCGCTGGTCCTTCGGGGTGCCGAAGACGTCGTCCGTCGGGCCCGCCTCGACGATGCCGCCGGGGGTGCCCTGCTCGGCGAGGAAGAAGGCGCACTGCTGGGAGACGCGGGCCGCCTGCTGCATGTTGTGGGTGACGATCACGACCGTCACCTGGTCGGCGAGCTCGTGGATGGTCTCCTCGACACGGCGGGTCGAGGTGGGGTCCAGCGCCGAGCAGGGCTCGTCCATCAGCAGCACCCGGGGCCGTACCGCCAACGCCCGGGCGATGCACAGCCGTTGCTGCTGGCCGCCGGAGAGCGCGCCGCCCGGCTTGCGCAGCCGGTCGCGGACCTCCTTCCACAGGCCGGCCCGGGACAGCGACTCCTCCACCAGCTCGTCCTTCTCGCGGCGGCTCGCGCGGGCGCCGGTCAGCCGGAGGCCGGCCACCACGTTGTCGTAGATCGACATCGCCGGGAACGGGTTCGGCTTCTGGAAGACCATGCCGATCCTGCGGCGGGCGTCCGTCAGCCGCCAGGAGGCGTCGTAGATGTCCTCGCCCTCGAAGAGCACCTCGCCCCCGAACTGCGCCCCCGGGATCAGCTCGTGCATCCGGTTGAGCGTGCGCAGGAACGTCGACTTGCCGCACCCGGACGGCCCGATGAGCGCGGTGACCCGCCCCGCGGGCATGGTCAGCGACACCTGGCTGAGCACCTGGTGCCCGCCGAACCAGGCCGAGACCGACCGGGCCTCGATCGTGGCGGGAGCGGTCGCCGCGGCGGTCTCCACCGGCGGCAGGACGACCGTGTCGGTCAGGGAGTCGGTCAGGGAGTCGGTCAGGGAGTCGGTCAGGGAGTCGGTCTGGGAGTGGGTCACTTCGGTCACTTGGGACACCTCACAGCAGGTTCGGCAGGAGTTCGGTGGTGCGCGTTGCGACCTGGAGGCCCAGCACCGCGACGAGGGGCGCGAAGACGATCCACGTCTGGTGGCGACCCCAGCGGTGCCAGGTCCACACGGCGGCGACGGCGGCCAGCAGCAGCGCCTGCAGCCACATCACCAGCGGCCACGGCACCCCGGAGGGCCCGGCCAGCGGCTCCTCGGAGCCGGGCAGCGTGCCGGTGCGGATCACCGCCGCCGGCGTCTGGAAGGGCGCGGAGACCAGGTCGGCGTCGACGCGCAGCACCCCGGCCGGCACGAACCGGGCGCCGGTCGCGGTGACCAGCACCAGCCGCCCCTTGCCGGCGGCCACGGGGGCGGGAGCCGGATCACCGGCCCGGCGCACGTCCAGGACCTGGTACGTCGCCTTGCCCTGGCCGGTGACCACGGTGATCCGGTCGCCGGACGACAGCGAGCCGAGTCCGCGGAACGGGCCGCCGTAGGCCGCGGCCCGCCCCATCAGCACGCTGGTGCCGGCTTGCCCGGGCATCGGGGTGTCCCGACGGTGACCGGGCCCGTCGGTCAGCACCGAGGAGTCGGTGCCCTCCAGCACCACCTGCGTCGTCCCCAGCCTGGGGATGTCGACGATCGCGACCGGCGTGCCCGGCGCGAGCAGCCTGCCCTGCTGGTCGGTCTGCGCCACCGGCGCGGTTCCGAGGGCGAGTTGGCCGCGCAGCTCGTCGAAGGCGGAGTGCTGCGCGGACCGCTCCTGGATGCCGCTGACCAGCAGCAGCTGGGCGGTGATGCCGAGCAGCAGGGCGGCGAGGCTGAGCAGGCCGCCCCGGGCGAGATGGCGGACGACGGTGACGCTCCGGACGCGCGTGAGCGTGAGGGGTACGGCGAGTGTCACGGCGGCCCGCCTCCTTCGGGAAGTTCGAGAGGGGGGCTGCCGGGGAGGAGGGGCCCTCCCCGGCAGCCCGGTGGGAGATGGATCAGGTGGACTTGATCGTGAAGACGGGGCCGGTCTTGGCGTTCACCGTCGCGGAGCCCGAGTAGGTGGCGTGCAGGCTGTGCTTGCCCCGGGCCAGCTTCGGCAGGGTGATCGTCACCTTGCCGCCGCTGAGCGTGCCGGTGCCGAGCAGCCTGGAGCCCTCGTAGATCTTCACGGTGCCGGTCGGTGTGGTGCCGGTCGCGGTGACCTTGACGGTGACCTTGGCGCGCGCGGTGTGGCTGATCGTGGCCGGCGCGGTGCTCGCGATGGAGGCGGTGGCCTTGGTGACCTTCAGGGTGGCGGTCGCAGAGGAGGAGTTCAGCTTGGCGGCGCCGCCGTAGGAGACGGTCAGGGAGTGCGTGGCGACCTTGAGGTGGTTCGACAGGGCCACGGTGACCTTGCCGGAGGCGTCCAGCGTGCCGCTGCCGAGGACGGTGGCGCCCTCCTTGACGGTGACCTTGCCGGTGGGCGCCACGCCGTGGCTGCCGGTCACGGTGACGGCGACCTTCGGGGCCTTGCCGTAGGGGGTCGTGGCGACCGCGGCGGTGGTGGCGCTCTGGTACTTGACCGGGCCGGTCCAGGTGGACGCGGCACCGGTGCCGTTGATGTTGTCGCCGGTGACCGTGGCGGTGTACGTGCCCACGGCCAGACCCGTGAAGCTGTACGAGGTCGTGGTGGCCGGCAGGTCCTTGACGGCGACGACCGCGCCGTCCGCGTCGGTCAGCGTGACGCGGTAGTCGGTCAGCGGAAACGCGGTGGCGGCCGGAGCGGTCCAGCTCAGCTTCAGGCTCGCGTCACCCGGCGTGGCCTTCAGCGCCGGCGCGGCGGGGACGGCGGTGGAGATGCCCGACTCCTCCAGGCCGCCCTGGTGGACGTGCTTGTTGGCGAGGTTGATGAAGCCGTTGTACGACTCGTTGACGAAGCCGAAGGAGGCGATGACCTTCTCGGCGTCGTCGGAGGCCAGGGCGGCGGTGTGGCTGCCGCTGGTGACGAAGACGTCGTAGAGGTCCTTGTCGAAGAAGATGCTCGTCGGGTCGATCGCCCGGGTCGGCACGACGTTGAAGACGTCGCGGCCGAAGGTGGAGTTCTCGTAGTACGGCTGGACGGGCGCGAGCTTGCCGTTGACCGTGGTCACCGGGCTGGTGGCGCCGTCGTCGCCCGGCAGCTGGATGGCGGCCAGGTGACCGCCGTTGCCGACCGAGGTCTTGGTGTAGTCGGGGGCCACGCCGTTGTTCTGGGCGATCCAGCTGCCGACGGAGAACGGGACGAGGGCGCCGTCCTCGGTGAGCGCGCTGTTGCCCTGGTTCTCCTGGACCGCCTGGACGCCGGGGGCGAGGTCGGAGTCCTGCAGGCCGAGGATGGACAGGAAGAACTTCCGCGTGCCCGAACCGCTCTGCGGGATCTTCGGGTGCACGGTCTGGCCGTTCACCGTGGTGAGCGTGCCGACGTAGATGTCGTGCAGCTGGGCCACCGTCAGGGTGTCCAGGCCGGAGCCGCGCACCGCCACGCCGATCGCGTCACGGGCCATCGGGACGTAGGTGAGCGCGGTGCCGGCGAAGGACGGACCGCTGGAGGAGCGCGCGAAGTCGACCTGGCCCTTGATGGCGACGCCGGAGGAGTCCGGGAACTTGTCGCCGGTCAGCGACTCGCTCAGGGCGAGACGGCCCTTGCCGGATCCGTTCGGGCGCAGGAAGGACGGGCCGCCGGAACGGGTCGTGATGGTCGACGTGGTGGAGCCGGTGCCGGGCTCGATCGCGTCGTAGGAGGCGACGCCGGCACCGCTCGCCGACTTCACGGCGGTGGCGGCGTAGCTCTTGCCGGCCACGGTGTCGCCGGCCAGGGCGTTGAGCACGTCCTGGGTGGTGTCGGAGCCCACGCCGACCAGCTGGCGGAAGGTACCCGCGGGGGTGGGGTCGGCGTACGCCGGGCTCGCGAGAGCCAGGCCGCCGGCCACCACGGCGGCGGCGACGAGCGCCGCCGTAGAGCGCGTTCTGCGCATCGAGAGTCTCCGTGACTGTGCGAAGGGGTGGATCTGGCAGGGTGGTACGGGCCGTCCGCCCCGACTGCCTTTCGGGGCGGGCGGCCGTCTGTGGGAGCGCGGGTCCCGCGGGGGGCTCGGCTCGGAGGGTGCGGCGCGGGCCGGTGAGGGCCGCGCACCGAAGGCCCATGGCGCGGTCTGGTTGCTCGATGGGGCCGGAGCGGCCCGGCGTCAACTCCCGCCCGGCGGCGGGCCGGTGCCCGCCTCGGTCCGTGGCACGGCGCTCACCCCCGGCCCGGCGGCAGCAGCTTGCGCAGCCGCTCCGGCAGGGTGTCGGGTACGAGCGTCACCGTCCGGCCGCCCGGCAGCGGCATCCGCAGCGGCAGGCGCAGTCGGCCGCCGCCCGAGGAGCCGGAGCCCGTCGAGCCGCCCGTGCCCGTGCCGCTGCCGCCGGACCCCGCGGACGACCCGGAACCGCCGTCCGCGGAGCCGCCCTTGTAGTGCTCGAGCGTCCCGGCGACCTGCAGGGCACGGGCGCGCAGCTGCTGCGGCAGCGGGGCGTACCCGGCCGGCAGCCGGCCCGGGTCGGCGCCGCTGAGCTGCCCGTTGCCCGCCGCGTACCGCAGCAGGGCCGCGTAGTCCCGGCGGGCGTCGGCGGTGAGCTTGGCCGGGCGGGCGGCCGCGTAGACCAGCTGGGCCAGCGGGTAGGCGCCCTTCGCGGTGGCGCCCGCCGGGGTGATCTCGGCGACCGTCTTCCCGGCGGCGCTCTTCGCGGCGGCGGTCAGGGAGTCGGTCGTCGGGGCGACGAACGTGCCGGCCGCGTTGCGCAGTTGGGCCGTCTGCAGGCCGTAGCGGGCCGCGGAGGCCGCGTCCGTGACGGTGATGACGAAGCGCGAGCCGACCATCTGCGGGCCGGGGCTCTTGAAGGCCGGCGGGCTGGCCAGCGGGTCCCAGCTCGACTTCCACAGGATGTCTGTGCGCCGGGTGTGCAGGGCACCGGCGTGCATGTCGTCCACGTACGGGTGGAAGTCGGTCATGCACTGCTGGAGCGTGGCGCCGGTGCCGGGCGGGATCGTGCACCAGGGGTCGCTCTTCGGGTACTCGTCGAGGTTCGACGGGTCGAAGGCGGCGCCGGTCGGGTTCAGGTCGGCGTTGGTGCCGTAGTACGGGTTGACCCGCATCCCGTCGTCGTCGGGGACACCGGCGAGGAACTGCCGGGCCTCCTTGTCGGCCCAGATCCACTGCCACAGGTCGTGCGCGGTGTCGCTGTGGCCGAGCGAGGTCATCAGGTCGGTGTCGGTGGCCGGGGTCTCGGCGACCGACAGATACGCGAACTCGGGGTTGAGCGCGATGAACTCTGGGTCGCTCGCGAGGCCCGCCGGGTTGTTCCTCGCCCAGCCGTACTTCCCGGCGACGGTGGAGCCGACGACCGCTCCCCACGGCGAGTTGCGGTAGGACTCGGTGAGCAGCTTGGCGACCAGCCGGGGCGTGAGCCGGATCGACTCCACCTTCGTGCCGGCGAGCTTCGTCACCGAGTCGGGTGCCCCCGCCTTCGGTCTGCGTTCGATGGTGAAGCCGATGACGGCTCCGGAGAGCGCGACCGGCGCGTACGTCGTGGTGTCCGGAGGCGCGGCCGAACTGGCGTCGGCCCCCAGTGCCCGGGTGGTGAAGGCGAGTCCGGAGGAGCCGTCGTTGCCGAGCCGGCCCCGGGCGTCGGGCTCGCCCTGCTCGGTGTAGCTGTACACCTTCCCGGCCGGGCACAGCGCCGCCTGCCAGCTGGTCATGGCGTCGGCGGCCAGCTCGCTGCCGGTGGTGGGGCGTTCCTTCGCGCCGAGGGCGCAGTTGGTGCCGACCGAGTTGAAGTGCAGCGGGATCGCGACGCGGTTCTGCCAGTTGGTGGAGGACACCGGGGAGCCCGCGTTGACCTGGCTGTGGTCGGCGTACGGCTTGCCGTCGAGGTCGAGGTGGCCCTGGGGGACGATCACCAGCCAGCAGTCGCGCGGCTTCGTCACGCCGTTCGTCTTCACCGGCAGGCCGCAGCCCAGGTGCGGGGCCTCGTTGGCGGTCTGCACCTCGAAGTACTCGGTGCCGGTGCCGCCGGCCCCGGTGCGGGCGAAGTCGACCTCGTTGGTGGTGTTGCGGTTGAAGAACGGGTTGTTCTGGGTGTTCGTGGTGACCGTGGTGCCGTCGACCGACTTGAAGGGGACCTCGCCGGGCGCGTTCGGGTTGGCGGCGCCGTACCGGTTGTCCTGGCCGTAGTTGGTGGGGTCGGCGCTGTAGAAGACCTTGCGGGTGTCGTCGTAGTCGTTGCCCGGCCAGCTGGTGCGGTCGGTGGTCGGGGAGGCGCCGTACTGGCACTGGGTGCGCGGCGGACCGGGGTTGGACGGCACCGTGCCGTCGTCGTCGCCCCAGCACTGCATGATCTGCACGAAGTCCGTGTTGAACTGCGTGCCCGCGAAGGTCGTGGGGGTGCCGCCGGTCCAGGAGACGGTGATCGCCTGGCTGGTGAGATGGCTGGTCTGGGAGACCGTGAACTTCATCGTGCCGAACTCGCCGCGCCCCGACACCGTGACGGCGGAGGAGCTCGCCGCCGTCGCCGGCGGTGCCGACTGGGCGACCGCGAACCCGGCGAGCGCGCCGACGGCGGTGCCGGCGACGACCCTCAGCAGCAGACGTCGTACCCGGTTCATCGCGAACCCCCGTCCGAGGCGCGGCTGATGAGGCGGGAGACCAGCGAGGGCAGCAGGACCAGGCCGAGCACCAGGAAGACGGCGAGCACCATCAGGGTCTGCGTGGTCGTCCAGCCGCTGTGCCCGGCCACCGCGACGGGCTGTGCGAGGGCGATGGTGCCGCCCGCGGTCGTGGCGGCCCCGGTGCCCGTGCCGTCGGCGGCGATGGTCTGTCCGGTGTCGGGGTCCACGGAGGGCTGCGCGGAGGTGCCGGCGCCCCCGGCCGCCGTACCGCCCCCCGCCGCCGTGCCACCGGAGGACCCGCCGGCCGAACCGCCCGTGGACCCGCCCGTGCCGCTGCCGCCCGAACCACCGCTTGAGCTGCCGGACTTGGCGCCGCCGCTGCCGCTCGTGCAGGGAGCCGCGCCCTTCTTGTCGCAGGCGGCCGGGTAGGGAGCCGTCTCCGCGAGCTTGTTGCGGCCGTTGGCGGTGAAGGTCGGGTTGTTGCAGCCCCTGATGTTGATGTTCTGCGTCTGCACACCCGGGATGCGGCGGATCTGGTCGAAGCCGGCCTGCACCAGGTTGATCGGCAGCGGAGAATAACCGAGCTGCGGCGCCTGCTGCTGGCCCTGGCACATGAAGTAGTACGAGAACGCGCCCAGCGTCTTGCCCTTGGCCTTGGTGAAGGTGCCCTGCACCTTCAGCGGCAGGATCATGTACGAGTAGCTGGAGAGCGGGTAGTTGCGGCGGTCGCTGTCGGTGTAGACGCCGTCGAGCTGCTGGGTGAGGTAGTCCGGCGAGCTCTTGTTCGTGTTGATCTTCGCCTTGAGCAGCGAGACCGCCACGTTCTGCGGGGTCGGCTCGGTGAAGTAGCCGGCGTGGTTGAGGACCTTGGCGACCGGATAGTGCGCGTTGAGGGCGTAGGAGTAGTTGACGTAACCGATCGCGCCCTCGCCGTAGTTCTGCGCGACGTAGCCCGCGACGCCGAGGTCGCCGGACTGGGCGATCATGCCGGAGACGGTCGGGTAGTACGAGGTCTGTCCGCACGCCCCGGAGCGGCCGACCTTGGCGCAGTACGCCTGCCACAGCGCCCTGTGCTGGTTGGCCATCCACATCGTGAACTGGGCGGTGGAGCCGGAGCCGTCGGAGCGGACGACCGGGACGACCGGGCGGTGCGGGAGCTGCAGACCGGGGTTGTCGGCCTTGATCGCCGGGTCGTCCCAGGTCTTGACGACCCCGGTGAAGATCTTGGTGACGACGTCGCCGGAGAGGCGGAGGTTGGTGACGCGCCGGCCGTTGACCGTCAGGTGGTACATGAAGACGGTGCCGCCGGCGACGATCGGCATGTAGGCGTACGACCCCTGCGCGGGGCGTTCGGCCGCGCTTCCGTCGGTGGGGTGGGTCTGGAAGGGGATGTCGGAGACCGCGAAGTCGACGGTGCCGGAGAGGAACTGCCGGCGGCCGTCGGAGGAGCCGGTGCCGGCGTAGCTGATGCGCATGCCGTACTGGTTGACGGCCCGGCGCCACTCGTCGACGGCGTTCTCGGCCCAGGTGGATCCGGCTCCGGCGATCGGCGTGTAGCTGTCGGCGGAGGCGGGGGTGGCGGCTGTCGGAACGGCGAGGATGCCCAGCAGGGCGGCGAGGATGCCCAGCCGACGGAGGGCGTTGATGACAGGGCTGGACATCAGTGACTGTCTCCGGAGTCGTTGGTCTGCTCGGTGTCGTCTTGGGAACCGCTGTCGAACAACTGCAGTGCGGGAGCGTGCAGTTCGGCGAACCTCTCCTCGTCCCGGCGGGACGCCTTCGCCGTTCTGCGGGCCTGGCGCTTGCTCTGGTGGCCCGGTCCCCTTCCGCCGATCACCCGGGCGATCGCGAACAGCACCAGGACCAGGGCCATCAGGACCGCCGCCGCTCCGAAGCCGCGGGCGATCATCGCGGGCTCGGGGGACCTGACGAAGGTGAAGACGGCCAGCGGGAGGGAGATCATCGGGCCGTCGGTCGGGTTGCCGTTGAGGGCCGCCGTGAAGCCCGCCGTCAGCAGGACCGGGGACGTCTCGCCGATACCGCGGGCCGTGCCGAGGATGACCGCGGTGGCCAGCCCGGAGCGCGCGGTGGGCAGGACGACGTGCCAGACGGTCCGCCAGCGCGGAGCGCCCAGCGCCTCCGCCGCCTCCGTCAGCGTGCCGGGGACCAGGCGCAGCACCACGTCCGAGGCCCGGATCACGATCGGCAGCATCATCACGCTGATCGCGAACCCGGCCGCGAGGCCCGACTTCTGCATGCCGAGACCGAGGATCCAGACCGCGTACACCATCAGGCCGGCGACGATCGACGGCAGCGCGGTCATCGCCTCGACGATGGTGCGCACGAACCGGGAGAAGCGGCCCGGGATCTGGTTGAGGTAGACCGCGCAGGCCAGGCCGAGCGGGACCGTGATGGCGAGCGCGATCGTGATCATGATGAGCGTGCCGAGCATCGCGTGCGCGATACCGCCGTTGGTCAGCGGGTCCAGGGGGCCCGCCGCCTGCATGTCCTGGGAGAAGAAGTTGCCGTGCGGCAGGGCCTCGCGGCCACGCCAGGCGGTGAAGCCGACGACGAGGATGAGCGCGGCGAACAGCAGCACGGCCGTCGTCCACAGCACGACCGTCATCACCCGGTCCCGTACCGCCTGCCGGTCCTCCTCCAGACCGGTCAGCACCGCGTAGATGGCGAGGAAGGCCGCGTACGCGGTGACGGTGAAGCCCAAGGCGCCCGAGAAGGGGGCGACTTCGCCGAACAGCAGCACGGTGGCACAGAAGCCCGAGACGGCGGCGCCGGCCAGGGACAGCACCCCGGAGCGGCTGACGCCGCCGATACGGCGGGGACGGTCGGGGAGTTCGGTCCCGGGGACGGCGTCCTGCGGGCCGTCGGCGTCCGTCCGGACGTCGGTTCCTTCTCCTCGGCCATCGCTCAGGCCGGTCTCTTCGACGACGGTCATCTCATGCCTCGCTCTGCGCGCCGGACCGGGAGCGGGCCACGATGGAGGAGGCGGTGAAGTTGACCGCCAGGGTGAGCAGGAACAGCGCCAGGCCCGCCGCCATCAGCGCCGACATGCCGAAGGTGGACGCGTCGCCGTAGTGCAGGGCGATCAGCGAGGACACCGAGTTGGAACCGGTCTGCAGGATGTGCGGCTGGATCACGAAGACCGGCGAGATGATCAGGTACACGGCGATGGTCTCGCCGAGCGCCCGCCCGAGCCCGAGCATCGTGCCGCCGATGATGCCGCCCTTGCCGTACGGCAGGACGACCGCCCGGATCATCCCCCAACGGGTCGCGCCCAGCGCGTACGCCCCCTCGCGCTCGCCCGCCGGGGCCTGCGCGAACACCTCGCGCATCACCGAGCACTGGATCGGCGCGACCATCAGCGCCACCACGATCCCGGCGACGAAGGTGGAGGCGGTGTAGACGCTCTCGGAGGCCAGCGGCTCACCGGGCCGGGTGCCGTCCACCGTGAACAGCGGTATCCAGCCAAGCCAGTCGGACAGCCAGCGCGACAGACCGATCACGTGCTGCTGCAGGAAGAACAGTCCCCACAGCCCGTAGACCACCGAGGGGACGGCCGCCATCAGGTCGACCATCGTCACCAGCGTGCGGCGCAGCCGGCGCGGTGCCACGTCGGAGATGAACAGCGCGGTCCCCACGGCCAGCGGCACCGAGAACGTCACCGCCACGGCGGCGATCAGCACGGTGCCGGTGAGCACGGCGGCGATGCCGAAGTTGTGGACGTCCGGCTGCCAGGCGGCGGTGGTGAGGAACTTCAGGCCCCGCACGCGCAGTGCCTGCGCGGCCCGCAGCAGCAGGAAGAGTCCGACGGCCGCCATGATGGCGAGGACGGCGAGCCCGCTGGCCGTGAGCTGGTACCGGAAGAGACGGTCGCCCAGGCCACGCGCCGTGAGGAGCCGGCGAGGAACGGGTCTGTCGGGCTCCGGTTCGCCGGAAGCCTCCACTGCGGACACCACTGAGGCCCCCCAAAGGAAACGGTATTCCCCATGCGGCCTCGTGTTCGAGCCGCGCGGGGGAGAGTCAATGGCCGGTTCCTGTCGGCGCGAGGCGTCCGATATGGAGGTCCGGTGAACGGCTGATGTCATTTCGGTGGGACTGCTGTGGAGGTGGCGGCCCGGTCAACCGGACGTTCGTCACCTGAGGGTTACGGATCCCTCAATCCCTGGTGGCCGGGCGGTGAGCACCGCACCATGGGCACATGACACCGGCCCAGAAAGCCATGCGGCAGTTGGAGACGTGGCCCGACCTCAGCCCGTGTCCGGCCGACTGCGGGACGGGCCGGGCGCTGCGCTCCGCCCACCACGAGATCGTCCACTTCCACTCCGAGCGCGATGTGGACCTGCAGCTGACCGCCCGGGCGATTCAGCGGCTGCACTACGACTTCGCCGAGTCGACCGCCATCCGCCTGGTCCCCGGCTCGCGTTGGGTCACCGTTCACCTCGACTGCGACGCCGACGTGGACCTGCTGCTGGGTCTGGTGAGCGTGGCCCTCAAGGCGCACTCCGCCGGGCGCCCGGGGAGCGCGCCGAGCGAGCGCGCGGTGTGCAACTTCCGCCGGGTGACCGTGCTCGACACCGTCACGGAACCTCCCCACAGCTGAAATTCCCTCCACGACTGTCACAGGCATGACATAGGCTGCCCGGGCAGCCGCGCCCCGTGTGTCATCGCCGGGTGCTGCGCGGCGCACTCGTCTGCCCGGTCGTACACCGGGTTTTCCTCAGGGGGTTACACCACTGTGCGTACGCGCAGCATCTCGACCGCGACAGCGCTTGCTGTCCTGTTCTCCTCGGCGGCGCTGAGCGTCGTCGCGGCCGGCACCGCCTCCGCGGCCGCCGCCCGGGTCACCGCGCCCGGCGGCATCGTGGCCGACGACGCGCTGAAGCGGGTCTTCGTCGGCGACGCGGCGGCCGGCACGGTCACGGCGGCCGACTACTCCGGCAACACCCTCGACTCGGTGAGCGGGGTCCCCGGCATCACCGACCTGGCGGTGTCGGACGACGGCGCCACCCTCTACGCGGCCCTGCCCGCCACCCACGAGATCGTGGCCCTGGACGCGGCCACCCTCGACATCCAGCACCGTTACACGGTCGCCACCAACACCGGTCCGCGCCATGTCGCCTTCAGCGGCGGCAAGGTGTGGTTCACCTACGGCGACCAGTGGGACGGCGACCTGGGCTCGGTCGACCCGTCGGTGGACCCGGCGGGCGGCACCGACCCGGTGACGCTGCAGCAGTTCCCGAACCAGGGCACTTCGGTCGACATCTGGGGCCAGGCCCTGCTGGACACGGACCCCGGCCAGCCCGGCATCCTCGCCGTCGGCGAGACGGGCATGTCCACGGACTCGATGGCCGTGCTGGACGTCTCCAGCGGCACGCCGGAGATGGTCTCCTGGTACCAGGGCAGCTACACGCTCAACAGCGGCATCGGGGACATCGACCTGGTGCCGGGCGGCAAGCAGGTCCTGGTCAACGGCAAGGACCGGGACGCCTACGCGGACGGCAAGTTCACGGCGGCGGGCTCCTACCCGACGGGACAGTTCGCCGACATCGCGCCGAACGGCGTCGTCGCCCAGGCCGACGGCCACAAGGTCCTGACGTACCGGCCCGACACCGTGGAGCCGCTGCACGCCTACGACCTGGGCACCTCCTACGCCTCCGCGCTGCGCTGGGCGCCGGACCTCTCCCGGGCCTTCGCGCTGGTCGGCACCGGCTCGGACGGCGCCGGCTACACCCTCAAGGCGCTCACCGGCCCGACCCTGAACAACCCGACCCTCACGGTGAACGCGCCCTCCAGCGCGCCCCGCGCCAAGAAGCTGACGGTCACCGGCAGGATCTCGGCGTCCGTCGCGCTGCCGGCCGGCGTGAAGCTCCAGGTCACCCGGACCGACCTCGCATCCCCCAACGGCAAGGCGCTGCCCGCCGTCGCGGTGCGCTCGGACGGCACGTACTCCTTCACCGACACCCCGCCGGCCGGCGGCACGGTCACCTACAAGGTGTCCTACGCCGGCGACGCCGCGCACTCCGCGGTGACCGCGTCCGACAAGGTCGCCGTCTCCCGCACGGCGACCGCGCTCAGCCTGAACAACAACGGCAAGGTGTACGCGTACGGCGCGGACGTGAAGTTCACCGCGCACCTCGGCAAGACGTACAAGAACCGCACGGTGGAGATCTGGGCCGACCCCTTCGGCGCCGACAAGCCCAACAAGCTGGTCAGGTCCGCGAAGGTCAACTCCAGCGGCAACCTCACCGTGACCGTCGACATGACCCGCGACACCGCGGTCACGGCGGTGTTCAAGGGCGACGCCCAGTACGCGCCGAAGTCGGTCAAGGTCAACGCCTTCGCCAAGGTCCGCGTCTCCACGGCCATCACCAAGCACTACAAGAAGGCCGCGATCGGCTCGCACACGTACTACTGGTTCCACAAGAACACCGCGCCGATCGTCACGACGACGATGACGTACTACAGGGGCCGCGCCCAGCGCCTCGAGCTCGAGATCTACTACCAGGGCAAGTGGTACCCGAGTGAGGACAGCCCGCAGTACTTCGCCCTCGGCACCAACGGCAAGTCGGCCGTGAACCTCGGCGCCCCGGGCCAGTCCGGCATCAAGGCCCGCGTCCGGGCGGCGTACGTCAACGGCGCGTCGGGCGACACGGTCAACACGACGACGCTGAGCGACTGGAAGTACCTCTACTTCACCAACTAGCGCCGCGTCGGCGGCCCGTGCCGCCCGTGCCGGGGACCTCAGCCACAGGTCCCCGGCACGGACGCCGGCCTGGAACGGTCTCCAGGCGGAGACGGCGAAACGGAGCACGGGGCCACGGGTCTTCTTGGAGTCGCGGACGGCGACGGTGCCGGGGATGTTGCGGGCTGTCTCGACGCCCTGCGCATCGCCGTGACCGACCCGAGAGGCGAACGCCTCGCCGACCCTCAACCGCCCGCCCTCACCGACCAGTTCGGCAGAGGTCTGCTCATCGTCGGTACTCTGGCCGACCGCTGGGGCACGCAGAAGCTCACCGTCGGCAAGACGGTCCGGGCGGAGCTGGACCTCAAGAAGGGCTTCGTCACGTAGTGGAGCGGAGTCGCGCGGATGCGATCCGCTGCACCTCGACGAACCGCCCGTCCTGCCGAGTACCACCGGCAAGCGCGCTCAGGGCGTACGCCGTGTACTTGAACCCGTCCGTCGTGTGGAACTCCGCTCCCCAGTTCCCCAAAACCACCGCACTGACGCGCGACCACGCCAGTCGCTGTGTGCCCCAGGGGTTCACCATGACAATCACGTCTTCCTGGAGTTCCAGTCGTACCCGGAGCAGGACCCACCAGGCGAAGAGACCGAACCCCACGGCGACGGCGGTCGCGATCCCCGCGGAGCCGAAGTTGTGCGCACTCGGGTGGATGAGAGCGCTGAGCCAGGCGATCACCGCGCCCAGCGCAGGGCCGAGAGCCAGGAAGTAGCCGCCGACCCGACCGGACAGGCCGACTCGCCACACGCCGAGAGTGCCAGGTGGGGCATGGTCCGCACGGTGCGCGATGCCCCATCGCGAGACCGGCCTCATGCTTTTCGCGACCACTTCACCATCGAGCGCATCCGCCACCACAGCTTCCGCAGGGCAGGAGTATCGGTGGAGTAGGTGACCGGCGTCCTTGACCCGTGGGAGGGACTGCGTCCCAGGGGCTTGCCGTCGGCCGGGTATTTCTCGGACGGGATCCGTGCCATTGATCCTCCAGGGGCTCGACTGATCGAACGGCTCACCGGGGTTTGGGCGGGTGCCGATCCAAGCCGACGGTGAAGGACCACATGACGTCCGGCTTCGCGGTGAACCGCAGTGAGCCCAGGGAGTGGCTCGAATCCATCTGGAACTCGTTCAACGCGGGCAGCACCGTGTCCTTCTCGCACGGAAGGGAGAAGGACATACCGACCGCCCGCACCTCCGCGTCGAGCCGACCGGGCCCCTGACAGTTGACCGCGATGACGAGGGCCTCACCGGCCCTGACTCGGCCCGGAATCGGATAAATGACACTGCCCTTGAGGTGCGACCCGCTGACCAGGGCGGTGATGCCGTCCGAGGCGAGTTTCGGGGGTTTGTCGACCGAGGCGGCGTAGGGGTCACGGGTGGCGTCGGGGGAAACCGCAGCGGGAGACGCCTTCACGACACGGGCAGTGTTGTCCGCGGAGGTGCTGTCGTGGTGGCCGAAGCCGCAGCCTGTCGCCGCCAGCACGACGGCGACAGTGGAGGCGGCCAGACGGGCGGCGCGCAGCACATCAAGGCGCACGTTCATCAGTCAGCCCACGTACCCCTCGAGGCCGGCGATGACGTCGACCGTGCCAGGCGCCTGCGGCTCATGGACGTATATCCCCCCGGGCCGTGCGACGACGGACGTCGGCGCGCGCAGCCACTGAAATCCAGTCACCTGTCTGCTGGAGTTGGCGGAACGATAAGCCAGTGATCGACTCGATGGGTGTCCCGGTACCGACTTTTGAGTGAGCCATTACCGTGGGGCGGGTCAGCGGCGCGCGGCGCCGGGTGCGTGAAGTACGAGTGAAGAGCGGGGTGTCGGCGGCCCGTCGTCCTGGTCATGCGACCCCGTCGTAGGCCAGGATGCCCCGGTGAACGATCACATAGCACCCCCCGCCCCCCGTCCCACCCCCGCACCGCATCCCCTGGGCGGAGCCACCCGGTTCGCTGTCGGGGCGCTCGCTCTCGCCGGGGCCGCATGGGCGGTGCGGGCCATATGGGAGATACGGCTGGCCCTGGCCGGGGAGCCCGCCTCCGGGCCGCCGGATCAGGGGAACGGGGCGCACCGGCCGCTGACCGGGCTGGAGAACCAGTACCACCTGGTCGTCTCGGTCTGCGGGGTCGCCGTGGTCCTCTGCGCGGTGGCGTTCCTCGGATGGCTGGGGCGCGCGCGGGACAACGCCCGTGAGCTGTCCGGGAAGCGGCCCCGCTACTCGGGGCTGTGGGTCTTCCTCGGCTGGGTCGTCCCGGTCGTCAATCTCTGGTTCCCGCGCGGCATCGTCGCGGAGGTCCACCGCGACAGCGCGCCCGGCGAGCGGCTGCCGCGGTCCGTGAACGTGTGGTGGGTGCTCTGGCTGATCGGGCTGTTCAGCGGCGTCGGACTGATGTCCGCCGACTCCACGGACCAGATCATCGCCCGCGCCTACACGAACGTCGGGACGCTCCTGGTGTCCGACGCCGCCATCGTGGGCGCGGCCGTCGCCGGCGTCTTCGTCGTCCGCGCCCTCACCGCCGTACAGCAGCGGCGCGAGGCGCGGACGGGTTGAGCCGGAAGCTCAGCTCACGCAGATCAGGTTGAGCACGCACAGGCCCGACGGGGACGTCGAGGCCGTGCTGGTGCTGCTGCTCGTACCTGTGCCTGTGCTGGAGGACTGGGACGACGTTCCGGACGCACCGGTGTCACCGGCCGACGTGGACGACGTCGAGGAAGAGGAGGACGAGGAGGACGTCGACTGGCCCGACGTCGTGCCCGTGCCGGTCGTCGTCGTGGCGCCGCCGGCCGTGGTCGCCGTCCGCGGCCGCGTGTCCGTCGAGGACGTGTGTGACGTGGAGGCGCTGTAGGGCGCGGTGTGCGCCGAGTCGGTGTGCGCCGCGGTCGGCGTGGTGCGGCGGTGCTTGCCGCCGGTCGTGGCGGGCGGGGAGGAGTCGCCGCGTGAGGTGTGGAGCGGGGTCGGGGCGGCGGGGGTGTCCGTCGGCTCCACCGCGGGCTGCTCCTCCGTGCCCATGCTCGTGAGGTCGGGGCCCGCCGAGGCCTGACTGTGGTCGCCGGAGCCCCCTTCCATCGAGGCGACCGTCAGGCCGCCGCCGACGAGCGCGACGGCGGTCGCCACCACCGCGCGGCGCTGGTTCTTCTTCCAGCGCGCCCGCTGGCGGCGGCGTGCCGCCCGGCCCGCCGGGGCGGACGGCACATCCTCCATGTCCTCGTGTTCGGCAGGATCGGCGGACGGCCCGGGGGCCGGTTCCGGCCGGCTCGCCGGTGTGGCGAGGGCCGGGGCCACCCGGCCGGCCCCGGTAACCGGCGCGATGTCGGGCGCATAGGCACCGCAACCGGGGCACACCAGAGCGCCGTTGAGGTGCCGGCGGCACGAGGAGCAGTAGTCCATCCGCTGTTTACCTGACCATTCGCACGAGGGATCGAACGGCCAGCAACGCTAACGAGGGATTCGAAAGAGTCTATGGAGTCCTTGTGGGGCTCCTGCACGGATTCGGCGCTGAAGTTCCAGACGGTGCCGGAAGTGCGCCCGTATCGACCCCTCAGCCCCGGGTGAACCGCTCGAACGCGTGGCTGAAGTACCACGTGTCCTGCGCGATCCCGGAGCAGGCGTTGGCGCCCGCCGTGCCCACGCAGCCGCCGTTGTCCCGCTGGAGAGCCCAGAAGGAGAGGGTGTTGATGCCCCGCGCCGCGGCCCAGCGCTCCACCTTCACCGCGTCCTGCGTGGTGAACGTCTCCTCGGGGCCGAAGTCGTCGATGCCGGGCATCTCCGTGACACCGATGCGGTGCCACAGCCGGGCCGGGTCCGACTTCGGGTACAGCGCGGTGAGCTGGGTGTGCAGGCCGGTCGCGGCCGTCACGGTGTCGGCGGCCATGTCGTGCGTGGCGCCGTCCCAGTAGTCGAACGTCATGATGTTCACGACGTCCACACGGGCGTGGTTGTCGACGGCGTTCTGCAGCAACGCGACCCCGCTGGGCGCGAGTCCGGTGTTCGTCGTCGGGAGCGTGTACGAGAACTGCACCTGCCGTGCCGTGTGCGCCGCCCAGCGCTGCACCTGCGCGATCGCCTTGTTGCGGCGGTCGATCCCGGCCGCGTTGGTGATCGAGTCGGCCTCGACGTCGAGGTCGATGCGGGTGATGCCGTACGTCGTCACCAGGCTCTCGTAGACCTTGGCGATGGAGTCGACGTCCGTGCAGCTGTCGGCGAGTTCGGTGTTCGTGGTGTCGGCGCTGTAGCCGCCGAACGAGGGGATGACATTGCCGCCGCGCGCCTGGATGGCCGCGATGTCCGCGCCGAAGGTGGACTTGGAGATGGGCTGGGTGGTGTCGCCGTTCCAGTACGCGGTGCAGGAACCGGGCTGGTCCGTCTGGAGGAAGGCCATGGTCAGGTACTTGTTGCCGGAGGCGGCCGCCAGCGCGGCCGGGCTGTCGCCGGTCCAGGCCTCGAAGTAGGGAGCCGCCACCTGGGCGGGCAGGGGCCGTACGGGATGGGCGGGCGCCTGCTCAGCGGCGAGCGCGCCACCTCCTCCGAGGGCGACGAGACCGGCCGCAAGGCCGGTCACCGAGATGCAGGACAGCAGCGCACGCAGCGCGCGGGGTCGTCTCATGGCGACCCATAGTTGGACTAGACCATTCCACTGTCAAGGTTCTTTACGGTTGCCTGACCAACCGTTCCACCGCGGCGCTGCCATAAGAGGGCGGGGAGATTCCGTGGGTATTCGCGAAAAGACATCCAGATGTCTTGACCTCACCTTCACAGCGCCGTTGGCTTCTCAGTCACCGTGGCCCGCTCCCCTCCCGCCCGGAAGGCACCTCGCACGTGAATGCAACTCCCCGCAGAAACGCCGCACTTCGCCCCGCCCTCCCCCTCGCCGCCGCCGGTGCGCTGCTGCTCAGCGGATGCGGTGTCGTCGACGGCGTCACCGGCAGCGGCGACTCCTCCATGCCGCCCCGGCGCGAGGACATCAAGGTGGGCCTGCTGCTGCCCGACAAGGACACGGCCCGTTTCGAACGGTTCGACTACCCCCTCATCAAGTCCCGGGTCGCCTCCCTCACCGGCGGCAAGGGCAAGGTCGTGTACGCCAACGCCGAGGCCAGCGCCTCCCGGCAGAACAAGCAGTTCGCGCGGCTCGTCGCCGACAAGGTGGACGTGATCCTCGTCGACGCGGTGGACGCCAGGGCGATCGCGCCGGGCGTTCAGAAGGCCAAGGACGCCGGGATACCGGTCATCGCGTACGACCGGCTCGCGCAGGGCCCGATCGACGCCTACGTCAGCCATGACAACGAGCTGGTGGGCGAGGTGCAGGGGCGGGCGATCGTCGACGCGCTCGGGGACAAGGCCGCCACCAGCAAGATCGTCATGATGAACGGCTCGCCGGCCGACCCCAACACGGCGCTGTTCAAGGAGGGCGCGCTGAGCGAGCTCAAGGGCCGGGTCGTCATCGCCAAGTCGTACGACACAAGGGAGTGGCTGCCCGAGGTCGCCAAGGCCAACATGGCGAAGGCGATCGGGTCGGTCGGCCTGAAGAACATCGCGGCCGTCTACTCGGCCAACGACGGCATGGCGGGCGCCGTCATCGACGAACTGGAGCAGGCGGGAGCCACCAGGCTGCCGCCGGTGACCGGGCAGGACGCCAACCTGGACGCGGTGCAGCGGATCGTCGCCGGCGAGCAGACCATGACGGTCTACAAGTCCTTCCTGCTGGAGGCGCAGGGCGCCGCGGAGATGGCGGTCTACAAGGTGCAGGGACGGGACATCGCCTTCGACGCGATGACGCAGGACACGATCGACAGCCCGACACAGAAGGACATCCCGGCGATGCTGGTGCCGGTGGTCGCCCTCACCAAGAGCAACATCAAGGACACGGTGATCAAGGACGGCGTCTACACCGTCAAGGACATCTGCACGGCGAAGTACGCGGCGGACTGCGCGGCCATCGGCCTGAAGTAGCGCCGCTTCTACCACTGTTCACAGACCCCTGGCCAGCGATACGGCTGCGGCTTTCAGGTTGTGTTCAGGCTCGGGCGCACCCCGGGCAACACCATCTCCAGAAGCGCCAAAACAATGGCAAAGGGGTCTGTGGCAGCCGTGCGGCGCCGTGTCATCGTGCCCGCCATGAGCACAGATCGCCTCGCCCCCGGCCGGCACCCCGGCCCCGTACGCCACGCCCTGAGCAAGGTCCCGGAAGTGACCGTCTACTTCTGGGTGATCAAGGTGCTGACCACCGGCATGGGCGAGACGGCCTCGGACTGGCTCGCCCATCTCCTCGGCCCCGTCCCGGCGGTCGCGCTCGGCGCGGTGGCGCTCGCGGCGGCCCTGGTCGTGCAGTTCGCGGTGCGCCGGTACGTGGCCTGGATCTACTGGACGGCGATCGTCATGGTGAGCGTCTTCGGCACCATGGCCGCGGACGTCCTGCACGTCGGCCTGGGCGTGCCCTACCTGCTCTCCACGCCCTTCTTCATGGCCGCCCTCGCCACCGTCTTCGCGCTCTGGTACGGCAGCGAGCGCACCCTGTCCATCCACAGCATCCACACCCGCCGCCGTGAGGTCTTCTACTGGGCCGCGGTGCTCGCCACCTTCGCCCTCGGCACCGCGGCCGGCGACCTCTCCGCCACGCTCGGCCTCGGCTACCTGGGCTCCGCCGTCCTGTACGCCGCCGCGATCGCCGTCCCCGCACTCGCCCACCGCGGCGGCAGGCTGAACGCGGTGACCGCCTTCTGGTCGGCGTACGTCCTCACCCGTCCGCTCGGCGCCTCGGTGGCCGACTGGATGGCGGTCGGCCACGGCCGGGGCGGCCTGGCGTGGGGCCTGGGCCCGGTGACCCTCGCATGGACGGTGGCGATCCTGGTCCTGGTGGCCTATCTCGCCGTGTCCCGGAAGGACGTGCAGAGCGACGACGTCCAGAACGTTCGGAGTTAGCGCGTTCGGAGTCGGCCGGCCCAGGGCTCAGCGGTCCTTGCGCGCCACCCCGCCTTAGATGCCGATCGGCGGGGCGTCCGGCGCCGGGGGCTCGTCAGGACGCCACTGCGGGACGGGGACCAGGCCCGGTTCGAGAAGCGTGAAGTCGCCGAAGAACCGCGCCACTTCGGCGTGCGAGCGGAGGTTCATGCTCGCGGTCGCCCGCGGCAGATACGTTCATGTCAGCCGGCGCAGGTCCTCCAGGTACCGCAGGACCGCGGCCACCCGGCGGTCCACTCGGTCCGTGGGGGCCAGGTCGAGCTTGGCGAAGATGCTTCGGATGTGCTTGTGGACCGCGCCGTCGGTGACCACGAGGCGTTCGGCGATGGCCCCGTTGCCCAGGCCCTCGGCCATCAGGGCGAGGACGTCACGCTCGCGCGGGCTGAGCCGCTCGAGGCGGCTGTCCTGGCGGGAACGTGTGAACAACTGCGCGACCACCTCGGGGTCGATGGCGGTGCCACCGCCCGCCACCCGGTGCAGCGCGTCCAGGAACTCCTCGACACGGCCCACCCGTTCCTTGAGCAGATAGCCGAGCCCGCCCACGCCCTCGCTCAGCAGCTCGGTGGCGAAGCTCTGCTCCACATACGCGGACAGCACCAGGACCGCGAGGTCGGGCCGGCGGCGCCGGGCCCGCACGGCCGCGACGATGCCCTCGTCGGTGTGGGTCGGCGGCATCCGCACGTCGAGGATGGCGACGTCCGGTTTGTGCTCGTCGATCGCGGCGAGCGCCTCGTCGGCCGTGCCCGCGGTGGCCACCACGTCCAGGCCCTCGGCGCGCAGCAGCAGAGCGAGCCCCTCGCGCAGCAGGGGGTCGTCCTCGGCCATCACGATCCGCATGGAAGCTCCACTTTCAGGGTGGTCGGGCCGCCCGGCGGGCTGGCCAGGGACAGGGTGCCGTCGTGGGCCGCGACCCGGCGGCGGATGCCGGTCAGCCCGGAGCCGCCGTGCTCGTCGGCGCCGCCCCGGCCGTCGTCCTCGACGCACAGGACCAGACGGCCACCATCGCCGCGCGCCGTGACGGTGGCGTGCGCGGCGCCGCTGTGCTTGGCGATGTTGGTCAGTGCCTCGGCGACGACGAAGTAGGCGGTGGCCTCGACGGAGGCGGCGCACCGCGCGGGTACGTCGACGACGATCCGGCACGGCACCGCGCAGTTGGCCGCCAGACCGGACAGCGCGCCCTCGAGCCCGCGGTCGGCGAGGACCGGCGGCAGGATGCTCCGGGAGACGGTGCGCAGCTCGGCGAGGGCCTGTTCGGCGGCGGACTGGGCGCGTTCGAGGAGTTCGTCGGCGCCGGCGGGGTCGCGGGCGACCATACGGCGGGCCGCGCCGAGCAGGACCGTGACGGAGACGAGGCGGTTCTGCGCGCCGTCGTGCAACGACCGCTCGATACGGCGCAGTTCGGTGGCGTGGGCGTCGAGGGCGGCGGCCCGGGTGGCGGTGAGCTCGGCGACCCGGAGCGAGAGGTCGGTCTCCGGTCCGGCCGCCAGCAGCGCGCGTCCCGGGCGGCCCTGCAGCCGGGCCATGCCGGGGCCGAGCCCGAGGAGGATCAGGATCCAGCCGACGCCCAGCAGGGCAACCGCGAGCGCGTCCGGCCAGGAGTGCGCGGTGCCGATCCCGATGGAGGTGGCGGTCGCGTCCTTCGGCGCCAGCTTCCAGTAGAGGGGGAAGGCGCTGTCGCGCACGGCGGAGATCGGGAGCAGGACGCCGAGCAGCCCCAACAGCAGGCCCAGGGTGCCGTGTTGGGTCAGCCAGCGCAGTTCGCGTCGGGTGGTGGCGTCGACCAGGGCGGCGCGCAGCCGGGTGGGCGGCGGGTCGGGTGCCAGGACCTCGGGACCCCAGCGGCCGAGCCGCCGCCGCTCCCGCTCCGCCAGGGCGTGCAGCGCCCGCAGCGGCGCGGGCGCCATGAGCAGCCCCACGCCGGTCACGCCGGTCAGCGCGGTGACGGCCAGCCACAGCAGCACGATCAGGGCCGGGAAGGCGGTGCCGAGCCCGGAGGCGAGCTGCCCGATCGCGGCACCGGCGGTGCCCAGGGCCCGTACGACGGTGTCCTTGAGCCCGGTGTGCGCGGTCTCCGTCCGGACGGCCATGCGCGCCCTCCCTTCGTCGCGAAGGACCTTATGCCGCACGCCCGTTCGCCGTCAGCCGCGGGGCCGGGAAGTACAGCCTGCTGTACCTCGAACCGGGCGGGCTGCGGGATCGGCCCGACGGGTGCCCGGTCCCTAGCGTCGAGGAAGACAGCCGACCTCCGGAGGAACACCGTGCCGAAGACCGACCCCTACCGTCTGACCAGCGCCGACACCACACCGTCGACCACCACCGTGAGCCGCGGCGAGGTGGCTCGCGCGCTGTTGTGGAGCCTGGTGGTGATCAGCGCCGTCGCCAACATGGCCGCCTCCTACGGCGACGCGAACACCTGGATCCATCTGGCGTGCGGCGCGGTCACCGTGCTGTGCGGCGGCACCCTCGTCGTGCGCAACCTGCGGGGCCGTCGGTGAACCCGGCGATCGCCCTGGACCGGGTCAGCAAGGACTATCCGGGAGGCGTACGGGCGCTCGACGAGGTGTCGCTGACGGTGGAACACGGCACGTTCCTCGCGGTGATGGGGCCCTCGGGCTCCGGCAAGAGCACGTTGATGCACTGCGCCGCCGGGCTGGACTCGCCGACCTCGGGCAGTGTCCGCATCGACGGACGGGAGATCGCGGGCCTGAACGAGACCCGCCGTACCGAACTGCGCCGGGAGCGCGTCGGGTTCGTGTTCCAGGCGTACAACCTGATCCCCTCGCTCAGCATCGAGGACAACATCACCCTGCCGCTGCGGCTCGCGGGGCGGACTCCGGACCACGACTGGCTGCGGACGCTGGTGGAGCGCGTGGGCCTCGCCGACCGGCTCACCCACCGCCCGGCCGAACTCTCCGGCGGGCAGCAGCAACGGGCGGCCGTGGTCCGGGCGTTGGTGGCCCGGCCGGCCGTCGTGTTCGCGGACGAACCGACCGGCGCGCTCGATCTGCGCAGCGCCCACGAGGTCCTCGACCTGCTGCGGGACCTCGTCCAGGACCTCCACCAGACCGTCGTCATGGTCACCCACGACCCGGCCGCCGCGGCCCGCGCCCACCGCGTCCTGGTGATGGCCGACGGCAGCGTGGTCGACGCCCTCGACAAACCGACGGCCCCCGAACTGGCCGACCGCCTGGTCATGTTGGGCGAGGCCTGAGCCATGTACCGCGTCACCGCGTGCTCTCCCGCCGCCGGTCTCCCCGCCCGCACACCCGCCCCCCACCCCGAGCCACGGACGCCCGCCACCGGTCTCGCCACCCGCCCCGGGGCAGGGAGGTACGCCGCCGGTCTTGCCGCGCGGAGATCTGCCGCGCGCCCCGAGCCACGGACGCCCGCCACCGGTCTCGCCGCGCGGACACCCGCCCCCCACCCCACCCCCCACCCCGCCGCTCCGAAGGAGAACTGAGCCATGCTTCGTCTTGCCACGCAGATGGTCCGGCATCGGCTCAGCGCGCTGATCGCCGTGGCCTGTGCGGTGCTCGGCGGTGCCGCGTTGATCACCGCCACCGGGGTTCTCGCCGAGTCCGGGCTGCGGTCCCACCTGCCCGCCGGTCGCCTCGCGGGCGCGGACGTCGTGGTCGCCGCCGACCAGGAGTACCACCCGCCCGGTGACCTGCCGATCGCCCTCCCCGAACGCCGAACCGTCCCCTCCCGGCTGGTCGGCGAGCTCGCTCATCTCCCAGGTGTCACCGCCTCCGTCGGCGACCTCGGTTTCCCCGCCGCTCTCCTCGACGCCCACGGCCGCCCCGTACCCGCCGCCGATCCGCGGTCGGCGGGGCACGGCTGGTCCTCGACGCGGCTGCTGACCGGTGCCCGGATCGACGGCAGGGCGCCCGCCGGGGCCGCCGAGGTCGCCGTCGACAGCGCCACGGCCGCCGCGGCCGGCGTCCGGCCGGGCGACCGCGTCCGGATCGTCGCCGCCGGACGCGAGGCCGCCGCCTACCGCGTCTCGGCGCTCGTCGACGCCCCGGGCGCCGGCGTCTACTTCGCCGACCCGACGGCCGTACGACTCTCCGGCCGCGGTGACCGGGTCGACCTGGTCGGCCTGCGCACCGCGCCCGGCGCCGGGGAACGGGTCGCGGCGGAGGTCCGTACGAGGCTGAAGGGCACCGGCCTCGTCACCGCGACCGGAGCCGGACGCGGCGACCTGGTCTCGCCCGGCGAGGGCGCCTCCCGTTCGCTGCTGGTCCTGCTGGCCGGTTCGCTCGCCGGGGTCATCCTGCTGATCACCGGGTTCGTGACCGCGAGCGCGCTCGCCGTGTCGATCGCCGGTCAGCGCCGGGATCTCGCGCTGATGCGGGCCGTCGGTGCCACGCCGAAGCAGATCCGCCGGCTGGCCGCCGCCCAGTCCACGGTGGTCGCGGCCGTGGCCGTCGCTCCCGGCGTGGGTCTCGGCTATCTGCTCGCCGGACAGTTCCGCCGGCTGCTCGCCGACCGAGGGGTCATCCCCTCCGAACTCCCGCTCACCGTCAGCCCGTTGCCCGCTCTGGCCACCGTCCTGCTGATGGCCCTGGCCGTGCAGCTCTCCGCCCGGGGCTCGGCGTGGCGCACCTCGCGGATGCCGGCGACCGAGGCGGTCGCGGAGTCACGCAGCGAGCCCCGCACTCCCTCGCGGACCCGGACCCGTCTCGGCCTGCTGGTCGTGGTCGCCGCGACCACCATGTCGGTCGTCCCCCTGTTCTCCCGCACCGTCATCGCCGCGACCGCCACCTCCATCGCGGGCATCCTCGGCGCGATCGGACTGGCACTGTCCGGCCCCGCGCTCGTCCGGGCCGTCGGTGCCGCGGCGGCCCGGCGCACCCGCACCGGGGCCTCCGCGCCGACCTGGCTGGCGATGGCCAACGTGCGGGCCTACGCGCTGCGCAACGCGGGAATCGTCAGCACGCTGGCGATGGCGGTCGTGTTCGTGCTGACGTACACCCTCACCCAGACCACCGTGCTGGCCGCCACCGCCGACGACACCCGCACCGGCACCACCGCCCAACTACGACTGACCGCTCCGGCGTTGGGAGGGATGCCGGAGGGCACACTCGCCGCTGTGCGCCGAACACCCGGTGTGCGGGCGGCGGCACCCGTCGGGTCGACGACCGTGGTGTGGCCGTACGACATGCTCGGCGACACGGAGACCGACTCCGGCTCGGCGATGATCCTCACCCCGGACGCGGCGCACGTCCTCGACCTGGACGTGCAGGAGGGCGGCCTGGACCGGCTCACCGGGAACACCGTCGCCGTCAGCAGCGATGTCGTCCGCTCGCGGGACGCCGGGCTGGGGAAGCGGGTAGGGCTGGTGCTCGGCGACGGCACCCCGGTCGAGGCGACGGTGGTCGCCGTCTACGGGCGCGGGCTGGGCTTCGGCACCGTGGTCCTGTCCCGGGAGCTGGCCGCCGGGCACACCACGACGCGGCTCGACCAGAGCCTGCTGGTCCGGACCGACGGAACGGCGGCCGCGCGGCAGGCCCTGACCGCCCTCACCGCCGCCCGGCCGGGGCTGGCGCTCACGGAGACGACTCCCGCCTCGGGCCTGAGGAACGCCCCGCCGGAGGTGTGGATCAACCTGGCCACCATCGTGGTCCTACTGGTCTACCTGCTGCTCAGCATCGCCAACAAACTGGTCGCCGCGACCGCCCAACGCCGGGTCGAGCTGGGCGCCCTGCGCCTCAACGGCACGACCCCGCGCCAGATCCGCACGATGATGCGCCGTGAGGCGGCGGTGACGGCGGCGACGGCACTCGTCACGGCGCTGCTGCTGTCGGCCGTACCGCTCGCCCTGCTCGGCCAGGGTTTCCTCGGCCGCCCCTGGCCGTCCGGACCGGTCTGGCTGTTGCCCGCGCTCGCCGTCACGGTCACCGTCACGGCGTTCCTCACCACGGAACTCCCCACCCGCCAGGCCCTGCGCACCCCGCCGGCCGACGCCATCCGGGCCCAGTGACCCCGGGGGCGGGTCAGCCGTGGTTCCTCCGGGGCAGCGCACGGACCGCGAGTGCCGTGCACAGGGCGGCCATGGGCAGTTCGGCGCCCAGGGCCATCGCGACGGCCGTGGTGAGTTCGGGGCCCGGCGCCGAGGTCGTCACGTCGAACCAGGCGTCGGCGACCAGCAGCGCGGCCGTCGCCGTGGCCGTGAGGCAGAAGCGGGGGTCCCGGCGCAGCAGCAGCCGGCCGGTGGCGGCCAGACCGAGCGCCTCCAGGGCGTCGAGCCCCACCCAGGCGGCGGACCAGTGCCGGACCTGGGCCGTGTCCGGCAGGGTCTTCGCCAGGACGACGAGCCAGGGCACCATCGCGACACCGCAGCCGACGAAGGCCAGACCGAGATGCGGGGACCGGAGCCCGATCGGTCCGCGGCGCGGTGCGGGCGGTGGAGGGGACCCCATGGGCGGGCGGTCCCCTACCGTCTGCCGGGCTCCCGAGTCGTCCGTGTGCGCTGTGTGCATGGCGTCCTCACCCCGTTCGTGTTCGCCAAGTTCCGCCGTCCGACGGCCTGTTCACCAGCCTGGGCGTCGGGGCGGCGGCTGTCGGTAACGGCCGGGTCCGGGTTCGGGGTGGTGCCTGCTTCACCATGGATCCTGCAGACAGGTGCATGGTCCGGGCCCGCCCCGGGTTCTACGGTCGGTGCATGACGCTCCCCTCCGTACTGGGGCCGCCCGCCCGTCTGCTGCGCCGCCGGTTCGGGACGGCCCGGCGGGACACCGCCTTCCTCGCCTCGGGTGTGCTGCCGCATCTCGCCGCCGTACCGGGGTGGCTGTGCCTCGACGCCAAGCCGGTCCTCAGGTCGGTCCACCTGCCGTGGGTCGTCCTCCCCTGGCTCCTTTGCGTCTTCCTCCTGCTCCCCCTGCTCGCCCTCCCGCTGACGGCCCTCCAGCGGTGGCGGTACGCCGAACTCCTCGCCGTGGACATCCCGCGCTCCCCGCCGGCCGAAGGGCCGCGCCTTCGGCGAGCGCTGCGGCAGCTCATCTCCGCGCACACCTGGCGGCGGGTCGCCTACCACACCCTCCTGGGGCCGTTCCTCGCCGCCGCGGAGCTGCTGGTCCTCGCGGTGTGGGGCGCGGGCATCGCCTGCGCCACCGTCTATGGGTGGATGTGGGCGGTGCCGACCCACACGGGCATCGCCGACCTGTACACGGTCCAGGCGGCGTACGTCACGGCCGCCGGGCTGCTGCTGCTCGCCGCCGCGCCCGGGTTCGCCGGGACGGTGACCCGGGCGGAGAGCCGCGCGGCACGGGCGCTGCTCGGACCGAGCCGCGCCCAGCGGCTGGAGCGGCGGGTCACGGACCTGTCGCTGAGCCGGGCCGACCTGGCGGACGCGGCCGACGCCGAGCGGCGCCGCATCGAACGCGATCTGCACGACGGCACCCAGCAGCGGCTGGTCTCCCTCGCGGTCAACCTCGGGCTCGCCCGGGCGACGCTCGGGGACCTGCCCGAGGAGGCCCGCCGGGTGATCGACGAGGCGCACCGCGAGGCCAAGGAGGCCATCAGCGAACTCAACGACCTGGTACGGGGGTTGCACCCCGCGGTGCTCGACGACCGCGGCCTCGACGCGGCGCTGTCCGGACTCGCCGCGCGGGTACCGTTGCCGGTGCGCCTGCACGTGGACCTGGACGGGCGGCCGGCGCCCGCCGTGGAGTCGGTCGCGTACTTCGTCGTCTCCGAGGCGCTGGCCAACGTCACCAAGCACGCCCGCGCCGGCCGGGTGGAGGTGACGGTACGGCGGACCGGGAGGGCGGTGCGGGTGGAGGTCACCGACGACGGGGTGGGCGGCGCCGACGCGGCCGCCGGCACCGGACTGACCGGGCTGGCCGGACGTGTCCGGGCCGTCGACGGCATCTTCCGCATCGACAGCCCTGTCGGGGGCCCGACCTCCCTGGTCGCGGAGCTGCCGTGCGGGCGGTGATCGCCGAGGACTCGGTGCTGCTGCGGGTGGGCCTGGTCAGGGTGCTGCAGACGGCGGGCTTCGAGGTGGGCGCCGAAGTGGGCGACGCGGAGGCCCTGCTGGCGGCGGTCGAGGAGCAACGGCCCGACCTGGCGCTGATCGACGTCCGTATGCCGCCCGGGTTCAGCGACGAGGGCGTGCGCGCGGCGCTGTCGATCCGCCGCCGGTGGCCGGGGACCGCCGTCGTCCTGCTCTCCCAGTACGTCGAGGAGCGCTACGCCGCCGATCTGCTCACCGCCGACACCAGCGGCGTCGGCTATCTCCTCAAGCAACGCGTCGCCGACGTCGAGGAGTTCGCGGCGACGGTACGACGGGTGGCGGCCGGCGGTACGGCCCTGGACCCGCAGGTCGTCGCCCAGTTGCTGCTGCGCCGGGACAGCGACCCGCTGGAGCGGCTCACTCCGCGCGAGCGGGAGGTGCTCGCGCTGATGGCGGAGGGCCGGTCCAACGCCGCCATCGCCGAGGACCTGGTCGTCACCGACAGCGCGGTCGCCAAGCACATCAACAACATCTTCGCCAAGCTCGACCTGCCCCCGGCGGACGGCCACCACCGACGCGTCCTCGCGGTCCTGCGGTTCCTGGGCGCGACCCGGGACTGAGGGTGGGCCCGACCGGCGGCCGAGCGATGCCTCGAGCGGCCTCGGGGTCAGTGCGCCGGTCGGCCGGTCAGGTCGTCCAGTTCGGCGGCGAACAGGCGTGCCGGGTCGAAGCCCATGCCGGTGAAATGGCCGGCGAGTTCCAGGGACAGCACGCCGTGCAGCCGGGTCCAGAAGGCCAGGGGGCACCGCAAGGCCCGCGTCCGCGCCGGGCACACGGTCGTGGTGTACGGCGCCAACGGCGGCGTCGGCTCGGTCCTGGTCCAGCTCGCGCTGGCCACGGGCGCGCGCGTCATCGGCACGGCGTCCGTACGGCACCACGACGCCCTGCGCGAGCGGGGGGTCGTCCCCGTCGACTACCGCGCGGCCGACGTCGCCGCCCGCATCCGCGAGCTCGCCCCGGGCGGGGTGGACGCCGTCTTCGACCACGTCGGCGGGCGCGGCATCGTCGACTCCTGGCGGCTGCTGGCCCCCGGCGGCACCCTCGTGTCGTACGGCAGCGCCTCCACCCGGGACGCCGAGGGCTCGAAGCAGCTGCCCGTGCTGAAGCTCATGGGCCGGGTGTGGCTGTGGAACGCGCTGCCCAACCGCCGCCGCGCCTGCTTCTACAACGTCTGGGCCGGCCGCGCCCCGGCGAAGAACCGCTTCCGCTCCCGGCTGCGCGCCGACCTGACCGAGGTCTTCGCGTCTCTCCGGCGCGGCGACCTCACCGCCCAGATCGCCGCGGAACTCCCCCTCACCGACGCCCCCGAGGCCCTGCGCCTGGCCGAGTCCGGCACGGTCGCCGGGAAGGTCGTGCTGCGCCCGTGAGGAGCGGCGGCGACCCAGGCGTCGCATCCTGCGCGGAACGCGGGACGGCCCGGGTGCGATGACCCGGGCCGTCCTTGTGCGGTGGTGCGTGTCAGCCGTGGCGGCTCGCCTTCGCGAGGGCCGGGACGAAGCGCAGGGCGTCCACCGTGCCGACGCCGGTGGCGAGGTCGTAGCCGTTGACCGCCTTGTAGCCGGTCACGCCCTGGTAGCTGTTGTCCGTGCCGTCGTTGACGTCGACGACGCCGTTGCGCCCCGCGTGGTGGGCGGAGAGGCCGTACAGGGCCTGCTGGATGTTGCCCACCCGGTGGCCGGCCACCTGGTCGGCGAGGGCGACGATGCCCGCGAAGAGCGGGGTGGCCTCGCTGGTGCCGCCGGTGACGTCCCAGCCGACGGCGGTCGGGTCGTAGCTGGAGTAGATCCAGGCGCCGCCGTTGACCGCGGCGGCCATCGAGACGTCCGGGGTGCCGCGGCGGGCGCCGACGACCTTCTTCACACCGTTCTGGAAGGCCGGGCGGGTGAACACGTGGGACTGGCCGCCACCGCCGGAGCCGTAGTCGTTGTAGACGCTGTCCGGCTTGACGCGCTCGCCCTTGTCGTCGAGGTGCAGCTGCGTACCGCCGATCGAGGTGACCAAGGGGTCCGAGGACGGCCAGGAGTTGACCCGCTTGTTGTAGTAGGTCTTGCCGTCCAGCTGGAGGTCGGTCGCACCGCCGTCACCGGAGGCGGCCAGCACCGTCACATGCTTCTTGTCGGCGTCCTTGAAGGCGTACCGCAGCTTCTTGAGGCTGGAGAAGTCGCCCTTGTCGAAGCCGGGGAAGGTGTTCTCGGTGGCACCGAAGCTCTGGCTGATGACATCGCCGACGCCGTGGTCGATCAGGTGCTTCTCGGCGTCCATCATCTCCGGCAGACCGGTGGTGCCCTCGGTCTCGGAGACCGCGGTCTCCACCAGGATGATCTTGGCCGCGGGCGCCACCGCGTGCGCCATCTCGACGTCGAGGGTGCTTTCGCCGGCCCAGCCGGTCATGTCCTCGTTCTTGGGGTCGAAGACGGGGACGTTGCCCCACTTCACCACCTGCACCTTGGTGCTGGGCAGCCCGAACTGCTTGCTGTAGACGTCGAGATCGTGCTGCACGGTCGGCGAACCGTAGGAGTCGACGATGACGATGGTGCGTCCCTTGCCCGTGACGCCCTTCTTGTACAGCGCGTTGAGGTCGTACGCGGTGCGGTACTGCAGCGGGTTGTAGCAGTTGATGTGCCACTTGGCCTGGCACTGCTCACTGCTGAGCGGGCTGCTCACACCGTGGACCAGGGTGTGCCCGGCGACGGCCGGTACCGCCAGGGTGTGCGGTACGGCGGCGGGCGCGGCGGTCCCCAGCGCGGTGACCGCGAGGGCGGCGGCCGACGTGGCGGCCGCGAGGCCCAGCCCGGTACGGGCTATGTGCATGGATCCCCCTGGATTCGGAGTCTCACGAAGTGATCGCGATGTGATCGCGAGAGGTCTCCGCGCATCCCATCCAATGGGTCATGCACATATCAAGGCCATTGAACGGACGATTCCGAACCCTTTACCCGCGACGGACCGCCGGGTGGCGGTCCCTTGACTCGAAGTCAGCCCTCCTCCCGCTTGATCCACTCACTGCCGCCCAGCGGATAGTCGTAGCCCGGCCGGTTCGCGTCGGCGCTGGTACGGAACGGTGTGCCCGAGTTGTCGATGTGGACCGTGCCGCGGCGGCTGCCGCTGGACCAGTCCAGGGTGAGGTCCCAGCGGACGTCGTACGCCGTGGTGTGGGCGACGACGTAGAAGACCTCCGGGTCGGACTCGCTGACCTTGTACGGGAAGTCGCGCTGGCCGCCCTTGACGGTGACCGTGGGGCTGCCGCCGTCGAGGGCGATGTCGAAGGACTTGGTGTCCACGCCACCGCCGCAGCCGACGCCCATCGAGTAGTCGTTCCAGGCGAGCGGCGCGCCCTTGCTCAGGACGCGGACGTGCATCGCCTCCAGTACGACCGTCTCGGCGCCGGTGCCCTGGACGGTGAGGGCGATCTCCTGCTCGCCCGAGGAGACCGCCCCGTACGCGGCGGCCCAGCGCGGCGCGTCCTGCTCACTGGCCGGCGGGCCCACTTGCGCGGGTTCGCTGTCGACCAGGAAGTGCTGGCTGCACGGACTGTCGTAGACGTAGGGCCGGGTCCCGACGGTGAGCGGTACGGCGCCACCGGTGGCGTCGGCGGCGGGCTTCTCGGTGCTCCGCGCGCCGCCGCCCTTCGACGTGCCGGTCCCAGAACTCGCCGACCCGGAGGGGGAGACGGAGGTCGACGCGCTCGCTCTGCGCGGGGACGGGGTCGCGGAGGACTTCCCGGCGTCCGCCGTGCCGTCGGCCCGCTCCGTCACCCCGGCCGGCCGCCGGGCGCCCGTGTCGTCCCCGCTGAACGGCTGCACGGCGAGCACCACGGCTCCCACCACGGCGGCCGCGGCGACGGAGGCGATCAGCGCGGTACGGCGGCCACGCCCGGACCGGCGCGACGGCGCGGATCCGCCGGGGACGTCCACGACGACCGGCTCGTCGTCGTCGACATCGCCCTGCCCGAGCGGGCCGGCGGAGGAGGGGAGTGACGTGACGGGCGGCGTGGCCGAACGGTCCGCGGCGGCAGTGCTGTCGGAGCCCGCTGCCGGATCGGAACCGGTCGCCGCTTTCTGATCCGAGTCCGTCAGCGCGTCCTGATCGGTGTCCGCCGCCGCCTCGGCCGCCGTCCCCGCAGCCTCGGCCCTGCGACCCCGCGCCGCGTCCGCCAGGATCCAGCGCCGGTGCAGCTCCACCAGTTCCTGCGGAGTCGCCCGGCAGACCCTGGCGAGGCGCTCCACCGGCGCGTACTCGACCGGCACCGCGGTGCCGTTGCAGTAGCGGTGCAGCGTCGACGTACTCATGTGGAGCCGCTTGGCGAGCACCCCGTAACTCAGCCCCGAGCGGTCCTTCAACTCCCGTAGCAGCCGCGCGAACTCCTCGGTCCGCTCGGCCTCCGTTGCTCCCGACACCCGTTCCCCTCAACCCCCGCGTTCCAGTCGCGCGTTCCAGGGCCCCTGCGTTCGCCCTGGTCAGCGCCTGTTCCGGCGTTCCGGCGTCCCCAACTGCCCGTTGGGCGTGGCGGTTGGGACGGATCGCCGCACAAGCTTCGGTCATCCAATCACCACCGCCACCCGAACACCGAAGGGCTCAGACGCATGTTCAAGCTCCGCACCTCCCGCACCCGTCTCGCCGGCGTCGCCGCGACCGCCGTTCTCGCCGCTCTCTCCCTGACCGCGTGCGGTGACGGGACGGGCGCCAAGAACGAGGGCGCCGCGAGGAGCACCTCCACGAACTCCTCGTCGGACGTGGTTCCGGCCGGCTCCGTCGCTTCTCCGCACCCCGGCGGTTCGGCGAGCGCGACGGCCTCGACGGTTTCCAAGAGCTCCTCCGGCTCGACCGGTTCCGGTTCGGCCACCGCCCATTCGAAGCGGACCGTACGCACCCCCGCCCCGAAGGCCCCCGCCGCGTCGAACAGGCCGGTCACCTGCCAGGGGTCCAACACCCGTACGGTCGCGGCCCCGTTGACCCGGCCCGTGAACCACATGCTGCTCACCGTGACCAACACCGGCAGCAGGACCTGCTACCTCTACGGCTACCCGGCCGTCCAGTTCACCGGCGCCCAGTCCGTGCCCCCGGTCATCGACGAGTCGCAGCCCCAGGCGGTCGTCACCCTCCAGCCCGGCGAGTCCGGTTACGCCTCGGTGAGCCTGTCCGCCACCGACGGCAGCGGCACCAACGGCCGCACGGTGAAGTCCCTCGCCGTCCACTTCTTCGGCCGCTCCCTGTCCGGGAGCGTCGGCACCGCCGCCCATCCGTCGCTGCCCGCGAAGGGCGTCTACATCGACGACTCGCTCAAGGTCAGCTACTGGCAGCAGTCGATGGACGACGCCCTCGGCTGGTGACACCGGCCGGGCTCCCCGCCCGGGAGCGAGACAACAACAACCCAAACGTTTGGGCTCATCCCTTGACCCAAACGTTTGGGTTCGTCATTCTGGGCGTTCGGAAGGGGGAGCCGATGAAGCAAGAGGGGGAGCCCATGCGCGTCGGCCGGGTGGTGTCCATGGTCCTCGGGTTCCTGGCCGGTGCCGTCGTCGCGGCCGGACTGTGGGGTGCGGCACGCGGGCTCGCCGGGCTGGCGTACGACCAACGCAACGACAGAATCGTCCTGTTGTGGCTCCTGGTGACCGCCGTGGTGTTTCTCACCGCCGTGCAGATGAGCGAACATGGCTGGGTCGCGGCCCTGCTCGCCGTGGCGGTCTGCGCGATGCCGATGCTGCGTCTGCACGTGCTGCACCAGGAGACGTTCCACGACCGCGGCCGGGTCGAACGGGCCGTCCTGACAGCCGAGTACGAGCAGGCCTCGATGGACGGCAGCAGTTACTCGTACGACCTGAAGGTGCCCGGCGCGACTGCCGTCGGCGGACTGAACACCGGTGTGCAGCGGTTGAGGGTCGGCCACACGGTGACCGTCACCGTCGACCCCCTCGGCGAGGTCGCCCCCGCCCTGGGCCGCCGTACGGGCGCACCGACGGTCACCCGCGCCCTGGAGACGGGTGCCGAGGTGACGGTGGCGCTGATGACCGTCGGGTTCGGGGCGTGGCGGGGGCTGCGGCGACGCGTGGTGGGAGAGCCGTAACGGCGTCGCTGTCTCACCCTCGGCCGTCAGCCGAGGGACGGACCGACCGGACCGCCCGTCGAGGCGCGGGCCATCAGTTCCGGGCGCAGCCGCTCGGAGTCGGCGCTCTCCCCGGCGATCAGGCGCACCAACTGGCGTACGGCGATCCGGCCGAGGTCGGCCATGGGGGAACGGACGCTGGTGAGCGGGACGGGGAGTTCGGCGGCGAGCGGGGTGTCGTTGAAGCCGGCCAGGGCCAGGTCCTCGCCGAGGCGCAGGCCGAGGTCGCGGGCGGCGCCGATGGCTCCGATCGCGGCGAGGTCGTTGACGGCGAACACGGCGGTCGGCCGGTCGGGGCGGCCGAGCAGTTCCGTCGCGGCGCGATGCCCGCCGGTGGTGTCGAAGCGGCAGTGGCGGACGCGGCTGGCGGGCAGGGGCAGCCCGGCCTCCTGGTAGCGGTCGGTGAAGCCGGCGGTGCGGTCGGCGCCCGTACTGGCGAACGGCTCACCCGCGATCACCGCGACGTCCCGGTGTCCCAGGGCCAGGAAGTGCTCGGCGACCAGCCGACCGCCGAGCAGGTCGTCGCAGGTCACCGCCGGAAGACCGGTCCGGGTGCGGCGGTTGACGAGGACGAACGGGGCACGTTCGAGCGCCGGGTCGGCGAGCGCGGCGCCGTCCAGATGTGCGTCCCCGATGATCAGCCCGTCCACCCGGCGGCCCAGCACCATCGCGATCCGCTCGCGCTGCAGGGCGGGGTCGTCATGGGTGTTGGTGACGAAGGTGGACAGGCCGTGCTCGGTAGCCTCCTCCTCCACGCCCTCGTAGATGGTCGCCACGACGATCTCCGACAGCCGGGGGAACAGCACGCCGACGAGGTTGCTGCGGCGGGTGCGCAGGCTGGTGGCGTGCGGGTTGGGCCGGTAGCCGAGCTCGTCGGCGAGTTCCCGGATCCGCCGGGCCGTGTCGCCGGAGGCGGCGCCTTTCCGCGCGTCCGCCGGGCCGTTGAGCACCCGCGAGACCGTCGAGACATGCAGCCCCAGGCGCGCCGCGATGCCCTGCAACGTCACCGGCCGTCCGTCACCCGCCACACCCGACACCTGCTCACCGCCACCCGATCCGCGCGCCTCGTCCCCCCATTCTCACCGGCGGCCGGCCCCGCCTGGCGCGGGGCTCTCCGGCTGGTGGTCCTGGCGCGGCCCGCGAGGGCTCAGCGCACCGGGAAGCCGAAGGAGTAGCCCTGTCCCTTGAGCCAGGGGAGGATCCGGCGCAGCGCCTCGACGGTCTGGGAGCGGTCGCCGCCCGCGTCGTGGAAGAGGAGCGTCGGACCGTTCGGCACTTCCCGCTGGACGGTGGCGACGATGGCGTCCGTGCCCGGCCGCTCGAAGTCCTTGGAGTCCACGTTCCAGCCCAGCGGCCGCATGCCGCGGGAGGCGGCCAGCTTGCGGCTGTAGGGGGTGAACGCCCCGCCGGGCGCCCGGTAGTACATCGGCCGTACGCCGCCGGACGCCTCGGTGATCATGCGCTCGGCGTCGAGTATCTCCTTCGACTGGTAGGCCTCGGGCTTCTTGTCCATCGTGGTGTCGTGCGAGACCGAGTGGTCGCACAGCCGGTGTCCGGCCGCGACCACCTTCTTCACCAGGTCGGGGTGGGCCTGGGCCTGTGTCCCCACCATGCAGAACGTGGCCTTCACCCCGTACTGCCGGAGCACGTCGAGCACTTGGGGCGTCCACACCGGGTCGGGACCGTCGTCGATGGTGATGTTGACGCCGCGGGCACCCTTGTCGGAGGCGTGGACGATGGTCACGGCGACCGGCTTGACCTCGGTGTTCCGCTTGGCCGACGCGTTCGTCCGCGGCGACGACCCGTTCACGGCACCCGCCTGCGCGGTCCACACCGAGGCCCCGGCGGCCAGCAGCGTCACCCCGAGCGCCGCGCCGATCACCTTGCCGTACCAGCCCCGCCCACCGACGTGCCGTGCCATGTCCGCCCCGCTTCCGCTCAGTTCCTCGCCGGCCCTCGGCCGCCCCTCGACCATCTGGCAGGACGAGCGGGGAGGACCGGGGGATGCGTCCGTTACGGATCACGGACAATTCCGGGGAGGTTCGCGGACAACTCGTCCGGCCACGCGTTCGGCCGCCGGTCCGGAATAAACTCCTGTCATGTCGAACCCTGATGAGCTGCTCGTCGCCATCTCCGCCGCGGTGGAGTCGGAGCGGAGCAATCAGATGACCCTCACCGTGGTCGTCGGCGGTGCCGTCATCACCGGCCGGCTGGCTCCCGAGGCCGTGTGGCGCGAGCGGGTGGCGGAGGTCCTGAAGAACTCGGACCGCCTCGGCCCGTTCGCGGACGTCTTCGCCGGCCCGCCGCGAGCGAAGGGCCCCGCACGCGGCGAGGCGCCCACCCATCTGCACTTCCATCTCGCCCGGATCCTGCAGGGCAGCCTCGGGATCCCGGAGACGGGCGGCATGTACCGCGTCGCGATCAAGGACGTCAGCGCGTGGACGGTGGGCGACCTCACCTACACGGACCGCTGAGACGCGCGCCCCGCCCGGTGCCGTGCGGCGCGCTGACGGGGCCGCGGGTCACAGGGGGTGCCAGGCCGCCCCCTTCCCGTGGGGCCGTACCCGGCCGAAGACCACGTCCGCGAAGCGGATGCCGAAACCGAGGGTGTCCGGGCGCAGCAGCTCGGCGATCAGCAGGCGACGGTCGTGTGCGGAGCGGGCGGGGTCGGCGTCGGGGATCGCGGACCACTCCGGGTGCCGTATCTGCAGTGAGGAGACCAGGGCGTCTCCGAAGGCGAGCAGACGGGTGCCGTGGGAGGCGATGACGAAGCCGCCCTGTTCGGCGCCGTGACCGGACAGGTCCAGGGCGTGGACCCCGGGGAAGATCTCGTCGCCGGCGAGCACCGGCCTGGTCCGGGGTCCGAGGGCTGCCACCGCGGGGTCGCAGGGGTCCCACGCGGGCTTGTGGATCACGAAGTCGGCCCGGGTGAACAAGGGCGGGTCGACGCACGCCCAGCCGGTGCGGTCGGGGCGGAGGCGGGTGAAGGCCACCGTCTCGATGTCCTCGGGCGACCGCCCCAGCAGGGCCAGGTTGCCGGGCAGCGAGCCGCCGTGCGCCGCGCCCCGGCCGGGGTCGCCGGGGTCCTCCGGCACCGCGCGCGGACCGAACCCCGCGTCGATCAGCAGGGCCCGGCCGCGGAACTCGACGAGCAGGCCGCCGGTGTTGGCGACCAGCCGCCGGGTGTCGTTGAGGTGGGCGCCGTACCCGCTCCCGGGGCCGTCGGCGGTCCCGGGCGGCGTCCCGGCGGGTTTCAGCAGCATCGCACCGTCGGGCACGTAGCTGACCTTCAACTCCCCCACGCGCAGGGTGCGCACGGCGGAGGGTCTGCGCAGGCGGCTGTCGTTCACGGATGCTCTCCTCGCGGGCGAAGGCGCCCGGCGCGGCTCGGACACGGGGACGGCGCGGCCGTCCGCCGAGTGGCGGCGGACGGCCGCGCCGGGTGCGCGGACGGTGCCGGCGGGCGATGCCGTGTGCCGGACACGGGACGGCCTACGCCGCGGTCCGCTTGCGCAGTACGGTCCCCACGAGCAGGGCGCCGACGAGGGCGACGACACCGGCCGTGACCATGCCCGCGTGCAGTCCGCCCAGGATGTCGGCGCGGGACGGAGCGGCTCCCGAGGAGAGGGCGTTGGTGCGGGCGGCGGCGATCGCGCTCAGACCCGAGACACCGATCGCGGCCACGTACTGCGGCAGCTGCGACAGGCCGCCGACGACACCCTGGTCCTCCTCCGTGACGCCCGTGGTCATGACGGTGATGAACGACACGACGCTGGAGACGTGGCCGAGCCCCATGACCGAGGACGTGACGAGCAGGGCGGCCAGGTTCACGTCCTGGGGCAGGGCGAACATCGCGACCGTGCCCACGCCCTGGATGAGCAGGCCCGCGGCCAGCACCCGCACCCCGCCGAACCGGCCCAGCAGCTTCGCGACGTACATGCCGCCGAGGGTCGCCGCCGCGCCCTCGCCGAGGTAGCTCAGACCGGCCTGCAGGGCGGTGAAGCCGAGCACGTCCTGCATGTACAGGCTGAGCAGCACGGTCGTACCGGCGCACATGCCGAAGGTGATGACACCGAACAGCCCCGACCACTTCACGGACGGCCGGTTCAGCACGGACAGCGGCACCAGCGGCTCCGGGTGGCGCCGCTCGACCAGCAGGAACGCGGCCAGCAGCACCAGGCCGCCGACGATCGGGCCGAGGGCCGCGGGGCGGGTCCAGCCCTGGTCACCGCCGGTGGAGATGCCGTAGACCAGGCCGAACAGGCCGAGCGTGGCCAGGATCGCACCCGGGATGTCCATCCGCCGGGCGGCGCCGGACTCGTGGATCGGCGGCAGGGCGAGCGCGCCGGCCAGCGCCAGGGCGCCCATCACGCACAGCGCGACCATGGTCCAGCGCCAGCTGAAGCCGTTGGTGATGACACCGCCGCCGAGCGCGCCGAGCACGAAGCCCAGCGACATGACGGCCCCGTTGAGGCCCAGGGCGCGGGCGCGCTTGGGCCCCTCCTGGAAGTAGCCGGTCATCAGCGCGATGGCGGCGGGGGCGATCATTGCGGCGGCGGTGCCCTGGCCGATGCGGGTGGCGATCAGCATGCCGGGGCTGTTCGCGAGGGCGGCGCCGAGCGAGAACAGGGTGAACACGGTGACGCCGAGGGTGAACAGCCGCTTGCGGCCGATCAGGTCGGCGACCCGGGCGAACAGGGGCAGCAGGCTCGCCGACGGCAGCAGACTGGCGGTGGCCACCCACTGCAGGGTGCCGGCCGAGGAGAACCCGAGGGCGCTGCCGATGTCGGGCAGGGCGACGGTGACGATGGAGAAGTCCAGGCCGCACATGAAGGTGGCGCAGCACAGGGTGATCAGCACCAGCCACTCCCGTGTCCCGAAGGCGGAGCCTTCGGCGGCGGGCCCGGGCGGTGCGGCGACGTCGTGCGTGGGGTGGGCGGGGGGTGAGGATTCGGTGACGGCCATGAGCGGTCCTTCCTGGCGATCCGGATTACCTGATCAGCTTCGAATCGGGGGACCTGCGCAACAAGGACGATCTGTGCAACGATCGATTCGCTGAGCTCATCGTTCGAGGTCGCGGAAGTGAGGGGCGCGGGAGAGGCGGTCATGGAACGCCAGGAGATCGAGATTTTCCTGACCCTCGCGGAGGAGCTGCACTTCGGGCGGACCGCCGATCGGGTGGGCGTCTCGCAGAGCCGGGTCAGTCAGACCATCGCCCGGCTGGAGCGCCGTGTCGGCGCCAAGCTGTTCGACCGCACCAGCCGGCAGGTCACCCTCACCCCCATCGGGGAACAGCTCAGGGACGATCTCGCGCCCGCGTGGCGGGGGGTCGAGGAGGCCGTGGCGAGGGCCATGGCGGCCGGGCGGGGCATCACCGGCTCGCTCAGGATCGGATTCTCCGGCGCGTTCACGGGCCATCTGCTGCACAGCCTGGCCGAGGTGTTCGGACGCCGGTATCCCGGTGTGGACGTTCAGATACGGCAGGTACAGATCTCGGACCCCTACGGCCCGCTGCGCGCAGGAGACATCGAGCTGCAGGTCACCGAACCTCCGGTGGCCGAGCCCGATCTGACGCTGGGTCCGGTGCTGGTCTCGCAGCCGAGGGTGCTGCTGATGGCGTCCACGCACCCCTTCGCGCGGCGCGACGCGGTGAGCGTGGAGGACCTGGCGGAGGCGACGCTGCTGACGGTCGCCGGGAACGTGCCGGCGCACTGGCTGGACCATCACTTCCCGCGGCAGACGCCCTCGGGGCGGCCCATTCCGCACGGGCAGGCCATGACGCACTGGGAGGACGCGCTCTCGCTGGTTCTCGCGGGCAAGGGCGTGACACCGGTGGCGGCCGCCGGCGCGCACTACTACAGCCGTCCGGGCCTGGTCTTCAAGCCGTTCACGGACGCCCCGGGCATCGACTACGCCTTCGTGTGGCCCACCGGCCACGAGACGGCCCGGTTACGGGCCTTCGTCCGGGTCGCCGTGGACGAGGTCCGCGGGCTGGGCGGCCCGACGCGGGCCGTGGAGAGCCTGTGGACGGACGGGGACGCCGGCACCTGACAGAACGCGTCAGCGCAGGGCGCCGGCGCCCGCGGCGGCGAGGTACCGCTGGTCGGGGCTGTCCTGCAGCATGACGTGGTGCAGGGTCGTGGTGGACGGTGACGGCGGGATGCCGAGGTCGTCGGTCATACGGCGGTGCAGCGACTGGTAGACCTCCAGCGCCGCCGCCCGGCGGCCCGAGGCGTACAGCGCCCGCATCAGCTGGGTGTGCAGGTTCTCGTGGTACGGGTGCTCGTCGACCAGGGCTACGGCCTCCCCGACCGCCTCCTGGAATCGCCGGCACAGCAGCAGCGCGTCGATCCGCACCTCGCAGGCCGCGAGGTGCGCCTCGTTCAGCACCCGGGCCTGCACGGTGAGCCGGCTGCCGTGCCGGACGTTGCCGAAGGGCGCGCCGCGCCACAGGGCCAGTGCGTCGCTCAGCACCTCGGTGGCGGTGTGCGCCTCGCGCTTCTCCAGCAGCCCGCGGGCCTCGAGGACCAGCCGCTCGAAGCGGGGGCGATCCCAGTCCTCGGGGCGCAGCCGCAGCACATAGCCGTTGCCGTCGGTGACCAGCCGGTGCTCGGCGATGTCGCGGGCACTGGTGCCGCTGCCGGCGGCCAGTGCCTTGCGTATCGCCCCTATGTACGTCTGCAGGGCGGTCGTCGCGGTCCGGGGCGGCTCGCCGTCCCACACCTCGCTCAGCAGCGCCGGCACCGACACCCGGTGGTTGGCCTTCGCCATGAGCAGGGCCAGCACCTGCCGCTGTTTGGGCGCGCTGGGGGTGACGTCTCGCCCCTGCTCGCGGATGTCGATCGGTCCAAGAACGCGGAACTCCACAGCCACTCCTCAAGGTTGGGTGTCACCGCCCGGCGCGGCGCGCGGTGTACGGGCGAACGGATCGGCGGGAGCCCGGCCTCGCTGCGGGGTTCCCGGGGTGCTGGGTGGGGGGTGCGGGGGGAGGGGGAGACCGTCGGCCGACGGTCCTGGCCCGGGTACGGCGGTCAGCCGCCACCCGGTGGCGGACACGCCGCGTGCCCGAGGCTGCGGTGCGCCGAGGCGACGGAGACCAGCGTCGCGTGGCGGTGCCAGCCGGGGTAGGACCGGCCGGCGAAGTCGTGCAGGCCGAGGTCGGCCTCGGTGTCCCCGATCCGTACGGCGCTCGCGGAACCGATGACGCCGAGGGCGCGGGTGTCCGCCTCGGGCAGGTTGGTCAGCCAGATCCGGTCCGGCCGCGGCCGGGAGCCGGTCCAGACGCCGACCAGCAGGCCCGCCCCGGTCCCCGGCAGCAGCACCCGCACGGTGCCGAGCCGGGACCGACCGGGGGCGAGGGGGCCGCCGGCGGCCGGCCGGGCGTGCCGCCGCAGCAGGTCGCCCGCCGGCCGCGGGGCCGTGGTGAGCGCCGCCGGGCCCGCCGGGTGGGGGCCGGCGGCCGGGGCCGGCGACAGGGGCAGGGTGTCGGGTACGGCCACGATCCACTCCAGACCACGGGCCTGCAGGCCCGCGATCACGGGTTCGGCGTCGATGTGACCGTCGGTGTGGACGACCACCGGCGCCATCCGCGGTGTGTTCCGCGCCAGTTGGACCGCGAGGGAAAGGCAGAGCTCGGCCACGGTGGCGTGCCCGGTGGACTCCGGTATGCGGGCCTGCTGCCGCAGCGTCGCGTCCTCGGTCCAGCGCCGCGGCAGATACAGCCGCCAGTCCACGGACAGGTCGCCGAACTCGCCGGAGTGGAACGCGCCCACGGCCAGCTGGCAGTTGACGGTACGTCCGAAGGCGGGCACGAAGCGCCGGTGGACACCGGCGGACAGCGCGCCCCGCTTGGGGATGACCACGGGGGAGAGCGTCCAGGTGTGTGCGGAGGTGTGTTCGGCGATCCAGCGCGCCAGTTCGGCGCGGACCGGGCGCCACGGCCAGGCGCTGTCGTTGACGAACTGCTGCAGCGACTGGGGCGCCGTCGGGGACGGCGTCACCGAGGCCGCTATGCGCCGCAGCGTCTTCTTCCCGGGGGTCGCCAGCAGCCCCTTGAGGTAGACGTCGGCCCAGCGCCGTTGGTCGGCCCGCGGCAGATGGGCGAACAGCCGCTGGGCCGGGGGGATCTGCTCGGTGGCCGTACCCATGGACGGGCTCCTCTCTCCCGGTCGGCCATAAATATACAGAACATTCTCTATGTTTCTAGTCCGGAGTCCCGGAAGAGGAGGGGTGGAGTGGCGTGCGCAAGCCTCTGAGCTGCGACAGGAGGGATCCGCCGGATGCGGGGAATTCCATACGGAACGAGATGTTCCGCCGATGTGAGGGCTGGTCAGTCCCCGGCCGGGTCAGGGGTGTTCGCGGGGGCGAGGAGGGTGCCCAGGGCCTTGAGGGCCTGGGCGAGGCTCTCCTCGGGGGCGTCGCCGGTGACCGGCCGCAGCGCGTCCGGGGTGGCGGAGGTGGCCTCGACGCCGAGCAGGACGTGGGAGAGCAGCGAGGTGGCCGCGAGCGGGGTCAGTCCGCTGTCCGGGCGCCTCTCGTACCAGGCCCGCTCCAGTGCCTCGCGCAGGCCGGGGGCCCAGGAGTCGTACCAGCCGTGGCCGGCGGCGTGGCCCTCGCGGGTGAGCCGGGCGGCGGCGCGGACGGTCCGGGCGGTGCGCAGGGCCGAGGCCAGTGCCAGCACCTCGTCGAGCACGCCCTGCAGTCCCGGTGCGGGCGCGGTGGCGTCGAGGATCTCGCGGGTGGTGGCGGCGCCTGCCTCCTGGACCGCGTCCGCGAGGGCCGACTTGCTGGGGAAGTGGAAGGTCAGCGCGCCCATGGTGACCCCGGCCGTCCTGACGATCCCGTGCAGGGAGGTGCCGTCGTAGCCGTGCTCGGCGAACTCGGCGGCCGCGGCCTCGATGAGCCGCTGCCGGGTCTGCTCAGCCCTCTCCTGCCTCGCCACCTGTGCCTCGTCCTTCCTCCCGCCCCCGTGCGCCGCGGCAGGTCCGCGACAGCACCACCATAGGTCAAGAGATTCCCAAGAGATCCGGAGAACGAGCAGCTCGGAACGTTCTTGGCAGGTTGGCTGGTAACAGCTGCCCCATCCGGCTGACTCTCCCGGAGACGGCTGTTTGACTGGGCGTCATGATCGAACAGACGTGCGTAATGGACGACCGAGTGGTCATGGTCACCGGGGCTTCGTCGGGCATCGGCGCGGCGGCGGCCCGGCTCTTCGCCGAGCACGGCGCGGCGGTCGTGCTCACGGCCCGCCGGGAACGGGAACTCGCCTCGGTGGTCGAGGAGATCGAGGCGAAGGGAGGCCGCGCGACCCACGTTCCCGGCGACATACGCCGTGGTGAGGACGTCGAACGGGTCGTGGAGACGGCCGTGGAGCGCTACGGCCGTCTGGACGCGGCCTTCAACAACGCCGGGCACGCCACTCTCGGCACCGATTTGCACGAGATGTCCGACGACGACTACGACGCCGTCATGGACGTCAACGTCCGGGGCGTGTGGAACTGCATGCGCCACCAGGTCCGCGCCATGCTCCGCACCGGCGGCGGCGCGATCGTCAACACCGCCAGCGTGGCCGGACTGATCGCCACGGGTGTCGGCGCGCCCTATGTGGCCGCCAAGCACGCGGTGATCGGTCTGACCAAGGCCGCGGCGGCCTCGTACGGGGACCGGGGCATCCGGGTCAACGCGCTGGCCGTGGGCAGCACGCTCACCGAGATGATGGAGGCGGCCGTCGCGCAGATGCCCGGGGTGGAGCAGACGTTCTTCGCGCGTGCCGTCCAGAAGCGGTTCGCCGCCCCCGTGGAGATCGCGCAGGCGGCACTGTGGCTGTGCAGCGACGCGTCGTCCTTCGTGACCGGCGCGACCGTCCCGGTCGACGGTGGCACGCTGGCCGTCTGAGGTGACGTACGAGAGGTCGTGCGGGACGGCGTCCGACCGCCCGGGGGCCTGCGGGCCGTCCGGGGCCCCGTGCTCGCGAGGCGCCCGGACGGCCGGGGGCGAGCCGTGCCTAACGGGACGCCGGCACCGGCGTCCCGGCTCCCGCCGGCCACAGCGTGCCGGCCGTCGCCTCCTCGTCCAGGGCGCGCAGCAGCGGCTCGTCGATCTCGTCCAGCCCGTCGACGAGGTGGCGGACCCCGGCCCGGCGCATCAGTTCGGCCTGGTGGCTGTGCTCGAAGCGGGTGGGGCGGCCGATGAACGGCGCTCCGAGGGCTCGCGCCGCCTCGGCGACCCGGGCCACGTCGTCGACGAAGAGCATCTGGCCGTGCTCCAGCCCGAAGTGTGCGGTGATCTCCCGCAGTCCGGGGCGCACGTCGTTGGTGCAGAGGTAGTGGGGCGGGGTGAACAGGTGGGCGAGGGCGCCGAGATGCTCGTCGAAGTGGGACTTGGCCAGGCCGCCGTAGCAGACCACCTCCAGCCCGGCGGCGCGCAGCCGCCGCAGCAGCGCACCGGCTCCCTCGGTGACCTCGACGGGGTGGTCGGCGAGGTAGGCGGCGCGCTCCTCGAAGTAGGCGGCCAGTGCCTCCTCGCCGGTCAGCGACTGCGGCACCGCCGCCGCCATGGCGCGGCCGGCGTCGGCCTGCCGCTGCGAGAAGACGCTGCGCTCGACGTCGGCCGAGTAGACACCGCCGCGGCGGGTGACGAACCGGTGGATGAGCGGGCTGAAGGTGTCGTTGAGCAGGACGCCGTCGATGTTGACGGCGGCCAGTCTCAGCCGGTGCGGACGGTAGGTCATGATCGGGTTCCCTCCCCTTGGCCGGGCGCGCTCAGGGACGTCCACAGGGACAGGGCGCGCTCCTCGCTGTTCTCGATCCTGTCCAGAGCCGGGCCGGTGGCGATGCCGGGCAGCAGCAGCCGCCACATGTTCACCGTGCGGCGGGGCAAGTCGGCGCGCCGGGAGACCACCTGCGCGAATTCCTGCATGCCCGTGCACGCGCCGACGACGAACTCGGCCAGCTCCTCGATGCGTACGTGCTCACGCAACTCGCCCTCGGCCCGCGCCACTTCGAGGCACTCCTCGAAGCTGCGGGCCCAGACGGTGTACGGCGTGGCGTCCTGCAGGCCGAAGGCGGCCTGCTCGCCGGTGAGCCGGACGCCGGCCCGCAGCAGCGGATCGGCCTGCAGCGAGTGCGACCAGATGAGGGTGATGTCCACCAGGCGCTGCAGGCCGGTCGTGGGCACGTGCGGCTCGATGGTGCTGCGCTGGGCGTTCATCACCTCCATCGCGAGGTTCTGCTTGTCCTTGAAGTGGAAGTACAGCGCCCCCGCGGTCACGCCCGCACGCTGCAGGATCTTGTTGATCCCGGCGCCGGCGTAGCCGTACTCGTCGAAGACCTCCGCGGCCGCCTTCAGGAGCTGCTCTCGGGTCTGGATCGCGCGCTCCTGCTTGGGTGCGCGATGCGTGTTCGCTCGTGTCATGGCTGCGTCCCGGTCTCGACAAGAAAAAGAACGTCCTCTATGTTACTGGCCGTGGCGCGCCTTCGCCACTGGGCGGGGCAGCGCATGTCGACGCGGCACAACAGGCGCGAAAAACAGGGGGGTTCCACATGAACGAGTCGGCGACGACTGCTGCGATACCGGTCCGGGTCGAGAAGGGTCTCGTCCACAAGCACGACGCCGGGCAGGTGCTGCTCTCGGGTCTCGAGCGCCTGGCGGAGGACGAGTTCCTGATCGCGGCGGACTGGACCGAGGCCGGCGACCTGGGGGATGGCGCCGTTCTCCTCACCGAAACGATTCGGCAGACCTTTCCGCTGCTGTCGCACGCCGGTTACGGCGTGCCGTTCGGCCACCGTCTGCTCTGGAGCGAGTACCGCTACGCGCTGAACCTGCCGAACCTGCGCGAGAACGGCACCGGCGGCCGGCCCGATCTGCACATCCGCTGCTACGACGTCGTCCGCCGCCGCGACCGGGTCACGGCCCTGTCCCTGCACATCACCGTGGAGCGCGACGGCGAACAACTGGCCACCGCCCACACCCGGTTCACCATCCAGCCGCCCGCCATCTACGACCGCCTGCGCGGCTCCCACGGCGACGCCCACCGGATGCTGGAACTGGCTCGCAGCCGCCCGCTGCCGCCCCCGGTCTCCGGCGCCGGCGAGGAGTTCCGGGACGTGGTGCTCTCGCCCACCGACACCACCGACCGCTGGCAGCTGCGGATCGACACCCACCACCCGATGTACTTCGACCACCCCAGCGACCACGCCCCGGGCATCCTCCTGCTGGAGGCGGCCAAACAGGCCGTGCGCACCCTGCGCCACCCCCGGGTCGGCGTCGCGGAGGCGATGGAGACGGTCTTCCACCGCTACGTCGAACTCGACTCCCCCTGCTGGGTGGACGCCCAGCTGCTGCCCGACGACCAGCTCGGCCGGGCCCGCTTCCTGGTGACGATGCACCAGGACGGCAGGCTGTGCTTCACCGCGCTGGTGTCGGTCGCCAACGACCGGACCGGCTGACGTCCGCCGTCCGGCCGACCCCCGGCAGCGTCTCGCCGCCCACCGCGGCGACATGGGCGCCGAGCACCATGTCGTCGCCGACGGCGACGGGACGGCCGACGGAGCGCAGGAGGTCGAGGTCGGAGGCGTGATCGGCGTAGGCGGCGGCGCGCGACGGGGACACCGCGCGCCGCCGCATCAGCGTGCGCGCCAGCCGGCCCTTCTCCACGCCGATGACCGGGCGCTCCACCAGGCCCGTGCAGGAGCCGTCGGCGTACTCCGGCTCGCTGCACAGGATCTCGTCGGCGCCGAGCAGTTCGGCGACCGGCTCCAGACACGGCCGGAACGAGCCCGACACCAGCACGATCAGCGCGCCCCGCGCCTGGTGCCGGCGCAGCGCGGACACCACCGGCGGATGCAGCAGCGAGCCCCCGGCGAGTTCCGCGTCGAACCAGGCCCGGCCGTGCGCGAACAGCTCCTCACGCGGGCGGCCGGCGAACAGGCGGTAGTACTCGCGGTTGGTGACCAGCCGGGAGACGCCCGCCGCCGACCGGCGCCGCAGGGTGCCCGCCGCCTTCTCGTACACCGACGGCGGCAGGCCGCGCTCGCGGTAGTGGAAGCGCAGGAAACGGAACATGCTCTTGACGGTGATCAGTGTCTCGTCGACGTCGAAGAAGGCGATCTCGACGGGGGCGCCGGCAACTTCTGACATGGGCTACGGCCTTCCGTGGGTGACTGGGTGAGTGGGTGAGTGGGAGAGGCCGGGCGGCGGCCCCCGGGGGGAGGAGGGGCCACCGCCCGGCGGTATCAGGCGGCCGCGGGGACCGATGCGCCGGCGCGTGAGGTCAGGTAGGCGCGGGTGCCCTTGCCGGGCGTCTTGCGGCCGAGGTGTCCCGTGGCCACCAGCTGCCTCAGCAGCGGGGCCGACTCCGGTGCCCGGCAGCGCGGGTCGGCCTGCAGCCGGCGCTGCACCGCCAGGGCCACGTCGGCCCCGACGGTGTCGAGCAGCCGTACCGGGCCGAGCGGCTGACCGCCGACGGACCGCGCGGTCGCGTCCAGTGCGGCGGTCGTCGTCTCGTCCGCGTCGAGCAGCTGAAGAGCCTGGTTCAGATACGGGAAGAGGAGCGCGTTGACGATGAAACCGGCCCGGTCGCCGCAGCGCACGGTCCGCTTGCCGAGCCGTTCGGCCACGGCGCGGGCGCGGGCCAGGGAGTGCTCGCTGGTGCCCGCCATGGGGACCAGCTCCAGCAGGCGCATCACCGGGGCCGGGTTGAAGAAGTGCAGGCCCAGCACGTCGGCGGGGCGGCCTGCGGGCTCGGTGCAGTCGGCGACCGGCAGGCTCGAGGTGGACGTGGCCAGCAGGGTGCGCGGCGCGCAGACCGCGCCGAGTTCGGCGAACAGCCGCCGCTTGACCTCCAGGTCCTCCACCACCGCCTCGACGACGACGTCCACCGCGCCCAGCACCGAGCGGTCCGCGGTCGCCCCGAAACCGCCTCCGCCCGCCTCCTCGTCCGCGCCCGTGCGCCGCAGGGCGAACTCCACGCGCTCCGCCGCCGCCCGCGCCTTCTCCTCGGTCCGGGCCAGCAGCGTGGTGTCGAAGCCGCCGCGCACGAAGGACTCCGCGATGCCGGTGGCCATCGTCCCCGAGCCCACGACCACCACCCGGCGGCCGGGCGGCGCGGTCGGCTCCGCGCGGCGGCGCGGCCCCTCCTCGCGTCCGTAGTGGTGGAAGCCGCGGCCCGCCTTGCGGCCGAGGGCGCCCCGCGCGATCAGCTCGTCGAGGACCGGGGCCGGGGCCGCGTGTCCGTCGGCCGTCTCGGCGAGGCGGGAGAGCAGGTCGCGTGCGGTGTCCAGACCGATCGCGTCCAGCACCGCCAGCGGGCCCTCCCGCCAGCCCGCGCCGAGCCGCATGGCGGTGTCGACGTCCTGGGCGTCGGCGTAGCCGTCGTGAACCATCCACGCCGCCCGGTTCAGCAGGCCGAGCAGCAGGCCGGGGGCGAGCGAGCCGGGCCGGTCGACGACCCGGTACGCGGTCATCCCGGCCGCCGTCAGGACCCCCTCCACCCGCTCGGCCGCGGCATCACCGGCGCCTGGAGCACGGGCGACCTCCACGGCGTCCAGGTCGTCGGCGCGCAGGAAGCGCAGCGCGAACAGGTCGGCACCCGCGGCCTCCCGCAGCTCGGCGAGGGGGGTGGTCAGCGCGGTGGTGACCATCGGGGTGCCGGACCTGAGCAGCGGACGCGCCCTGGCCAGCACCTGCCGCTTCAGTGCCGCAGGTTCCGGTACGGCCTCGATGACCACGTCGGCCTCGGCGAGCCCCGCTGGGAACCGGGACACCGTACGGGGGCGCTCGGGCGGGCTCAGTTCTTCGGCGCGGGCCAGGGCCGCCGGGTCGTCGTCGACACCGACGACGGCGAGCCCCGCGCGGGCCAGCCGGCGCACCAGGGCCAGTCCGGTACCGCCGAGACCGACGACGGCGACGGTGTACGGGGGCGGCGCGAGGGCGCCGCCGGGCTGATCGGGCATGGTGTGCTCCTGTTGGTGGAGGGGGGTTGTGGAGCGCCCCACAGGGGCGCGAGGCCGTGTCTAGGTGCGGCTCCGCCGCGGGGCGCGACCAGCCACGACGGCGCGGCGGTCGGCCTAATAGCGGCTGCCGGTTGCGGCAGGAGCCGCGTTGAGCTCCCGCATGTCCTCAGCCGTCAGGCGCAGTTCAGCCGCGCCCAGGTTGTCCGCCAGATACCGGGACTGTTTGGTGCCGGGGATCGGAATCACATGCTCGCCCTGGGCGAGAGTCCAGGCGATGGCGACCTGCGCCGCGGTCGCCCCGTGCCGGGCGGCGACCTTCTCCACCGTCTGCGTGATGCGCAGGTTCGAGGTGAACGCCGTCCCGGTGAAGCGCGGATTCGTCGCCCGGAAGTCGCCGGACTCGAAGTCCCCGGGGCGGGTGTAGCGCCCGGTGAGGAATCCCCGGCCCAGCGGTGCGAACGGCACGAACGCGGTGCCGTGTTCGGCGCACCAGCCGGACATCCCGGTGCCGGGGTCGAGTGGTTCCCGGGTCCACAGGGAGAGTTCGGACTGCACGGCCGCCACCGGATGGACGCGGTGCGCGGCCTCGGCCTGCTCCCGGGTCACCTCCGACAGCCCGAGGTGGCGCACCTTGCCCGCCCGCACCAGCTCGGCCAGCGCGCCCCAGGACTCCTCCAGCGGTACGGCGGGGTCGACCCGGTGCAGGTAGTACAGGTCGATGACGTCGACGCCGAGCCGTTCCAGGGAGGCGTCGGCCGAGCGGCGGATGTGCTCGGGGGAACCGTCACGGCTCAGGGTGCGGGTGGCGAGGTCGTCCACGACGATGCCGGTCTTGGTCGCGACCACGGCGTCGCCGCGGCGGCCGGCGAGAGCGCGGCCGACGAGGGTCTCGTTGTGGCCGGCGCCGTAGGCGTCGGCCGTGTCCAGCAGGACCGGCCCGGCGTCCAGGGCCCGCCTGATCACCGCGACCGAGACCGCGTCGTCGCGCCGGGACTCGGCATAGCCCCAGCTCATTCCCATGCATCCGAGGCCGACGGGGTGGACGGCGAGTCCGGTGGGGCCGAGGACACGCGTGGTCACGTGAGGTTCCTTCCTGTCGAGGGAAGTTGAGGGGAGTCGGGGGAGTCGGGGGGCCGGGGTGCTGTCACCCCGGCCCCGTCAGGCCGCGGCGGTGAGGACCAGGGCGGCGTTGTGTCCGCCGAACCCCAGCGAGGTGCTCGCGGCGACGCTCATCCGCCGGTGCCGCGCCGCGCCGGTGACCACGTCGATGTCGACGTCGATCGCGGGGTCCAGCGACCGCACGTTCGCGGTGGGCGGCATGGCTCCGTGGTACAGCGCCAGCGCGGTGTACGCCGCCTCGACGGCACCCGCTGCGGCGAGGGTGTGGCCGGTGACGCCCTTGGTGGAGGTCACCGCAGCACGGTCGCCGAGCACCGAGTACAGGGCACGGGCCTCCGTGAGGTCGTTCATCGGGGTGGAGGTGCCGTGCGCGTTGACGTGCTCCACTTCGTCGGGGAGCACGCCGGCGTCGTCCAGCGCCGCCCTGAGCGCCCGGGCCAGACCCTCGCCCTGCGGATGCGGGGCGGTGGCGTGGTGCGCGTCGGACGTGGCGCTGAACCCGGCGATGTCCGCGTAGCGCCGGGCACCGCGGGCGGTGGCGTCCTCGCACCGCTCCAGGACGAGGATCGCCGCGCCCTCGCCGGCCACGAAGCCGTCCCGGTCCGCCGCGAACGGCCGGGACGCCGCGGCCGGTTCGTCCGTACGGCCGGACAGGGCGCCCATCCGGGACAGCCCGTTGAGCGTGCCGGGGCTGATCGCCGACTCGGTCCCGCCGGCCAGGACCACGTCGCACAGCCCCGACAGCAGCCATTCGCGGGCCGTACCGATCGCGGACGCCCCCGACGCGCACGCGGTCGCCGTGACCAGGCTGGGGCCGTGGATGCGCAGGTCCATCGCGACGTATCCGGCGACCATGTTGACCATGCTCATGGGGATCATCAGCGCCGACACGTCCTCGGGGGTGCCCTCGGAGTAGGTGCGCAGCTGCTTCTCCAGCGTGGACGCGCCGCCCAGCGAGTTGCCGATGACCACACCCACCCGGGTGCAGTCCCAGGAGCCGGTGTCCAGGCCGGAGTCGGCGACCGCCTGCCGGGCGCCGACCACGGCTAGTTGGGTGAAGCGGTCCAGCTTCCAGGCGGTGCGCCGGCCCAGCTGGGCCGTGGGGTCGAAGCCGGGGACCCGGCAGGAGATGTCGACCTTCTCGCCCTTCAGCTCCGGGTCGGTGGCCGCGGCGGAGACGCCCGACAGCACGCGCCGCCAGTTCTCCTCCACCCCGATGCCGGCCGGAGTGACCAGGCCCATACCGGTGACCGCGACACCGCGGCCCCGGGCCACGCCGCTCACGCCTGCTCCGCCTTCGCGCGGATCACGGCGACGGCCTCGTCGAGGGTGAAGGAGGACTTCAGCTCGCCCTCCTGCAGGACGATGTCCATCTCCTTGCGCAGGATGAGGCTCAGTTCCACGAGGATCAGGGAGTCGATCTCCAGCTCGTCGAAGGTGACGCCGGAGAGCAGCTCCGCCTCGTCGAGGCCGAACTTCTCGCTGATCAGGGCGGAGACGCGGTGCTTGAGGGACTCCTGGTTCAGGACGACGGGAGTGCTCATGGTGAGTTTCCTTTCGGTGCTGGGTGTTCGGTGATCCCGGTTCTCGGTTCCGGGTGTTCCGGGTGCGGTCAGTGGGTTTCGAGGTCCGGCCAGACCAGTGCGGCCGAGCCCCAGGTGAGGCCGCCGCCGAAGCCGGTGACGAGGACGCGGTGGCCGGGCCGCAGCTCGCCCTCGGCGGCGGCGTCGCGCAGGGCGAGCGGGATCGAGGCGGCGACGGTGTTCCCGACCCGGTCGAGGTTGGCCACGATCTGCTTCTCCTCCAGGCCGAGTTGCTCGCCGACGGCGTTGAGGATGCGGATGTTGGCCTGGTGCGCCACGACCTTGTCGACCTCGGCGGGGCTCCAGCCGATCCGGTCGAGCAGGGTCTGCGAGGAACGGCTCATGTCCAGCACGGCCCGGGTGAAGACGGGGCGGCCGTCCATGGTGAAGAAGTGGTCCCCGGTGCCCGGGGGTTCGGGCGTCGAGCGCTGCCGGGAGCCTCCGGCGCGCACGGTGATCAGATCGGCGCCGGAGCCGTCGCTGCCGAGGTCGAAGCCGAGCAGCGGGCCGGGCTCGTCCGGCTCGCCCGCCCGCAGCACCACGGCTCCGGCCCCGTCGCCGAAGATGGCCCGGGTGGTGCGGTCGGCCGGGTCGAGGATGGTGGAGAAGGTGTCCGCCCCGATCACCAGGGCCCGTTCGGCCACCCCGGCGGTGATCATGGAGGACGCGGTGGTGAGCGCGTACACGAACCCCGTGCACACGGCCGACACGTCGAAGGCGGGCACCGTGCCCAGCCCGAGCCGGTGGGCGACGTCCGGGGCGGTGGCCGGGCACGGCCGGTCGGGCGTGCTGGTCGCCAGCACCACCAGGTCCACGTCGGTACGGCGGGCCGAGGCGAGGGCGTCCCGTCCGGCAGCCACCGCGAGGTCGGAGGTGGCCTCACCCGGCGCGACGACATGCCGCCGTCCGATCCCGGTACGGGTCCGGATCCACCGGTCGGAGGTGTCGAGCCGCCGCGCCAACTCCTCGTTGGAGACGACCCTTTCCGGCAGCGCCCCGCCCAGCCCGCACAACACCGCGGCGCGGCTCATGAGGCCAGCTCCTCGGTCCCGCCGTGGCGGGAGTGAGGCTCGGGCGCGGCGGGGGCACTCGAGGTGCCCGCTGCCGCGCCGCCCGCCGGAGCGGAGGGGCCGACCGCCCGCAGGGCCGTCCCGGGGGCCGCCGTCCGGAAGCTGCTCCCCGCCCTGCGCAGGGCGGTACGGACCGCTGTCGGTTCCGGGGCGACGATCGCCGCCACGTGGCCGTCGGGGCGGACCGCGAGGGCCCTCGGGGCGGTGCCGAGCAGAGGGGCGAAGCCCGGCCAGGCGGAGATGTCCCGTACCGGGACGTCGTCGGGCACGGCCGCCGTCACGGACTCCCGCGCGGACAGCCAGGCGGCGTCCTGGCGTTCACCGGCCCACAGCAGCAGGGTCAGCCGGCCCGGGTCGATCGAGGGCCAGCGTTCGGCGCCCGGCTGGGGGTCGTCGTGCGCGGCGAACACCGGCAGCCGGTCGCCGACGTGGATGCGGCGGGTCAGCCCCGGCAGGGTGTCGCGCAGGGACTCGGCCGGCCGGTAGCTCACGTCGTGCTGTGCCATCAGCGGGGCGCCGAACCGCTGCAGCACCCCGGTCCGGTGGGCCAGCCGTACGGTGGCGTCGCGCAGGGCGAGTTCGTGGCGCCGCTTGAACAGCCCCCAGCTGGTCTGCTTGGCGGTGGTCAGCACGATGCGCTCCGCCGCCAGATGCCGGTCGCTGTCGTAGGTGTCGAGGATCCCCGGCTCGAAGGCGCCCCGGACCACCCCGGCCAGCTTCCAGGCGAGGTTGACCGCGTCCTGGATGCCGGTGTTCATGCCCTGCGCGCCGGCCGCGCTGAACACGTGCGCCGCGTCGCCCGCGAGGAAGACCCGCCCCGCTCGCATGGTCTCGGCCACCCGGCGCCGGGCCCGGAAGATGGTGGACCAGTCCAGCTCGCCCACGATGCCGGGCCGAGGTGAGCGCTCGTCGAGGAACCGCTGGAACAGCTGGGGCGGCGGCCCCTGTTCCTCCCGCCAGTCCGGCACGCTGATGGCGAGCCGGTACACCCCGCCGCCGAAGGGCGCGATCCCCAGGGCGCCGGAGCGGGAGTAGCAGTACACCAGCGCGTGCTGGTCCAGGTCGCCGGCGACGGGGCCGTCACCGATGGCGAAGAGCACGTCGTTTCCGGAGCCCAGCAGCTCGATCCCGGCGAGGCGGCGCACCGCGCTGTGCGCGCCGTCCGCGCCGATCACGTACTCCGCCTCGATCTGTTCGACGGTGCCGTCGGCCCGCCGCACCTCGGCGACCGGCCGGGGGCCCGAGGTGTCGAGCCCGGTGAGGGAGCCGAACTCGATCTCGCCGCCGTACGCGGCCAGTCGGGTGCGGATCACCTCCTCGGTGGTGTCCTGCGGGACGACCACGCCGAAGGGGTACGGCGTGTCGGCGAGCCGGCTCATCTCGATGGCGCCGAGATGCCGCTTGTCGGAGTAGTACTGCACCGAGTCCAGCCGGTTGCCCAGCTCGATCAGCGGCTCGGAGGCGCCGATCCGGCCGAGCAGTTCCAGGCTGCGCGGCCAGACCACGCTGGCCCGGGAGTGCTGGAGGGGACCGGCGGCCGAGTGGTCGACCAGCCGGACCGCAACACCCTGCGCGAGCAGTTCGGTGGCGAGTACGAGTCCCACGGGGCCCGCGCCCACGACGAGGACGGGACGCCGCTCACCGGGACCCTCGCGCTGAGGGAACGTCATGACAGTGCCTTTCACAAGGAGACGAAAGAAGATCAAAGATGACGAAAGAAGACTGAATGGGGGGCGCGTGCCGGGCGGTTCAGGTCCGTCGCACCACGACCGCGCTCCACGTGAACCCCGCACCCGCGCTCAACACGGCCGCGTACGCGCCGCGTTCGAGACGGTGCGGCCCGGTGTCCGAGGTCAGGGCGGCCAGGTTGGACAGCAGGTCCCCGGCACCGAGATGGCCGGTGCGCTCGCCCAGGTCGGCCAGGGGCGCGTCGGTGACCGCGGCGACGGCGGGGCCGTACACCTCCCGTGCGGTGGCCCGGCCGAGCCGCGGCAGCAGTACGGCGCTCAGGCGCCGCCCGCCGGTGCCGACGCCGGCCTCGGTCAGCGCGTCGGCCAGGACGGCCGTGGTCTCGTGCCGCAACCGTGCCAGGAACCGCTCCCTGCCGTGCTCGGTGAGGAACGCCTTCTTGGTCCGGCGGACGTCCACGGACGTACTGCGGGTGTGCGGTGCCGGGTGGAAGGCGTCGGTGTCACGGTGCGCGCTCTCCAGCTCGGGCGCCGCCCGGGTGTGCAGGGCGTGCAGGGCCAGCGCGCCGTCCGGGGCGGGCCCGGTGCCGACGACGGCCGCGGTGGCGCCGTCGCCGTACCAGACGCCGTAGTCCCCGCCCCACCGGTCGAAGCCCGGCGGGGCGAAGCGGTCGGCGGTGGTGACCAGGACGGGACCGCCGCCCGGGTGCGCGGCGAGCTGGTGGGCCGCGGCGCGCAGGGCAGCCGCCGCGCCGTTGCACATCTGCTGCACACCGGTCGGGACGGCGTCCAGGGCGCCGGCCCCCGCGGCCACGTAGTGCGCGGGCGACCAGAAGTCGTGGCCCTGGTAGTAGGTCCAGGCGTGCAGGACCCCGTCGAGGTCACCGGCCGGGCGGCCGGACCGGGACAGGGCGCGCCGGGCGGCGCGCACCGCCATCTCGGGGGCCGACAGGTCCGCGGAGACGGGCAGTTGCCCGTAGCCCATGGCATCCGCCTCGTCGGCGCTCACCCGGCCGGCGGCCAGCGCGTCCGCCGTCTTCTCGGCGGTGGGCGGCAGCCATTCGGCCGGCGCGAGCCATATGCCGTCGGGGGTCATACGCACTCCTCGCCGTCGAGGAGCGGGACGCCCGTGGACGCGGTGGTGGTGTGCATCTGCCCGGAGGCGATGACGTCGCCGTCCTGTTCGAAGTCGATGTGGAAGGTCCTGAGGTCCGGCAGCATCAGGCTGAGGTTGTCCTCGTGCGCGTACGGCTCGGTCTTGCGGATGTGCACGGTCGTCGGGGAGTCCAGCTCGGCGTACCGGGTGAAGGAGAACTCGAAGCCGGCGACCGTGCTGCGACTGACCGAGGCGCCCCACAGGTCCGACACGCCGAGCAGGCACAGCTGGCGGCCCGCCTCCATGAGCACCATGCCGGGTACGTGGTCCTGGCCGTGGTCGAACATGCTGCGGTTGTCCAGCGGGACCCGTACGGTCGCGGAGGCGTTGTCGCTGCCCACGGTGGCGTCGGCGAGCACGACGTTCGCCGGGTCGCTGCGGCCGACCAGGTGCGGGGCGACGTACGAGGTCTGGCGGGGCAGGTCCTGGAACGGCACCAGCGGCCTGCCGCGGCCCCGCAGCCGGACCGTGTCGTAGACCTCGGCGGGGATGTAGCCGACGTCCATGCGCACGAAGCCGAGGCAGCGCTGGGCGAGCTTCATGTCGATGCCGAAGGACAGCCGGCGCACATCGCCGGGCGTGCCGCGGCGGTTGCTCGTGCGCACCGAGATCCGCAGTTCGCCGGGCCGCTCCTCGTGCGGGAGGGTGAGCAGTCCGGGCAGCTCCATCGACCAGGACCGCAGCAGGAACTTGCTCTTGCGCGAGACCCCGGCGTACTCGTGGCCGCCGTAGGTCTCGGCCTGCCGGCAGCACTCCAGCAGCAGCATGGGGTCGGGGCTGCCGAGCCGTGAGGTGTGCTCGGTGTAGTAGGCGTGCAGCGGGGGGAGTTGGGCGGCGGCGAGGTACTCCTCCTCGCCGGTCTGGCGGGCATCGGTGAGGAACACCTCGGAAAGCGCCCAGCGGTGCAGCAGAGAACGGTCCACGGTGCGCATGAATTCGAGATGCGCGGCACCCGGCAGGCAGGTCTTCTTCTCGGTGGAGGTCATGGGATTCAATTCCCTTTTCTCTCGCTTGATTTCATGGTCCAGGGGGGTGGCAAAGCGCTCACTAAAAGCGAACTCAAGGGGCTGCCCGCCGGGCCACCCAGGCGAGCGGACCGCAATAGCCGTTGCCGGCCAGGTCCCAGCTCGCGCGAGGGGCGCGGGGCTCGGCGGCAGTGCCGTCGGCGGCCTCGGCGCGAGCCCGCAGAATGCTCAACACGGCCACCAGGGCGCCCAGTTCGTCGGGCGTGGGGTCGCCGCGCACCACACGGAAGGCGGCCTCGCGCAACACGTCGGCGTTCACAGCGGGGTGATCCCGTGCTTGCGCTGCGGCAGCGCCCGGTGCTTGGTGCGCAGCATGGCCAGCGAACGGGCCAGCACGGCGCGCGTCTCACCCGGTTCGACCACGTCGTCGACCAGACCGCGTTCCGCCGCGTAGTACGGGTGCATCAGCTCCGTCCGGTACTCCTCGACCATCCGCTCGCGCATCGCCGCGGGGTCCTCGGCGTCGGCGATCTGCCGCCGGAAGATGACGCCGGCCGCGCCCTCGGCGCCCATCACCGCCACCTCGTTGGTGGGCCAGGCGAAGGACAGGTCCGCGCCGACCGAGCGGGAGTCCATGACGATGTAGGCACCGCCGTACGCCTTGCGCAGGATCAGCTGGATGCGGGGGACGGTGGCGTTGCAGTACGCGTACAGCAGCTTGGCGCCGTGCCGGATGATCCCGTTGTGCTCCTGGTCCACGCCGGGCAGGAAGCCGGGCACGTCCAGCATGGTGACCAGCGGGATGTTGAAGGCGTCGCACAGGGACACGAACCGGGCGGCCTTCTCGCTGGCCCTGATGTCCAGCACTCCGGCGCTGGCGAGGGGCTGGTTGGCGACGACACCGACCACGTGCCCGTCGATCCGGGCCAGCGCGCACACCACGTTGCCGGCCCAGGAGGGGTGCGTCTCGAAGTACTCGCCGTGGTCGACGATCTCCTCGATGACCTCCCGTACGTCGTAGCCGCGCGTGGGATCGGACGGTACGAGGTCGGCGAGCCGGTCGGTGCGCCGGTCCGCCGGGTCGTCGCAGGGCAGCGCGGGCGCGGCCTGCCGGTTGTTGGAGGGCAGATAGGACAGCAGGTACCGTACGTCCTCCAGACAACTCGCCTCGTCGTCGTAGGCGAACGCGGCCACCCCGGACACCGAGGCGTGCACGTCGGCGCCGCCCAGTTCGTCCATGCTCACCCGCTCACCGGTGACCGCCCGCACGACGTCCGGGCCGGTGATGAACATCTGCGACACGCCCCGGACCATGAAGGTGAAGTCGGTCAGCGCCGGCGAGTAGGCCGCGCCGCCGGCGCACGGGCCGAGGATCACGCTGATCTGCGGGATGACGCCCGAGGCGCGGGCGTTGCGGCTGAAGATGCCGCCGTATCCGGCGAGCGCGGTCACCCCTTCCTGGATGCGGGCGCCGGCGCCGTCGCAGAGGCTCACCAGCGGGGCGCCGGACGCCTCCGCCAGGTCCATCAGCTTGTGGATCTTCGCCGCGTGCGACTCGCCGAGGGCGCCGCCGAAGATGCGGAAGTCGTGCGCGTAGACGAAGACCTGACGGCCCTCGACGGTGCCCCAGCCGGTGACGACACCGTCGGTGTGCGGCCGCTTGTGCTCCAGGCCGAATCCGGTCGCGCGGTGCCGGCGCAGCGGCTCCAGCTCGGTGAACGACCCCTCGTCCAGCAGGAGTCCGATCCGCTCGCGGGCGGTGAGCTTGCCGCGGGCGTGCTGCGCCTCGGTGGCGCGCTGCCCGGGACCGGCCTGCACCCCGGCCCGCAGCCGGCGCAGCTCCTCCACCCGCACATGCATGCTGTCGGGACGCTCGGGCGCCGACTCGGCAGGCGGCACCGGGCTGTGCGCCGGGGGTTTCTCGACCACGGTGGTCATGCCTTGTCCTCCCATCCGGACGCCCTCGGGAAGGCCGCCCGCAGACAGGGTTCGGGGCCCCGGACAATGCCTGACTCAAGACGTGAAAAAGCCGCCCGCCTCTTTTCCGTGCCTTGAGCGAAAAGCGAGGAGAACGCGGGCCGGAACTTGAGCGGCCTCCTCGGACGATGTCCTGTGACCGTTCGTCGGAATCTCGAAGGGGCAGATCATGGTCGCGCACGTTGAGGGATCCACCGCCGGGCCGCGGTACGCCGTCCTGTTCCCCGGTCAGGGGGTGCAGCGCCCCGGTATGGGGGAGCCGTGGCGGGGGACGGAGTCCTGGGAACTCGTCGACTCCGTGTCCCGGGCGTCCGGCTTCGACGTCGCCGAACTGCTGCTGACGGCCGACCAGGAAACGCTGTCGCGCACCGACCACGCGCAGATCTCGGTGTTCACCGCCTCCCTGCTGGCCTGGTCGGAGTTCCGCCGGCAGGATCCGTCCGCCGGGGTGGTGGCCCTCGCCGGGCACAGCCTCGGGGAGTACACGGCGCTGGTGGCCGCCGGGGTGCTGTCGGTGACGGACGGCGCCCGGCTGGTGGGCGAGCGGGGCCGAGCCATGGCCGAGGCGGCCCGGCAGCGGCCCGGGGCGATGGCCGCCGTGATGGGCGGCGACCTGCGGCAGGTCACGGAGCTGGTGGAGGAGGCCCGCCGGGACGGCTGCGAGTTGTGGGTGGCCAACCACAACAGTCCCCAGCAGACGGTGATCGCCGGCAGTCGTACGGCCGTGGAGGCCACCGCAGGCCGGGCGGCCGGGGCCGGCCTGCGCTACAGCGTCCTGCCGGTCACCGCCGCCTGCCACAGCCCGTACATGGAGCCCGCCGGCGCGCCCCTGCGCCGGGCCCTGGACCTGACGGACTTCACGGCCGGCACGCTCCCCGTGGTGGCCAACGTCGACGCCCGCGCCCACCGGGGAGGCGAGCACTGGGGCGACCTGTGCGCCCGCCAGCTCGTCGGCCCGGTGCGCTGGGCGGACACCCTCCACGTCCTGCACGAGGAACGGGGCGCCACCGCGTTCCTCGACATCGGCCCCGGCGCGACCCTCGCCGCCCTGACCCGACGCGTCCTGCCGGAGGTCCCCTCCCACCGCTTCAGGACGCCTGTGCCGCAGTCGGCCTGACCGGGAGCGGTGAGCGTGCGCACGGTTGCACGGCTGTTGCCCGGCAACCGTCGCGGCGGGGCGGTCGTGTGGTTGAACATGAGGTGTGCGATTCGACTCCGTTCCCATGCCGGCGAGCGTCGAGGCCAGGCCTCGTGACAGCCGTGGCTATCCGGTCCCCGCCATCACCCCGTGGGAGGGCGAGGAGCCCCAGTTCGCACTCACCGACCACGGGCGCAGCGCCGAGTGCGCACGGCGGCGTCTGTGCTCGGTGTGCGACACGCTGATTCCCAAGGGCCCGGTGTGGCGAGTGGTCGGCGCCGTCGAGAGCTCCGCGATCCGTGAGGCGCTCGCGGCCGGGCGGCCGTACCGCAACATGGCGGCGACGCTGGAGGCTCCGGGGCACCGCGCGTGCATGCTCTACGCCTCGATGGTCTGCCCGTACCTGGCCCGCCCCAACGCCCGGCGGGGGCTGAGCGCACAGACCCCGGACGACATGACCGAGCATGTCGTCCGGGGCGCCGTCCGTGGTGAGCTGGGTGCCGTGGTGGGGTTCGCCGACTACGAGTTCGCCGTCACCCCTTCCCGGGTCCTGTTCCGCTTCCTCGACGTGGTCGAGTACCTGCCGCATGACACGGCCGATCAGCACCTGGAGGAGCTGCGGGCCGAACTCGCCCGCTCGGCAGGCCGGTCGGGCGGCGGTCAGCCGCGGTAGGCCGGCAGGCCGGTGTGCGTGCTGGCCTTGACCGGCTTGCCGAAACCGTGGGCGGTCCTGGTCACCGTGTAGGTGCCGGTGGGGGTGCGGAAGGCGATGGTCTTGCCGTTCGGTGACCAGGCGGGCTCGGTGTAGTCGGTGGTGGCGTGCGGGGTGATGTCCTTGGCGGCGTTGGTGCCGGCGCCCAGGTCGTCGACGAAGAGATGGTCGTGGCCGCCGACGGAGCGCACGAAGACGACCTCCTCCTCGCCGGGGGAGAGCGCGGGCTCGGAGCCCTTGGCCAGCGCACCGCCCTGCTGACGCAGGTAGTCGTCGCGGATGTAGACCTCGCCGGTGTGGGTGTTCTCGTAGACGGACGTGCCGTACGACCCGCCGGCGTTGGGCCAGGTGTTGTTCGTCTGCGGGAGGCCGCCCTCGCCCGGTTCGCCGTTCAGGCCGAGCTTCGCCGGCTTGCCGTGATCGCTGGTGGCCTTGACGCGCTCGAGTACGGTGCTGCCGTGGATCTTGGCGGAGAAGATGATGTTGTTCTTCGCGGGGATGCCGTTCGTCCGGTCCGCCGCGGCGACCTGCCAGGTGGGGTGGGACCAGGTCTGTCCGCCCGGGTGGACGGCGACGGTCACCCGGTGGCTGCCATCGGGGTCGGAGACGACCAGGTTGCCGTGACCGTCGATGAAGGCGGCCTTGGTGCCGCTCGGGTTCCAGGCCAGGTCACGGACGACCGTGCCGAAGTCGATCGACCTGCCGCCGATCACGACGTGCCGGGTGCCGTCACTGATGGTGAGACCCCTGGGCACGCTGAGGGTGTGGGTCGACGCGGCCGCGGCGACCATCGCGGCGCTGCCCCTGGCCTCGCGGCCGGAGGACTCGGCGGCCATCGCGGTGGCGGCCGCGCCGCTCAGGGCGAGCAGTGCGGCGACCCCCGCGGTGACGAGGGCTGTGGAGCTGCGGCGGTTACGAGCGGACATCGGTTCCCCCAGGAATGTGAACGACGCTGCGGCGACGGACGCGCGGGAACCGCCCGCCGCCCCCGGGACCGGGACGGTCCGCTCGGCTTGCCGCTCTGCGCGATGGCAGAAGTCTCCCCCCGGGGCATGACGGAGCTGTGCGCCCGCCGTCACAGCTGTGCAATAACGGGTCGGATGAGCTGAGGAAACATGACGGACCCCGGGCCATCGGCCCGGGGTCCGTGCTTCCGGCGGCAGCGGTCAGTGGTGGAAGCCGACGCGCGCGGAGTCGTGCGGGTGCCCCTTGTCGAGGCGCTCGATCGCCCGGCGCATGTCCTCGGCCAGGAGTTCGATCTCGTCACGGTCCACGCCATGGCGCACGAGCACGCGCTGGATGACGGTCTCCTGACGGTCGGGCGGCAGCGGGTACGACGGGACCTGCCAGCCGCGCATACGCAGCTGGTCGGACAGGTCGTACAGGCTCCAGCCCACCGAGGCCGGGTCGGTCAGCGTCCAGGAGACGGCCGGGAGCGCCCCGGCGCCGTCGTAGAGCAGCGTGAAGGGGCCCATGCCGGCGACCTGGCGGGCGAAGTGCTGCGCCGTGTCGGCGCAGGCCTGGTACACGAGCCGGTACCCCTCGCGGCCCAGGCGCAGGAACATGTAGTACTGGGCGACGACCTGGCCGCCGGGGCGGGAGAAGTTCAGGGCGAGCGTGGGCATGTCGCCGCCGAGGTAGTCGACGTGGAAGACCAGGTCCCCGGGCAGGGCCGCCTTGTCGCGCCACAGGGCCCAGCCCACGCCGAGCGGGGCCATGCCGTACTTGTGCCCGGAGGCGTTGATGGAGGCGACCCGGGGCAGGCGGAAGTCCCATTCCAGGTCGGGGTGGAGGAAGGGGGCGATGAAACCGCCGGACGCCGCGTCGATGTGCAGGGGAACGTCGAGGCCCTTCTCCTGCTGCATACGGTCGAGTTCGGCCGCGATCTCCGCGACGGGTTCGTAGGTGCAGGTGTAGGTCACTCCGAGGATCGCCACGACGCCGATCGTGTTCTCGTCGACGTACTCGCGCAGCTGATGGGCCTGCAGGCCGGTCGCGCCCGGCTCCACCGGCACCTGGCGCAGCTCCACGTCGAAGTAGCGGGCGAACTTCTCCCAGCACACCTGCACCGGCCCGCACACCAGGTTCGGCCGGTCGGTGGGCAGACCGGCGGCCCGACGGCGCTCGCGCCAGCGCCATTTCAGGGCCAGACCGCAGAGCATGGCGGCCTCGCTGGAGCCGGTGGTGGAGCATCCCACGGCGGGCTCGGTCCCCTCATCGCGACCGGGCGCGTGCCACAGGTCGGCGAGGATGTTGACGCACCGGGACTCGATCTCCGCCGTCTGCGGGTACTCGTCCTTGTCGACGATGTTCTTGTCGAGGCACAGGTCCATCAGGCGCCGGACCTCGTCGTCGGTCCAGGTGGTGCAGAAGGTCGCGAGGTTTTGCGCCGCGTTGCCGTCGAGGAGCAGTTCGCCGCGCAGCAGCTGGAAGACGACGTGCGGCAGGGCCGGCAGCTCCGGCATGGCCCGTTTGCTCAGGGGCTGCTCGCTGATCGGTGACGTGAAGATGTCGGCGGCCGGGTCGACGGCCCTTTCCTGAGTGTTGTGCAGAGCCACCGATCGCACCTCTCGCGTTGTCCTGCCAGGTCTCTTCGGAGGCTACGAGCGACACCGGAGGCCCGACACCGGACGTACTCCACCCGTGGACCGCCCCCGGAGAAACCACCGATGGAACCAATCGAACTGATCGAACTGACCCTTATGTGTGCTTAGCTCCGCTTCATGAGCGACGCACGCGACGAGCAGGAGCCGAGACCTCCGTCCTGGCGGGCACTGATCACCGGACTGCCGATCGCCCTCATCATGACCACGATCATGGTCACCACGTATGTGTCGGCCCAGCGCGAGGTGGTGACCCGCGACCTCCCCGGTCAGATGCCGGCCTTCCACGAACAGGCCGCCAGGGCCGCGGGCACGCACCTCGGCGTGGTCCCCGGCATCGCGGTGTGCGTCCTCCTCGTGGCCGGCTGTCTGGGCTCCACCCTCGCCATGCAGCGCACCGGTGCCGCGGCCGCCCGCCGCCTCCTCAGCCTCACCTGTTACGCGATCATCGCCTCCCTGCTCACCGTCGTCATCGTCGTCTTCTTCGGCAACCCCGCCACCGGCGGAGTCAACGGCACCGCCTGTCTGCCGGCCTTCTGGCAGTACCTCCACGGCAACGCCGTCACCCAGCCGCTCGTCGTGCTGAGCGTGTACGTCGTCGTCGGCGCCGCGCTCGTCGTCATGGCCACCTACGGCCGGCTCATGTGGTGGCGCGGCGGCAAGCGGCGCCACCCGATCAGTCCCGAGGAAGAGGGCGGCATCGCCGCCCTCCCGCCCGCATGACGTCCACCGACCAACGCGCGGAGGGCGCCGGGCCGTTCACCACCCGGCTCACCTGGCAGCCGCCCGGCGGCGGCACCGCCGTCTGGGAGTCACGGCCCGCCCGGCGCCGCGGCACCATCGCGGTCCGGCCGTCCGGCGCACCGGCCGGCCGCGAGATCAAGGGTGACGCTCTCGCACTCGGCCGGCTGCGCAGGCTCAACGCCGTCGCCGCGACCGCTTTCATCATCGGCGGCGCGCTCTTCGCGGCCGGTGCGGGTGTGGCGCAGTTCGGCTCCGGCGACGCCACCACCTGCGCCTCGATCTACTTCGCCGGCGGCCTGTTCTTCAACACCGGCGGATACGTCTCCCTGCTCCAGGTCGTCAACGCCCCCCGGCACGTGCCCGGCGGCGAAGGGCGCCTGGTCACCCGCCACTGGCGCTGGTGGAGCTACGAGCCGGGGCGGGTGGACTGGCTGAGCGCGTTCGTCCTCTTCGCCGGCACGCTGGTGTTCGCCGTGGACCTGCTGGACTCCTTCCTCAGGGGGCTGAGCGTCCAGCAGATCAACCGGCTGGTCTGGGCCCCGGACATGATCGGCTGTGTGCTGTTCCTGATCTCCGGCCACCTCGCCTTCGTCGAGATCTGCCACCGCGGCCGGCCCTGCCTGCGACGCCGCAGCCTCGGCTGGTGGATCGTCGCCGTGAACCAGCTCGGCTCCGCCCTCTTCATGGTCTCGGCGATCGTCGCCTACACCCGCCCGGCCACCGGCAGTCTGATCAACGCCGGCATCGCCGACTGGGGCACCCTCCTCGGCGCCGCGTGCTTCTCCGCGGCCGGCGTTCTGCAGCTGGGCGAACGCCCCTGAGAGCCCCCGGGCACCCGTTCCCGGCAGTCCCCACGTCCCATTCACCCGTTCCAGGGCACGCGCGTTTGCCCTGCTCATCCCGCGTTTCGGCATTCCAGCGTCCCCAACTCCCGGCCGGACGTGGCGGTTGGGACGGATCACCTCACAAGCTTCGGTCATCCAGTCACCACCGCCACCCGAAACACCGAAGGGGCACAGCGACATGACCGCTCTCCGTACCTCCCGCACCCGTCTCGCAGCCGTCGCCGCGACCACCGTTCTCGCCGCGCTCTCCCTGACCGCGTGCAACGACGGAACGGGCGCCCACGACGAGGGCGCGGCGACGACCACCTCCAGGAGCACCGCGACGGGGACGGCCTCGCCGGGCGCGGACTCCGGCTCCACGGGTTCGACGGGCACGACGACCTCCCAGGGCGCCACCGGCTCCACCGGCGCCTCAGGCTCCACGGGCTCCACGGGTGCCGGTTCGACCACCGGCGGTTCGAAGCAGACCGCGCGCACCTCCGCCCCGAAGGCGCCGGCCTCCTCCGGCAAGACGGTCACCTGCGAGGGGTCCAACACCAAGACGGTCGCGGCCCCGCTGAACCGCCCCGTGAACCACATGCTGCTCACCGTGACCAACACCGGCAGCAAGACCTGCTTCCTCTACGGCTACCCGAGCGTCCAGTTCACCGACGCCCAGTCCGAGCCGCCGGTCATCGACGCGTCACAGCCCCAGGCGGTCGTCACGCTCGAGCCGGGCCAGTCCGGATACGCGGCCGTCAGCCTGTCCGCCGCCGACGGCAGCGGCGGGAAGGGCCGCACCGCGAACTCCCTGACCGTCTACTTCTACGGCCGCTCCCTCTCCGGGAACGTCGGCGCCCCCGCCCACCCCGCACTGCCGGCCAAGGGCGTCCACATCGACGACTCGATCAAGGTGACGTACTGGCAGCAGTCGATGGACGACGCCGTCACCTGGTGACCGACCCCGAGCAGCCGTACGCCAGTCCACGCAACCGGAAGGCAGGCAACCCGCATGCGCAGCAGCACCCGCAGGATCTCCCGCTTCGTCACCGCCTACATCGGCGCGGCCTTCCAGGTCGTCGTCCTGGGCACCACCGGCCATGCGGCGACGGAGGCGGGGGTCCTCCGCCGCGACCACACGGCCTGATCGCCCCAAGACCCGCTCAAGAGCCGTGCCCCGCGCGGTAGGGCCGTGACCCGGTGGGGGAGTATCTGCTCAGTCATCGCCTGCCTCTGAGGGGTCGTCATGCCTTCCGTCCGCCGTCTCGTGCCGCCCGTCGTCCTCGCCTGTCTGCTGCTGGCCGGATGCAAGTCCCCCTCGCTCGGCACCTCGGCCCCGTCGGGGAGCGGCAGCCCCGCGGGGGGAGCGGCCGGTACGACCGGCTCGGGACGGGCGATAGCGGTGGGGGCGGGCCCCCAGAAGCACTACACCGTCCAGCGGCAACCGGCGCCGGGCACCTGCCACTACCGCTACGAGCACGGGGAGCCGCTGGAGGACCCCAAGTGCACCCCGGGCGCGATATCCCCGGCCGTCACGCAGGCGAACCTCAAGTCGACGATATGCCGCAAGGGCGGATACACCTCGGGCGTGCGGCCCTCCGCGTACGTCACCGGCAAGGAGAAGAAGCTCAACGCCGCCTCCTACGACTACACCGGCGGCCTGTCGGAGGGCGAGTACGACCACCTCATAAGCCTCCAGCTCGGCGGCGACCCCAACGACCCCCGCAACCTCTGGGTCGAACCGGCCGACCCCCACCACAAGGCGAGCCAGGGGATCAACAACAAGAAGGACCCGGTGGAGACCAAACTCCACACCGCGGTCTGCGCCGGCCGGATCACCCTCGCCGCCGCCCAGCAGGCGATAGTCACCGACTGGACCACCGCCCTCAGCCGCCTCCACCTTCAGTGACCGGACCGGCCTGAACAGCGGCCGCCGGCGCCGTGTAGGCCGGACGGCGGCGAAGGCGGGCGCGGTGTTCCCGGGCGGCCGGAGCGGCGGTTGGCCGCCGCCACCGCCCCCGCCGACCCGTCTCGGGCCGCGAGGCGCCTCAGCCGTGGTGGCCCTCCGACGGTGATGCAGCCCGCCGCTGGTGGCGTGGCGTCCGTCACCCATGAGATTCACCGAAAACTCGGCCGTGGTTTTCGCCGACCGGATAGCTTGCGCTTTCAACGTCCCTTCTCCGGTTCGTCGTTCGAACCAGCATCGAGGTATCCCCCACATGCCCCGAATCACCTCGTCCATCGACGCTTCCGGCGGCCGTCACCGCAAGCCCAGAGCCATGAGCCCGTCGGTCCGCCGAGCACTCCTGGCCGCGGCGACCGCCCCGATCGCGGGGTCGATCCTGGCCGGTCCGTCCGCCTTCGCCGCCGACAAGGCCGTGCCCAGGGCGACCGCGACCGAACTCGACCCCGCCGAGCAGAAGATCGCGGACAACCTCAACACCCGTACCGTGGACGCACGTCTGGGCAGCACGCTCAGCGGTGTCGTGATCGACGCCGAGTCCGACAAGGTGGTCTGGGGGCACGACGCCACGACCGCGCTGATGCCCGCGTCCAACACCAAGCTCGCCACCTCCACCGCCGCGCTGACGGTGCTCGGCCCCGACCACCGGTTCACCACCAAGGTGGTCTACGGCGACGGCACGCTCACCCTGGTCGGCGGCGGCGACCGTACCCTGACCACCGGTGATCTGCAGGCCCTGGCGAAGACCGCGGTCGCGGGACTGAAGAGCGCGGGCCTCACGTCGGTGAAGGTCAAGGTCGACGACAGCCTCTTCCCCGAGCCCACGCTCGCCAACGGCTGGAACTCCGGCTACTACCCGGACGAGGTCGCGCCGGTACGGGCCCTGGTGGTGGACGGACACGCCGTCATGGACACCTCGCTGGACGCGGGCCACGTCTTCGCGGGCCTCCTCACCCAGCAGGGAGTCACCGTCACCGGAGACGTCACCCACGGTGTGGCCGGGCCGGGGGACGTCCCCGTGGCCCAGCACCGGTCCGGGAAGCTGTCCGGGATCGTGGAGCACATGCTCAAGGTGAGCGACAACAACATCGCCGAGACGCTGCTGCGGATGACCGCGCTCGGCGCCGGCCGCCAGGCCACCTTCGACAACGGTGCCGCGGTCGTACGGGACGTGCTCAGCCGGCGGTACGGCGTCTCACTGGAGAACTTCGAGATGTACGACGGCAGTGGGCTCTCCCGCGCCACCCGGATCCCGGCACGGACCCTGGCCGACATCCTCGACCTGACCACCGACCCCCGCTACGGCCACACCCTGCGGTACATCGCTGAGGGACTGCCCGTCGCGGGCGAGGCGGGCGCCACCCTCGGCCCCGAGTGGGGAAGGTTCGACACGGCGGACTCCAAGTGCGCTGTGGGAAAGGTCAGCGCCAAGACCGGCACCCTCACCGGTGCCATCGCGCTGAGCGGCATGACGAAGGCGCAGGACGGGCGCCTGAAGATCTTCTCCTTCGTCGAGAACGGCTCCACCGCCAACCCCGGCGACATCAAGGACGCCCTGGACGGCCTCGCCGCGACCGTCAACGGCTGCTGGGCCTGACCCCGGGGCCCCGAAACAGCCGAGCGCGTGCCTCCGCGCACTTCGGGCCCGATACGCGGAACCACGAAGGCGCCGGGCACACTCTGCGTGTTGTAGTCCCTTCGACACGAGGATGCGCCATCCATGATCACGCTCACCAAGGAAGACGGCCCGGCAGACCTGGACGGAGTGACCCATCTGTCCATCGGCGTCTCCTGGGATCCCACCGCCGGCAGCAGCGGCGGAGTACTGGGCAAGCTGCGCCGCAAGAGCGGCACCGACCTCGACCTGATCGCCATCGCCCTGCAGGGCGGGGACCCGGTGCGCCTCGCGGGCCTGGACTCGCTCGACCCCATGGGCAACGGCTCGTTGGTCCACAGCGGCGACAACCAGACCGGGCACGGCGACGGCGACGACGAAACGGTGACCGTCGAGTTCGCGCGGATCCCGCCCAACATCACGTCGATCGTGTTCGTCGCCGCCGCGTACAAGAAGGGGAGCTCCTTCCAGAAGGCGCGCAACATCAGCTTCAAGGTCTACGACGCGACCGGGGGCAGCTCGCAACAGGTCGCCGACATCTGGCCGAGTCTGCTCACCCAGGACAACGGCTGCGCCGTGGCCAAGGCGGTGCGGACCGGGGGCAGTTGGAAGCTCGAAGTGATCAACACGACGGGCAAGATCAAGCAGGGCGACGAGCACTCCCTGATGCGTTTCGCCGTCAGCAAGTAGGACGGCCGACAGGCTGTACGTGCGGTCGGTGCGGTCGGTGCGGTCGGTGTCGGCGTCGGTGCGGGCCGGCCACCAGGACGCGGGCCGCCGCGCAGGCGGATCAGTCGCTCAGCCGGTTGATGGCAGCCGCCGCGATGCCTTCCATGTAGCCGGCGTCATCGCTGGGCTGGCCGGAGAGTTCGACGATGCCGACCCTGTTGCCGCTGCGGATCACCGCGACACCACCGGCGACCTTGCCGTTGCCGCCGTAGGCCGGGTACCAGCTGCCCTTGCCGCCCCTCACGGTGATCGCATGCGCCGTGCCGTAGTACCAGTGACCCGCCGGCTCGTCCTGGCAGCCGCGCACCAGCTTGTTGAGCTGCCGCTCGTAGGACACCGCCGACGTGCCGGTGGAAGAGGCGGTCACGGACTCGGTCAGCGAGGTGCCCTTGCTGTCGAAGGCCCAGGCGACCTCGGCATAGGCGACACCCTTCCCCCTGGTCAGCGTTCGCATCGTCTCCTCGCCGGAGCACGCCGAGAGGGCTTGCTTCCCGGTCAGGCCCACCCTCGCGCCGACCGGCGACAGACCCGACTGGAAGAAGTCCTCACTCTGCATCAGGTCGCCGGAGCCGAGCCCGGGTTCGGCGACAGCGGCGGCAGGCGCGGCCGCCGACCGGTTCGGAGCACCGCTGCCGACGCCCGCGGCGGCGGGATGCGTGCCGATGACGAGCGCGATCAGGGCGGCACCGGCGGTGGCTGCCACTCCTGCCGTACGACCGCGACGCGAGAACCTCTTGCCGGCTGCTTGGTGGTGGTCGAACATCTCATCTCCTGTCTGGTGGCGACGCGGTTCGCGTCGTCGTACACCTGGGAGATGCGGCGGGTCCGCGAGATGTTGGATGGAAATCCACGGCGAGCGATGTGATCCAGGTCACTTCTGCGGGTGGGCTCGGGCGGTCTCAGAGCCGGGTCACGGCCGCCCGGACGATCCGTGTCATCGCGGCCGTGTCGAGGCAGACCTCGACCTCCAGGACACCGTAGTGAGAGCCGTTGCGCAGTATGGCGATGCCGCCGCACGGCTCCTTGCCCCGTGGCGCTGTCCCCCTGCTGTTCAGGTCGCCGTCGTACATGCCCATCCAGCTCGCGGTGATGTCCGCGGCGACGTCGATCGTGTGCGTCGGCCCGTAGACCCAGTGGGTGGCCACCTCGCTCTGGCACGGCACTTCCTCCAGCAGCAGGCGCTCGGCGTAGTTCCGGGCCAGCGCCCGGCTTCCGGCGTCGTCGGCGACTTCGAACGCGACCTCGTCCTTGATGTTCGCCGCCTTGCTGGCGCCGTCGTCGCCCGTGTCCTTGCCCGTGTCCTTGAGCGTCACCAAGTCGCGGAAGTGCGCGTCGTACGACCCCAGGGTCTGGCCGAGTGTCCTCTCACCGGTGCAGACGGCGTTGGCGTAGTAGCCGTCTCCCACACGATCGCGCACGTGGATGCGCTGGGAGACCCCGGCCTCCCTGAAGTCGGCGCCCGTCACCAGGTGCCGGTTCGTCATGGGACCGCTCGCGGGCTTCGGTGCCGTGGAGCGGGCCCCCTGCGAGGACGCCGCGGCGGTGGTCGTCGTCGCCGACGGGCGGGCCGGAGCGGAGCGACCGGGCAGCACGAACCGGCCCGTCAACAGGCCGAGCCCGACGGCCGCCGTCATGATGACGGCGATCGTCCGGGTCCGCACGGCGGCGGATGTCTCAGCAGCCACTGCTGAGGCGGTCCCGCATGAAGCGACGAGCCTGATGGATACGGTCCTTGACCGTACCGAGGGGAGCGTCGGTGATCTCGGCGACCTGGAGATAGGTCAGGTCTCCCAGATCGCGCAGCACGAAGGATTCCACCAGGGCCGGATGCCGCTCCTCGAGCGCGGCCAGCGAGTCCATCAGGTCCAGGCGGGTCCCCGCGATGACGCTCGTCGTGCGGGGGTCGGCACCGTCGGGAAGGACCGCGTGGCTGTCCTCCGCGCGTCGGCGCATCGAGCGGTACGTCGACCTGGCGGCGTTCGAGGCGATCACCGTCACCCACCCGAGGAACGAGCCCCGCCCGCTGTACTCGTGCAGATGGGTGCTGATGGACAGCAGGGCGTCCTGCGCGGCCTCCTCGGCGTCGGCGTGGTGCGGAAGAAACCTGGAGCAGCGCCGCATGACCGTCGGGCGAAGCCTGACGAGAAGGCGTTCCAGGGACGCCCGGTCACCTGCCTGGGCGGACGCCACGAGCTGGGTCAGTTCATCCTGGTCGATCATCCTGCTGTCCCCCGTTCACGCATGACCATGGACTCCACTGACCTGGACTCCCCCTGGACACACCGCAGTTCCCGGTCCTCCCGGCGCCTCGGGCAGAATGTCGCCGCATGCGGAAGCTAGGTCGTTACCACCTGGAGGAAAGACTCGGAGCCGGTTCGTTCGCGACCGTCTGGAGAGCGTACGATCCCGAACTCGACACCGATGTCGCGGTCAAGGTGCTGGCCGACAACTGGGCGTCGAACGCCGATGTACGGCAACGGTTCCTGGCCGAGGCGAGGCTGCTCCGAAGGATCTCCAGCCCACGTGTCGTACGAGTTCACGACGTGGGCGTGCAGGACGACCGGCCGTATTTCGTCATGGACCACGTCCGGGGCGGCACGCTGGCCGAGAAGGTCGGACACTGCCGGCCCGCGGAGGCACTCCGTCTGGCGGCCGAGGCCGGATACGCGGTTCAGGTGCTCCATGACGCGGGCGTCGTCCACCGTGACATCAAGCCGTCCAACCTCCTGCTCGACGTCGGCCGCACGCCCGCCGCCGTACTCGTCGCGGATCTGGGCAGCGCGAAGCAACTGGCTGACGCGTCGGGGCTGACCGTCACCACGGGCACCCCCGCGTACATGGCACCCGAACAGGCCCTCCAGGCCGGCGGGTTCGACGGCCGGGCCGACGTGTACGCCCTCGGTGTCGTCGCCTACGAACTGCTGACCGGGCGCAAGCCGTTCGGTCCGGGCGGCCGCACCACCCTTGCGACGGCCCGGACACCACCGCCGCCGCCGACCGTTCCCCGCGGACTCGGGGTCCCGAACGCCATCGACACCCTCCTCCGCGCCGCACTGTCCGCAGAACCCGAGAACCGACCACGCACCGCACAGTCATTCGCGGACGCGCTGCTGTCACAGGGGGAGGAGGAGCAGCCACCGGCCGGGTCCCCAGGACCGACCCCCCTGGTGGTCTGTCTTGCGGCGGTCGCCGTGTTCCTGGTGACAACGGCGCTGACCTGGTGGGCCCGCTGATCACGGATGCCGCCCCAGGGGGTCCTGCCAGGTGGATGTGCCCTCTCGCCGGCCACGTCGGCGGGCGTAGGCTCAAAGGCACCGAGGGCACCTCGTGTGCCGGCTCACGCGCCGGTGCCGTTCTCGGCGAACGACGACGCCGGACCGGACCCGTCCGGACCCGGAGCAGGGTTCGCCCATGACCGTGAACACGCCGGACCGCCCGGAGACCTCCCACCCGGCGACACCGGGCCGGCGACCAGCGCGTCCCGGGGCGCCGCCGGAGCGGCGCCGGCAGGGGGCCTCACCCGAGCAGGGCGAGTTCGTCCGTCCGCTGACCCGGTGCCAGATCGACGACCGCATGCTGGAGCTCGGCGAGCTGTACGCGAACACCTCTTCCCACCGGGTGCGGGCCTCTGACGCCTCGGGCCGGGGCCGGTCCGCCGCGTTCCGGCGACGGCTCGCGGGCCACATGCGGCGACCCGGGTTCGAGCTGCTCGTGGCGGAGACCGCCGGCCCCTCGGGCGGCATCGGCCTCACGGCGTGCGCCTACGGTTTCCCCGTGCGGTGCGACCGGCCCTGGTGGGACGGCCTCGACGGGTGGTACCTCCCGGAGGGCCTGCTCCGCGTCGCCGCCTTCGGCAGGCTCTTCGCGATCGCCGACATTCTCGTGGAGCGACGGGTACGCACCCAGGACCAGAGCCGCGAGTGGAACCTCGCCCGGCGGCTGCAGAGGCGGCTGCTGAGCGATCACGCGGCCGAGCTCGGTGTCACGCTGGTCGACCGTGACAACGCGGACACGCTCGAGGCACTGCTGTCCTGGGGCTGGCGCTGTCTGACGGTCGAGGCCCGCGAGGCGTCGCGACTCGCTCCCGGCCGCCTTCTGGTGCTCCGCTGACCGGCGACCGGCGGGCTCCTGTCGGGCTTGCGTGGGCGTTCCGCGCCAGGCGTCCTGGGCCGCTGGCACAGGCGGGGAAGCGGCCGAGTACCCCGCCGTCCAGCATGACGAGTTTCCATGCCGCGGCTGCTGTCACAACTGCCTCCTGCGGCAGGGGCGGATTCTCTGAGCGCGACGGCTTTGCGCGGGCGGCCCGTGGCCACCGGCGACCCACCGGCGACATGTCATGCCGCGCGGCGCTTCCCCGCGGACCGGCCCCGGGCGGTGCGCCCCCGTCGGCTCCTGGCCGCGGCCGACCCGCTGGACGCGGCCCGGCGAGCAGGCTCCGCGGCCGGCGCGGTGACGACGACCGGCACGCCGGACGGGGCCTTGGCGCCGGTGATGCGGCTCAGTTCCGCCTCTCCCGAGCGCACCGCGGTGATCGTCGGGTTGATGCCGGCCGCGGCCATCAGCCGGCCCATGTCCCGGCGTTGGCCGGGAGTGACCAGGGTGACGACGCGGCCGGACGCGCCGGCGCGGGCCGTACGGCCGCCGCGGTGCAGGTAATCCTTGTGGTCGCCGGGCGGATCCACGTTGACCACCAGGTCGAGGTCGTCGATGTGGATGCCGCGCGCCGCGACATTGGTCGCCACCAGCGCCGTCACCTGCCCGCTCTTGAACTGCGCGAGGGTCCGGGTGCGCTGCGGCTGGGACCTGCCGCCGTGCAGGGCGGCGGCGCGGACACCGCTGCCGAGGAGGTGCTTGGTCAGCCGGTCCACCGCGTGCTTGGTGTCCAGGAACATGATCACCTGGCCGTCCCGTGCCGCGATCTCGGTCGTCGTGCGGTGCTTGTCCGCCTCGTGCACATGAAGGACGTGGTGCTCCATCGTGGTGACGGCACCCGCCGACGGGTCGACGGAGTGGACCACCGGGTCGGTCAGGTAGCGGCGGACCAGCTTGTCGACGTTGCGGTCCAGGGTGGCCGAGAACAGCATCCGTTGCCCTCCGGGACGCACCTGGTCGAGCAGGGCGGTGACCTGGGGCATGAACCCCATGTCGGTCATCTGGTCCGCCTCGTCCAGGACCGTGACGGCGACGTCGCGCAGTCGGCAGTCACCGCGGTCGATGAGGTCCTTGAGCCGCCCCGGCGTCGCGACGACGATCTCGGCCCCGGCCCGCAGCGCGCTCGCCTGCCTGCCGATCGACATCCCGCCGACCACGGTGGCCAGCCGCAGCCCTACGGCGCGGGCGTACGGGGTGAGCGCGTCGGTGACCTGCTGGGCGAGTTCGCGGGTGGGTACCAGGATCAGGGCAAGCGGCTGCCGCGGTTCGGCTCGGCGGCCCGCCGTTCGGGCCAGCACGGGGAGTCCGAAGGCGAGGGTCTTGCCGGAACCCGTACGGCCACGACCGAGAACGTCACGGCCGGCCAGGGAGTTCGGCAGGGTGGCCGCCTGGATCGGGAACGGCACGCTCACGCCTTCGTGGCCGAGCGCGGCCAACAGCGGTGCCGGCATGGCGAGTTCGGCGAACGACTCGACGGCGGGCAGTGCGGGCTCGATCGTCTTGGGCAGCGTGAACTCGCCGCGGGGCGCGGCCTGTCGGCTGTCCGGGCCCTTGGGACGGCGCCGGGCGCCGGAGCGGTTCGCGGTGGAGCCCTCGAAGCGGTCGTAAGGGCGGGTGGCGCGCGTGGATCGCTGGGTGCCTTGAGCGCGTGAAACGCGTGTTCTGTTCATGTGGAATCTTCCTCGATGCGGGCGCGTATCAAGGAATTCCCGCAGCATGATGAACAGCGCAGAGAATCGCGAGAACGAGCCGGAAAGCGACAGGGGTGACTCCCCCTGAAAATGAAGCGAGCTGAGGCCCGCACCCCAAGGTGCGGGCCCCAGCTGCGAAGTATGCGTAGGTGCCGTGGTCAGGCCGGAACGATGTTCTCGGCGGTCAGGCCCTTCTGGCCCTGAGCGATGTCGAACGCCACCTTCTGGCCTTCCTGCAGCTCGCGGAAGCCCTGGGTGGCGATGTTCGAGTAGTGGGCGAAGACGTCGGCGCCGCCGCCGTCCTGCGCGATGAAGCCGAAGCCCTTTTCGGCGTTGAACCACTTCACAGTGCCGGTAGCCATGTCATTTCTCCTTCGGAAACGGTGCTCGGAGTTCGCCTTGTGCGTCCTCCGTGTCGCCGTGATGATCAGCCCGTCGGAAAAATGAACCTTTTGGCAACCACAACTGCAACCTGCCTCAACAGTAGCACGGCGCACGGTCACTGCCGCGAAAATAATTCCGCTCCGCCGGATGGAGGGGGGAATATTCCCGCTCCCGTACCTGATTCTCTCTTCGAGCCGACGGATATGTGCCTCACCGCCGGTCCGGACCCGCCCGCGGACCGGGCCGGTCAGGCCGGTCACAGGGCCAGAACCGCGCGCACTCTGTTGCCGCCCCCGGCCACCCGATCGATGTCGAAGCGCTGTGCCAGGCACCGCACCATGGCGAGGCCGCGCCCGCTCTCGCCCCAGGTCGTCAGCGGCCGAACGCCGGGCCGGCCGGGGCTGCCGTCGTAGACCTCGACGGTCACCTGTGTGTCCGACACGTGCAGGCGCAGGCGGCAGCTGCCGCCGTGCCGCGTGGCGTTGGTGACCAGCTCGGAGACGATGAGGGTCGCGTCACCGATGTGCTCGGCGCCGAGCCCCGCCGTCCGCCCGTCGTGCCGGGCGAGGAACTGCGAGGTCAACTTCCGCGCCCTGCGGGCCGATTCGGCCTCGTCGGGCAGCACGTACTCGACGCGTGCGGAACGCCGATGGGTACGCCGACGCGTACGCATGGCGGATCACTCCCCTCCCGGGCCACCCGACCACCCTGGCCGTGGCCGCTCACCGGGCCGCGGCGCTTCCCACCCGGCCGGGCCTGCCCGGTGCTGATGCCCGGTACCGGTGATCGCCAACCGGAAACGGGTGAGCCGGGTGTCGCCGGCGGGCCACGGCGCCGCGCCGCGGAGGTCACCGCGGAACAGGTACCTTCACCCTGAGGTGGTTGTCAGGGGCGGCTCACACCGTTGTGCGCGTACGCGAACTCCCGATGGTGTCCTGTCCGGGGTCCTCTGGGCTCCTCAGCCGAGAGCCGTAGAACGCCAGGTGGCGTTCCGCGGCGGTGGCCCAGGTGTGGCGGGCGGCGAGTCGGCGGCCCCGCGCCCGCCGTGCGGCGGTGTCGTCCGTGAGCGCGGCGCCGAGCTCGGCGGCCAGGTCCTGGTGGGTGGTCGCGAAACGGGCGGCGCTGTCGAACACCTCGCGCAGTACGGGCAGATCGCGTACGACCAGCGGAACTCCCGCGGCGAGTGCCTCCATCGCGGCGAGCCCGAAGCCCTCCTTGACGGAGGGGAAGGCGAAAGCGGAGGCGGCGGCCACCAGGGGCGGCAGTTCGTCATCGGCGACCTGGCCCAACACGATCGGCTCGACGCGGAGCTCGGCTGCGCGTGCCTCCCAGCGGGCTCGGTAGTCGCGGTAGTCGAAGAGGGTCTCGCCGCCCGCGATCACCAGCCGTACGTCCGGGTGTGCGGAGCGCAGCAGGGCGTACGCCTCCAGCAGGTCCAGCGAGCCCTTGCGGGGTTCGATGCCGCCGACGGTGAGGACGTAACGGCCCAGCCGGGCACGCCAGTTCGCGCGGGCGGCCGGCTCGGTGGTGGCGAAACGGTCGTAGGCCACTCCATTGGGGACGACCGCCGCCTTGATGCCCCAGCCGTCGGCCAGTTCCGTGGCGACGGCCGCCGACACGCAGATGTGCGCGTACGGCTCGACGATGGCCCGCTCGTGGCAGGCGGCCAGTTCGGGGGTGGTGAAGTGGTCGATGTGGTGGACCGTGCGGATGCAGCGGCCACCGACCGCGTTGGCGCTGATGCAGTCCTGGGCGTGGACGATGTCGTACGCCGCCGCGAAGGGCTCGAAGGCCGTGCCCAGGACGGCGATGGAGCGCAGGATCCGTTCGCCGACGGACTCCTCGGGCGGGCCGTCCGGGAACGGCACGATCCGCAGCCGTACGGCGGGGTCGACCGGCCGGAAGAAGCCCGCGTCTCCGCCGCGGCCCAGCGTCCACACCGTGACGTCCTGCCCGGCTGCGGCGAACGCCTCGGCGAGGGCGAGGGTGTGGACGACGCCGCCGCGCGGCTTGGTGGAGTAGCTCAGCAGAGCGATCTTCACGACGGGTTCTCCCGGTAGGCGTCGGGCCGGCGTTCGTCGAGGTGGCGCAGGATGCGGCGGGCGCGGTCGACCTCCTCGGCGACGTCGATCTCGGCGACCGCGAGGCCGGCCTTGGACCAGGTGCGGGCGAGGATGTCACCGCCCGGGCCGACCACTTTGGACTGGCCGAGGAACCGCATGCCCCCCATGGCGCCGGTCTGGTTGGAGGAGGCGAGGACGACCTGGTTCTCGGCGGCGCGGGCCTGGTCGTACAGGTCGAAGAGCTTGGCCTGGCGGTCCTGGGCCATGCGCGGGGCGCGGTTGGTGATGGACGTGGGCCAGGCGGAGAGGCAGGCGAGGATCTCAGCGCCGTCCAACGCCAGAGAACGGGCCGACTCGGGGAACGTCTTGTCGTAGTCGATGAGCATGCCGACGCGGCCGACGGGGGTGTCGAAGGCGTCGAAGCGGTCACCGGGCGCGTAGGCGGCGACCTCGCCGGCCGGCAGATGGACCTTGCGGTGGCGGCCGAGGACACCGTCGCCGCTGACGCAGACCGCGGCGTTGTAGCGCTCGTCGCCGCCGTCCTCGCAGTAGCCGAGGCAGACCACCATGTCGGCGGCCAGTCGGGCTACCTGGAGGATCAGCGGGTCGTCCGGCTTCAGGGCCGGCGGCAGGGCCTCGGGGTCGGGGTGGCGCAGGTCGGCGAGGTAGCCGCCGAGCGCGGCGTCGGGCAGGACCAGCAGACCGGCGCCGGAGACACGCGCGTCGTCGATGAGTTTGGCGATGCGGGCCAGGTCGAACTCCAGGTCGCGGCCGAAGTGGGCGGCCGCGGCCGCGATCCGGATCGTGCTCATGCGGTGACTGCTCCCGTGGAAAGGTCGTAGGTCTCGGGTCGCCGGTCGCGCAGGTGCCCCATCGACCGGCGGGCGGTGTCCAGAGCCTGTACGACGTCGAGTTCGGCGACGGCGATGCCTGCTGTGACCCCGGTGTCGGCGAGGATCTCGCCACCGGGGTCGACGACCTTGGCGCTGCCGACGAAGCGTAGCGACCCGAACGTGCCCGCCTGGTTGGCCGACAGCCACACGATCTGGTTCTCCAGCGCACGGGCCCGGTCGAACAGGTCGAAGCGGCGTTTCCAGCGGTCCTCTTCGAGGCTGGCGGCCGCGTTCGTACGGGATCCCGGCCACGCGGAGACACAGACCCCGATCGCGGCGCCGTCGAGCGCGAGCGCGCGGGCGGACTCCGGGAACGCCTTGTCGTAGCAGATCATCATGCCGATCCGGCCGACCGGGGTGTCGAAGGCGTGGAAGCGGTCCCCGGAGGAGTAGCTCGCGTCCTCGCTGAGCGGCTGGTGGACCTTGCGGTGGTTGCCGAGGACGCCGTCGCCGGTGACGCAGACGACACTGTTGTAGCGGGCCTCCCCGGCCGCTTCGCAGTACCCGGCGACGACCGTCATCTCCCCGGCCAGGGAAGCCAGTCGGCGGATCTCGGGGCCGTCGAGGGCGAGCGCGGGCGGGCCCTCGTCGAGTTCGGCGCGGTCGTCGAGGCTGAGCAGATACCCGCCGAGGCACGCCTCGGGCAGCGCCAGCAGGCGTACGCCCTCCTCCCGGGCTTCCTTGATCAGCCGTTCGGCGATCTGGAAGTCCTCCTCCAGGTCGCGGCCGAACTCGGCGGCGACGGCGGCCATACGCAGGGTGGTCATGCGGTCCCCATCCCGGTCACGGTGGACATGACCGCTTCGGTGATCTCTCCGTCGGGCCAGCGCAGCCCGACGCCTTCTCCTTCGATGAGCTCCCCGCACACCGCACCCGTGGCGGGTCCGGCGGGCAGGGGCGGTGCGCCCGGCTCGTCGGCCGTGAGCATCGCGAAGCCCGGGAAACAGGTGAACCAGTCGCCCACGGTCGCACCCCCCGGCCGGGGCACGGCGGCCACGTCGAGCACCGCCCTGCAGCCGCCCGCCTCGGCGAGCATGCCGAGGGTGCCGGCGATGCCCGCCATCGACACGTCCTTGGCGGCGGCGGGCCGCGCGGCGGCCACCGCGCCGGTCATGGTGCGCAGTTCGTCCCCACGGCGGTGGCTGGTCGAGTCCCACTGGCGGCCCCGGTAGCCCGGGCGCCAGCGCCCGCCGAGGTCGGCGGTGAGCCGTAGGGCGTGCCCGGGGAGGCCGCCGCCACCGGGCACCGGCCGGTCCGTGCGGCCGAGCGCGGTCACCGACAGGGCGGCGGGGACGCCGAGCTGGGTGTGCCCGCCGAGCACCGGGATGTCGTACGCCTGTGCCGCCCGGGCCAGTCCGGCCAGGACCCGGGCGGCGTGCGCGGCGTCGCGAGCGCCCACCGCGTCCAGCAGCCCGAGCGGTGCGGCACCCATCGCCGCGAGGTCGTTGACGTTCACGAGGACCGCGCACCAGCCCGCCCACTCGGGGTCCCGCTCGACCATGGACGGCACGATCGCGTCGCACGCCGCGATCACGTCGGTGCCGGGGACGGGCGCGCCGTCGTCACCGACGAAGCCCCGGGGAGGTGCCAGCGCGGTGAGAAGCGGTCCGAGGGCGGACTTCGTGGCCGCCGCGAGGGTGGCGACGCGGCCGATCGGCCAGCGCATCAGGACGTGCGGCACGCCCGCGACCGTCGTGTCCCGCACCCGCTGCCAGCCGAGCCGCCGGAACAGCACCTCGTTGCGCGCCTGGACGGTCGCGTCGAACCGCAGCACGCCCTCCGCCTCGGCGCGGGCACAGGCGGCCCGGACGAGCGCGGCGCCGATGCCGTGCGGGCCGCGGGCCCGGCGGGCGACGACCAGGCGCCCGCCCTGCCACCAGCCGAGGTCGGGGCCGTCGTCGACCGGGCCGAGGCGCACCCCGCCGACCACGGCGTTCTCCGGGTCCTTCGCGACCAGGACGACGGTCCGGGGATCGGTGTCGCGGTCGTCCAGGTCGTGATGCGCGAAGAGCCCCTGCTCCTGGACGAAGGCGGCACGGCGCAGCTCCCGGTAGGCGGCCATGTCCGCCGTCCCGTCCGCCTCCTCGATGCGAAAGGCGGGCCGGCGGGCGAGCGTGCTGCGGTCGCCCAGCAGGGCCAGGATGTCCTGCGGATCGTCCACGGCCGGCGCGGCCACGGAACCGTCGAGGTTCACGGCGCTCACCCGCCCGCTGCCTGGAGCACGCTGCAGGCGCCGCAGGCCGCACAGCCGGCCTTCTGGTCGGCGCCGCTCATCCCGGCGGCACGCAGCTTCGCGGCGACGCCCTCGGTGACGTACGTCAGGAGTTCCGCGCGGGGTGCCCCGATGCCGTCGCGGGCGGCGAGGGTGCCGCTCATCGGGCGGAACGGGACGACGAACGGGTACACCCCCCGGTCGATCAGCCTGCCCGCCCCGGCGACGAGTTCGTCGGGATCCTCGCCCAGTCCGACGAGGAGGTAGGTGGAGACACGGTTCGGTCCGAAGACGCGCACCGCCTCGTCCCACGCGGCCTCGTACTCGGCCAGCGAGAGTGCCGACTTGCCGGGCATCCAGCGTCGGCGCACCTCGTCGTCGAGGGACTCGACGTGGATGCCGATGGCGGTGGCCCCGGCGTCGTGCAGGGCGCGGATCCAGGCGAGGTCGCCGGGCGGTTCGCACTGCACCTGGATCGGCAGACCGGGCACGGCCGACAGCACAGCCCGGACCGACCGTACGAGGGTGCGGGCGCCGCGGTCGGGTCCGGTGGTGGTGCCGGTGGTCATCACCATCTGCTTCACGCCGTCGAGCCGTACGGCGGCCCCGGCGACTTCGGCCAGCTGTGCCGGGGTCTTGGCGGCCACGGTGGCGCCCGAGCGCAGGGACTCCTCGATGGTGCAGAAGCGGCAGCGGTCGGACTCGGCGTAGCGGATGCAGGTCTGTACGACGGTGGTGGCCAGGACGTCCGAGCCGTGCAGGCGGGCGATCTGCTCGTAGCGGATGCCGTCGGCCGTGGTCAGGTCGTAGAACTTCGGTCGCCGGACGGGTGTGAAGGAGATTCCGGTGTCCTCGTCACCGAGCCACACCTTGCCGTCCCGCAGGGAGTAGGGACTGTGGGGGTTGAGCGGGAGCGCGGCGTTGGCACCGTCGACGAGGACGTGTCCGTCGTCGCTGGGCCCCGCGCCGTCCGGCCGCCGCACGGGCGCGTCCGACGCGACTCCGCGCAGGGCGAGTTCGGCGCGGGTCATGATCCGCACGTCCACCGCCGTACCGCTGTCACCGGTGCCAACGCTCACGTCGTACTCCCTACAGCTGGTAGGTGGAGTTGATGATGGCGCCCTTGCGCGCGTAGTGGATCAGCGCGTCCTGGACGTCGAGGGGGTGGGTGGGGATGACGCCCTCGATGAGGTCCTCCTCGCGGGCGCCGTGCAGGGAGAGACCGAAGCGGCAGCAGTAGACCTTGCCGCCCTCGGCGATGAACGTCTTGAGCTGGTTGTTGATGTTGTGCTCGCCGGGGAAGGCGGAGTTGCCCGTGGTCGGGAAGCCGCGGGTGGCGAGGCAGTTGAGCGAGCCGGGCCCGTAGAAGTAGATCGCGGTCTCGAAACCCTTGCGCAGGGCGCGGGTGGCCTGGAGGACGGCGACGAAGGAGACCGAGGACTCGTGGGCGATGCCGTGGACGAGGGTGAAGTAGGTCTCGCCGTTCTCGGCCTGGTAGTCGGGGAAGACCTTGGTGGAGCCGTAGATGCTGGTGCCCTCGGGGAGCGAGGGGTGCGGGATCTCGTCGAGGGACTTCTGCTCGACGTCGGAGAGTTCGGCGGTGACGACGGATTCGGACATGGCTGTCTCCTTGTGCGTACGGGAAGGGAGTCGGGGTCGGTCAGTCGTAGAGCGCGGCGAACGTGTCGTGGAAGACCAGGTCGCCGAGTTCGCCGCCGCCGGTGGCTGCGGCGAGGCGGGCGTACTCGCCGGTGAAGTCACCCCACGGCTGGTCGCTGGCGAAGAGCACCCGGTCGTGGCCGATGCCGCGGCGCTCGATCTCCTGGGCCAGCCAGCGGGGAGTGAAGCCGATGGCCCAGGAGAGATCGGTGTAGACGCGCTTGCCGGCGCTGATCCAGTCGAAGAACCGGGAGCCGACGAGCTTGATGTGGCCGCTCATCCCGCCGCCGAAGTGCACGAGATGGACGGGCACTTGATCGGCGTACCAGTCGACGAGACGGCCGACCTCGTCGATGTCGGAGGCGGCGCCGGGAGAGGTGTGCACATGGACGACGAGGCCGTGCCGGGCGGCGGCGGCGAAGATGCGGTCCAGCTGGGGGCGGCAGGCCGGGTCCGTGGGGCGACCGCCCAGCAGGAAGCTCAGCTTGAGGGCCTTGACCCCGGGCTCGCCCGCCAACTGGAGGGCTTCTTCGGTGCGTTGGGCGTCCTCGGGGCGCGGGGACACCCACAGCCCGGCACGGATCCGGTCGTCGCTCTGCGCGGCCTCCAGCGCCAGTTCGTTGAAGGAGAAGGCGATCGCGGGATCCGGGACGCCGTAGTTGGGGATGACCAGGGCCCGTTCGGTGCCCTCCGTGTCCAGGTCGGCGATGAGCTGCTTGACGGTGGCCCGGGCGGTGGTGTCCGGGTTGACGGGCGGGCCGCCGTAGAAGGGATAGGCGGGCAGGACGCCGATGTGGCGGTGTGCGTCGTGGACCATGGTGTGGTTCCTCAGCCGCATGGTGTGGTTCCTCAGCCGATCGGGAGGGCGGAGGCAAGTTCGCTGGGGGCTCCGGTGAGCGTGCCGCACACGTCGGCCAGGCGGCGCGAGGCGTCGATGTGGTCCGCGAGGAACTCGGCGTCCCGGCCCACCGCCTCGAAGCGGCCCGAGCCCCACGAGTACTGCCAGGGCAGACCGAGGAAGTGCAGGCCGGGCGTGCTGGTGGCGCCGCGCCAGTGCATCGGGTAGCCGCGGCCGTCGAAGACGGGTGCCTCGATCCACCGGTGGTCGCGCCTGAAGCCGGTCGACCAGATCACCGAGGTGATGCCGGCGGCCTCCAGGTCCAGTTCGCGCGGCTGCTCGTTCGGCTCCCACACCGGGACGTACCGGGGCTCGGCCGGGGCGTCGATGCCGTGCGCGGCGATGTGCGCGTCGATGGCGTCCTTGATGCCCTCGGCGACGGAGTCGGCGTGGTCCAGGTTCACTTTCAGGTCGTCGGCGAACTCCAGGTCGGTACCGGTGACTCCGGTGAGCCGCCCGTACAGCCGCATGCCGTCGCGGGCGAAGGCGCGCAGGTCGATGTCGCGGCCGCCGTCGCGGCCGGTGACGTAGTGATTGACCCGCATGCGCACGGCGCCGGCATCGCCGAACTCGTCGATGGACTTGCCGTAGTGGCCCATGTCGTCGAGCCAGGCCACGCAGTCGCGGCCGCGGTAGAAGCGGGCCACACGAGGGGCGCTGCCGACGGCCAGGTGCACCTGGCGCCCGGCGAGGTGGAGGTCCTCGGCGATCTGGCAGCCGGACTGGCCGGTGCCGACCACGAGGACGGCGCCCTCGGGGAGCTGGTCGGGGCTGCGGTAGCGGGAGGAATGGACCTGGGTGATGCCGTCGGGCAGGCGCTGGGCCATCGGCGGGACGGACGGCGTGTGGTAGGGACCGGTGGCGACCACCACCTGCTCGGCGGTGAAGTCCCCGGCCGTGGTGGACAGTTCGAACACCCCGCTCGGCGAGCGCCGCAGCCGGGTGACCGTGACACCCTCCACCAGCGGCGGCCGGAAGAAGGAGACATACTCCTCCAGGTACCGGACGATCTCGTCACGGACCATGAACCCGTCCGGATCATCGCCCTGATACGGATAACCAGGCAGCCTGCACTGCCAGTTGGGGGTCACCAGGCAGAAGGAGTCCCAGCGCCGCTCACGCCACTCGTACCCGACCCGGTTCGCCTCGATGACGACGTGCTCGACACCACGCCGGCCGAGGCAGTAGCTCATCGAGAGCCCCGCCTGACCGCCACCGACCACGACCACCGGGATCGGGGCACCTCCCCTGCCCGTCAGGCTGGAGGGGAGGGCGCCGACCGGCCGTATCGCCGGAGCCGAGCTCACCGCGTGCTCCCGTCGGCGCCGGTCAGGGATTCCACCGTGACCTTGGCACCGCTGACGGCGGCGTAGGCGGCGGCGGTCCGCTCGATCTGCGCGAGCTGGTCGGAGGCACCGGAACAGAAGAAGCCGAACTTCTCCTTCACGCGCTCCCCGGCAATCCCGAGCGCTGTACGGCTGCGCTCGACGAAATCCGCAAGCGCGTACTGACCGCCGGGAACGAAATAGTCCTCGACTACCGTGGAGGGGGAATAGCAGCTCTGCGTCGCCCCGTCGGGCCAGCGCACATGAAAATACATCTCGGGCATGACATCCTCCATGCCGGGCGCCGAGGTCTTGCCACCTCGCCGCTGTCCGTGGAGACCAACTCCAGCCCTCGGGGATTTCCGAACGAAGTCATCCGGAATAAAGGGGAGTTGCCAAGACCTCACGCCGGTGGAACGGAAATGCCGCGCCCATCAGAGCGCCACCTTGGTTCCCCGCTGTTTCCCGCTTCAACTGGTGCGGAGTGGTGCGCGCAGTCTCATGGATGACGTCGCACTCGTGTCGTGAGCGGTATTCCGCGGACGAACAGAGGCCCGTCGCCGGATTGTCGGTGCCGCGCTACGCGTGGTCGGTTCGGTTGTCGCGCTTGTGACCCTGTACTACCTGGTGCCCTGGGACCGATCCTCCACGGCTGCCGCCGTCGGCAAGCTCGTCGTCGCGCTGGCGGGGTTCGCCGTCCTGGTCGCCGTCCAGGTCCGCTCGATCCTCCGTTCCACGTACCCGGGGCTGCGGGCCGCAGAGGCACTGGCCACCAGCGTCTCGTTCTTCTTCCGGCCTACAGCGCCATGGACGCGAGCCTGGCCGCGCTGTCCGCGGAGCTCCGGGACGCCGATCTGCACGCCCGGAAGACCGACTACCTCACGCTGCGCCCCCCAGAACTTCGTGACGGCCGTCCAAGCGCTCATCGACACGGTCCGGGCGAAGCCGGAGCGCGAGCCCCGCCCCACCTGAGCCGCCGCGCGCCGGGTCCTTACGGCGCGGACATGGTCAGGACACGACGGAGCGCTGGGGCACGGTGCCCGCGTCGGTCGGCGTGGAGCGGGTGGCGTACTGCGGTACGGGGGCGTCGTCGCGGCCGGTGTCGCGCACGAGTCCGTACCGTTCGCGGTCGGCGGAGTGCGGGTCCGGGGGACTGGCGATGTCGTCGGCCGTCTCCTGCCAGGAGGAGGGCAGGACGTCGAGGTTGTAGTCGGCCTGGGTTTCGTTGAGGTGGAGTGTGACGGTGCCGTCGAGGTAGTAGTACTCGTTCTGCCACATCTGCTGGGCTCCCGGCGGCAGGACGATCAGTCCTTGTTGCCGGTTGCCCATCCAGGTGCCGCCGGCGGGCGCGCCCGGCTGACGGTCGTCCATGCGGTGGCCGCCGCCCGACGCCACGTGGAACAGCCTTCCTCGCAGTCCGGTCCACGAGGGCATGGTCAGCAACCCGGGGCGCAGCCCGTACATCACGTCCCAGTGGACGGTGAAGTAGCCCTTCCCGCGCAGTACCACCGTGTCCCCGCGGTGGACGAGCTGGTAGCCGTCCAGGTGTCTCTTGAGCCCCGACATCGTCACCGTGGTCTGCGGGCGGTGGGGCAATGCGGCGGGCGGCCGGTCCGGCGGTGGCGCGCTGTCCACGGTGTCGACCACGGACCCGTACCGCGGCCGGGGCGAGGGATGCGAGACGGCCGAGCCCAGTACCGGTGCCGGCCGCGACGGTGATGCGGATGCGGATGCGGATGCGGTGGGCGATGGCGAGGGCGCGGGTGCCGGGCCGGAAGCCGTCGGGGCGGTGGCCGGACGCGCCGACGGGCTGGACCACGGGGCCGCGTACACGAGCACGCCTCCGCCCACGGCGAGCAGCGCACTCGCCGCCGCCACGACGGCCTTCGCGGTGAGGCTCGTCCCTGCGGTCCCTGTCGTCCCCGCAGCCGCGGAACCCCCGCTGCCTGAAGTGGCCGTGGTGCCGGCATGGCCGGCCGCCGCCGCGTGCGTTCCCGCGGACAGCCACGGGCGCCAGGCCAGCAGTGCCACCGGCACGGGCAGGAGGGCCAGGGGCGCCAGCAGTCCTTCCGGGGCCAGCATGCCTTCCTCGTGGCGCACGCACCGCGGGCACTGCCGCACATGGCGGCCCAGGCGTTTGCGCCACAGGCCGCTGGGGGCCCCGTTCCAGTCCAGGGTCAGCCGGGTCAGTTCCCCGCACGCGGGTCTGGCCGCGAGGGCTCGGACGATGACGCGGGAGATGTGCAGGCGCTCCTTCATGCGTTGCACCCGTACAGCCGCTTGATGGCCGGTCATGTCCAGCGCGGAGGCGAGCTCGGCCCGGGCGAGCCGGCCGGCCGTCTCCAGCCACCACAGTGACAGCAGCTCCCGGTCGTCCTCGTCGAGCCAACGGGTCGCGCGCACGGACTCCTCGCGCTGCCCGGACAGCCGCAGATCGAGGATGACCCCTTCGGCGAAGTCGGCGGCCGGGTCGGGCCGGTGCTCAGCCGCGTCGAACGCCGCTCCCGTCGTCTCCCTCCTGCCGCGCCTGCGGATGTGGTCGCGGACCTCGTTCACGGTGATGGTGATCACCCAGGACCGGAACGCCTCCGGGCGCTCCAGTCCCCCGATGCCGCGCAGGACGCGCATCATCGTCTCCTGGACGATGTCGTCGACGTCGTCGCGGTACGGGTGCGCGCGCGCCGCCACGCTGTAGACCAGCGGAAGCGTCCGGGAGCTGAGCTCTTCCAGGGCGCCGCGATCGCCGGCCCGGGCCGCGGCTATCACGTCGGCCGCGGGCGCGGCATGCCTTGGCATCGGGTCTCCCTTCGACCTGACGCGGGTACGAAGCCCCGCTCGCGCCGACCGAGCCGGGTTGCGGGGGACCTCGGGCACATCGCTCGGCCAAATCGCCGTCGGTGTCACACACACCGTGGCAGCGAAGTCATCGTAAGGGTGAGCGCCGACAGCCATGTGCGGGCCGGTGGATTCGTGGCGGCCGGGGATCAGCGGGAGTGACGCGGGGACGTGCGCGGACGTGAGCGGCCGCGCACGAAGACGAAGACCGCGGCGACGCCTGCGAGAACGCCGCCCGCCAGTCCTGTGCCGGCCCACAGAGCACCGACATTGCTGCCGGTGTCCGCCGTGGTGCCGGTGGAGGAGCCCAGGGGCGTGGCCGCTCGGTCGGTCCGGGCGGGGGAGGGTGCCGGTTTGCTCGCGGCGGAGGACGGGTGTGCGGTCGTGGTGGACGGCAGAGCGGTGAGCACGGTGTGGGCGCCGGCCCGGCTGACGGAGAAGCGCGCCCCGCCGATGACGAGACCGGTGCCGGAGGCTTTTGCGGTCGTCGAACCGACGGTCAGCTCAGGGGAGTTCCGGGGGAGAAGGATCTTCGCGCCTGTGACGACGTGCAGCCTGCGCAGGGTCGTGTCGCGTGCCTTGCTGAGATCCAGGACGGCCGAGGAACCGGTCAGAGCGACCGCGCTGGATGTCCGCAGAGAGGTCCCGGAGACGATCAGGCTGCCTTTGGCCACGGTGGTGGCGCCGGTGTGGGCGGCGCCGGTGAGGGTGGTGGCGGCGGCTCCGCTCTGCGTCACCGATCCGGTACCGGTCACCGCCGGGAGGGTGGTGGGTGTCCCGGTGTTGCGGAGCACGAGTGAACCGTTGTCGATCACTTTGTCGAGGGCTCCGCCGGTGTGGAGGCTTCCGTCGCCGCCCGCGGTCCCGGAGCCGAGACGGAGGGTCGCCTTCTTGTCGATGGTGGTGGATCCGTCGTAGTACTGCGCTGCCGCGAAGGTCACGTCGTTGCCGCTGGTGCCGGCGATGACGACGTCCCCGGCGCCGGGAGCGCCGAGGGTGTCGTGATACATGCCGCCGCCGATGGGCGCGCCCAGGGTCACCGGTCCGTTGTAGTCGAAGGTGAGCCGGGAGCGCTGCCGTCTGGCGTGCAGGTTGATGTAGACCGTCTGCGCCGTGCCGGGCATGAAGATCCGGTGCGTGGTCCCGTCCCCCCACTGGACGTCGGCGCCCTCGATGTTGGTGCCGCGCTTGTTCAGGTTGTGGGCCACGGGCCGCCAGTTCAGTCCGGGGTCGCTCAGCGACGGCGCCGCCCCGTCGCCGCTGTCACTCCAGCTGTAGACGCCGGTGAGGATCACCTTGCTGCCCGGGCGGGAGTGCACATTGACGTCGTTGCCGTACTCGTGGCTGTAGAAGTTCTGCCGCTGTACGACCGTGTGGTAGAGCGGGGTGTCGATGATCCATGAACCGCGGTTGACGACGGAGCGGGCGTTGGGCAGTCCGGCGGCACAGGTGGTGCTCGCGAAGTTGACGCCCGTGCCGTTGTCGAAGACGCCGGAGAACGGGTTGGTGCCACAGATCTGGAGCGTTCCCCACATGTTCCGGGGCTGGGTGACCAGGCCGGAGCCGCTGATGATGCCCAGGTTGAACAGCCGGGTCAGCGACAGACGCAGTGTGCCGTCCACCCGGATGTTGTCCTGGTTTTGCTGGTAACCGGGCGTGTTGTACGGGAAGGACCCGATCAGGCCGGTCGTACCGCCGGTGCCGTACTGGAGCGTTGCCCCCGCGTCCACGGTGACCGCGGGCTCGTCGGGACTGTCGACGACGACGTACGGGTGGTTGCCGCCCGGGATCCGGACCCTCTGGTGCTGCCGGGAGTGCGGCAGGGTGAAGGTGCTGTCCTTGGCGAGGACCAGCGTGCCGGTGCCGGACACGCGAAGGGCTCCTTCACCGCTGATCACACCGGTGTACGTGTGGGTTCCCCGCGGGACGCGCACGACCGCGTCACCGGTCAGGACGACATCACGGTTCGCCAGGACGGCGGAGGTGATGTCGCCGTCCGCGGCGACCGCGCTGCCCACCGCAACCATCGGTGTGACGGCTCCCGCGACGAGAGCCGACGCCAGGACAAGGTGCCAAGATCGCTTCATCGAGTCAGGGTGCTTCCTGAAGTGCTGGTGATCCTTACGGGCGTGAAGACCGGTGGCCGGCCACCGGGATCTCAAAAACCCGGCAACCTTCTCGGCCTCTGCGGCAACTGGGAGCCGAAAGGCCGAGTCGAACTACCGGATGGACGGGCATGAGGGCAACGAAGCACATCGCGCCACAACCGTGGCACTGGCGCGGACTGGTCCGGCATTGACCAGCCCGCCGGTCAGCCTTCACCGCCCCGCTACCGAGCACGACCGCCGTTCGAATCCCGGGCTGGGCACTGTTAGGCTGCGCTCCCCGTTGTTGAACGCGCAACCAACGCGCACATCATTGCCAGGAGAGGGCGACCCGGGGATGGTCCTCGATGACGCGTCCGCGGAGTTCCACGAATTCTTCGAACGCCACTATGCCGAACTCGCCCGTCTGGCTTACCTGCTGACCGGCGAGAGTGACGCGGCGGACGACCTCGCGGCGGACGCCCTGGTTGCCCTGTGGCAGCGCTGGGACCGATTGCGGCAGGCCGACCACCCGCTCGCCTACGCCCGCGGCGTGGTGGCCAACCTGGCGCGGGGACGGATCCGCAGCGCGGTGCGCGAGCGACGCCGTATCGCGCTGTTCTGGTCCCGCAGTCCCGAGAAGGTGGAGGGGCCGGACACGGCGGCCGTGCTGGACGTCCGCGCGGCGCTCGCCCGGCTGCCGTTCCGCAAGCGCGCCTGCGTGGTGCTGCGGCACGCCTTCGACCTGTCGGAGAAGGACACCGCCGTGGCGCTGGGCATCTCGGTCGGCACGGTGAAGAGCCAGACCTCGAAGGGAATGGCCGAGCTGGAAAGGATACTGGGCGCACGAGCGGCCGGGGACCTGGTGGCAGGGAGGAGGAACCGGTGAACGAGGAGATCGCCCGTCAGCTGCGCGCGGCCGCCGAGGCCCACCGGCCCGACCGCGCGAGGATGCTGGCCAGAGTGCAACGCGGCATGGCCGGCCCCGCCGTCCGCCACCGCGCGCGGCCGCTGGCGAGGTCCGGGACCAGGGTCGCGCTCGCCGGGCTCGCCGCCGCCGGCATCCTGACGACCGGCGGCCTGGCCGTCGCCGCCATCGTCACGACCCCCTCGCCGCAGCCGTCGGCCACCGTGACCGTGCCCGCCACCCCGTCCCCGACCGCCGGCTCCCCGCACCCGACATCGGCCCGCCCCACCCCTGTCGCGCCGGCCCCGGCCACCACCCCGGGCAGCGCGCGCCCGACTCCGCCGGCCACCAGTCCATCGCCGGCCGCCGCCGAGAGCCGGAACGGGCCGCTGTCGTCGGCCGGCTCGGTGGACCCGGGCAGCACCGTCTACTGGACGCAGAGCAACCTCGCCCTCAAGACGACCCAGCCGCTCACCTCGCTCACGGTCGAGATACGGATCGTGCAGACCGGCGGGGTGAAGAACACCGGTACCTGGCAGACCCTGCCGAGTGGTGACTTCACCGTCACCGTCCAGGAGGCCGGCGGCGTGCTGGTCTACCGCTGGGTCCTCAAGCCGGGCCTGACCGTGCCGGCCGGGAGCCATGAGTTCGCCGCGCAGTTCAACAACGGCGCCGGCGTGCGCAGTGGCGCGGGCGACGGCTACCGCGTCGACGCGCGGGATTCCGGCGGCTCCGCGTCGGTCCGGGGAGGGTTCGTCCCGACCCGGTGAACGCCGCTGTGTGGCCAGTCGGTCGGGGGGAGCCGGGTTCGGCGGCCGTGAAAATTCTCCCCTCGATCGCGGCAACGTTTGTGTGTGTGGCGACAACTGGCGGGTGACCGGGCCCGGAGCAGGGCCCGCTGTGCCAGAAGGACATGCCGTTGTCAGATCAGAACCGCTCTCATCGCCGCCGTCCGGCCACCCGCCGCGTGCTCGCCGCCGCCGTGGTCCTCGCCGCCGCGGGTGCCGCCGTACCGCTGGTCGCGCTGGCCGCACTCACGCCGGAGGCCCGCACACCGGCCCTGGGCGCCGCCGCGGCCGGCAGCGGCCGCTACTTCGGCACGGCAGTGTCCTCGGGCAGGCTCGGTGACTCGACGTACTCCACGATTCTCGACCGGGAGTTCAACATGATCACCCCGGAGAACGAGATGAAGTGGGACACCACCGAACCCTCCCGCGGCACCTTCAACTTCGGCCCGGCCGACTCGATCGTGGGCCACGCCACCGCGCACGGCCAGCGCATGCGCGGCCACACCCTGGTGTGGCACTCCCAACTGCCGGGCTGGGTCAAGTCCATCACCGACGCCAACACCCTGCGCAGTGTGATGGACAACCACATCACCACCGAGATGACCCACTACAAGGGCAAGATCTACGCCTGGGACGTGGTCAACGAGGCCTTCGCCGACGGCGGCAGCGGTCAGCACCGCAGCTCGGTCTTCCAGGACGTGCTGGGCAACGGCTTCATCGAGGAAGCCTTCCGCACGGCCCGGAACGCCGACCCCTCCGCCAAGCTCTGCTACAACGACTACAACATCGAGAACTGGACCGACGCCAAGACGCAGGGCGTCTACGCGATGGTCAAGGACTTCAAGTCCCGCGGTGTGCCCATCGACTGCGTCGGCTTCCAGAGCCACTTCGGCGCCGGCGGCCCGCCGTCGAGCTTCCAGACCACCCTGTCGAACTTCGCCGCGCTCGGCGTCGACGTCCAGATCACCGAGCTCGACATCGCCCAGGCCTCCGCCACCGCGTACGCCAACACCGTGCAGGACTGCCTCAACGTCGCCCGCTGCACGGGCATCACGGTGTGGGGCATCCGCGACAGCGACTCCTGGCGCACCGGTGAGAACCCGTTGCTGTTCGACAACAGCGGTAACAGGAAGCCCGCCTACGACGCGGTGCTCACCGCCCTGGGGGGCAGCAGCGGCGGGGGCACGGCGGGCGGCGGCACGACGGCGGCCGGGGACATCACCTCCGGCACCGTCTACACGCTCTCCAACGGGGCCGCCGGACGCGTTCTCGACGAGCCCGCGGGACAGAACGGCAACGGCACCCCGCTCCAGGTGTGGGACGCCAGCGGTGCCTCCAACCAGCAGTGGCGGGCCACCAAGAACGGCGACGGCTCCTACACGCTGACCAACGTCGCCGGCGGCCGGGTACTGGACGAGCCGGGCAACCAGACGGGCAACGGGACGAGGATGGAGGTCTGGGACTCCAACGGCGGCGCCAACCAGCACTGGCGGGCCGCCCGCAACAGTGACGGTTCCTACACGCTGACCAACGTCGCCAGCGGCCGGGCACTGGAGATCCCCGGCGGTCGGACCGCCAACGGCACGCCCGTCCAGATCTGGGACTCCAACGGCGGCGCCAACCAGCACTGGAACTTCAAGCCGACCGCGGCGCCGAAGAGCAACACGTGTGCTCTTCCGTCGACATACCGGTGGACGTCGACGGGTGCGTTGGCGCAGCCGGCGAACGGGTGGGACGCGGTGAAGGACTTCACCACCGTGACGTACAACGGCAAGCACCTGGTGTATGCGTCGAGCGTCGCGGGATCGTCGTACGGCTCGATGATGTTCAAGCCCTTCACGAACTGGGCGGACATGGCCTCGGCCGGCCAGACCGGCATGAGCCAGAACGCGGTGGCGCCCACACTGTTCTACTTCGCGCCCAAGAACATCTGGGTGCTGGCGTCCCAGTGGGGCGCGTCGCCGTTCGTCTACCGCACGTCGAGCGACCCCACCAACCCGAGCGGCTGGTCCGCGCCGCAGCCTCTGTTCACCGGCAGCATCCCCCGCACCGAATCCGCCACCGGCCCGATCGACCAGACCCTGATCGCCGACGCCCAGAACATGTACCTGTTCTTCGCCGGTGACAACGGCAAGATCTACCGGGCGAGCATGCCGATCGGGAACTTCCCGGGCAACTTCGGCTCGTCGTACACGACGGTCATGAGCGACACGACGAAGAACCTGTTCGAGGCGCCGCAGGTCTACAAGGTTCAGGGCCAGAACCAGTACCTCATGATCGTCGAGGCTCGGGGGGCGAACGAGCAGCGCTACTTCCGCTCGTTCACGGCCTCCAGCCTGAGCGGTTCATGGACCCCGCAGGCCGCCGGTGAGAGCAACCCGTTCGCGGGCAAGGCCAACAGCGGCGCCACCTGGACCGACGACATCAGCCACGGCGACCTGGTCCGCGACAACCCCGACCAGACCATGACCATCGACCCCTGCCACCTGCAGTTCCTCTACCAGGGCAAGTCCCCCACCGCGACCGGCCCCTACGACCGACTGCCGTGGCGACCGGGCGTCCTCACCCTGCAGCGCTGACCCGCCTGAACCACGGTCCTCAGCCCACGTAGACGACGAAATGCGCCCCCATCGAAGAGATGGGGGCGCATTTCGTCGGCTTCGTCTACTTGAGTGCTGTACCGCCCGAGTTGTGGTAAGCGATCGTCTTGTTGATCAGGTTCCCGCCGTCGGTCTCGACCGAGGTCTGTTCCTGCTGCCCTGGACCGAAGAACAGCCCGGCGATATGGGCGTTCGCGACCTGGTCCATGTGCCCGAGGAGCCAGTCCACCTTGTCGTCCTTGTAATGGTTGAGGGTGTTGTTCTGCGCCATGTTGCCCACGGGGATCTGCCACAGGACCACCGGCTTGCCCACGGACTCGGCCATCGTCTTGTAGAACTGCAGCGCGGCGGCGGCCTTCTGGTCGGTCCAGAAGTGGTCACTGCCGCCGTGGGCCGGCTGTGCGTACCAGCCCGCGTCGCGGTCCGAGACGTCGGTGGCCAGGAAGTCGGCGTTCTTGGCCCCGAAGCTCTCGTAGGACTTGACGCAAGCCGGCGTGTTGGTCTCCCAGTCGAAGCAGGAGAGGTGCATTCCCACGGCGGTGTTCGGCGCGTACTTGTGCGCCATCGAGATCAGGCACTGGGCGAGTCCGGTGGCGCTGTTCTCCTGCGAACCGCAGTCCTTCGGGTTCGCGCTCGAGACCTGCGCGGGAACCTGGTGCGGATCGCCGAGCGACCGGACGTAGCCCCAGAAGTCGGGCTCGAGGTCGATCGCTTCCTGCGACGTGCCGATCTTCTGGAGGAAGAAACGGTAGTCGTTCAGGTAACGGGTCAGCAGGTCAACCCGGTTGATGGCCTTGACCTCGCCCGGGCCGTCGCCCTCGCCCGCCGCGTCCCCGAGGTCGCGCAACGAGTACCAGGTCCAGAGCATCTTCTGCGGACGCGCGCTGCCCTTGTACGTCGCCTGGGACACCACGTCGTCCCGCCAGGTCACGTACGTGCCGGGCGCCGTGGTGCTGCCGTTCCAGCAGCCCCACCAGCCCGACCATCCGTCCTGGCATTTGGCTGCCGTGTAGTAGTCCGAGGAGGGCGCGGGCTGGCTGTGCACATAGGCGTACCGGACGTCGAACGGCGCGGCGGCCGCCGAGGCGTCGGACATCGAGCCGCCGATGAGCACCGTGCTGCTGCCCATGAAGCGTTTCGTCGAGCTGCCGCCACCGGCCACGGGAGACGGCGTGGACGACGGCGTGGACGACGGCGTGGACGACGGGTGAGAGCTGCTCGGAGCCGGGCTGGAGGGAACGCTGCTGCTCGGCGCGGTGGGTGTACCGGAGCTGCCGACGCTCCCGGCCGGGACGAGTTGCCACTGCTGATCGGCGCCGCCTCGGTCGCGGTTCTGGACCACACCGCTCCCGTTGGTCTTGGCGGCGTTGTGGACATCGACGGCCATGCCACTGAAGCGATTGACCAAACGCAGGTAGCCGTTCGGCGACTTGGCCAGTTTGAACTGCTGGTTGGTGCCGTTCAGGTCTTTCCACTGCACGATGGCGGAGCCGGCGGTCTTCGACCAGCCGAGGTCGTCCAGCACCTTGCCGGAGTTCCGGTTCTGCAGCCGGTAGTACCCGTCACCCGCGTCGATGAAGCGCCACTGCTGGTTGGCCCCGCCGTGGCGCGCCCACTGCACCACCGCCGCGCCGTCGTTCGTGGCATAGCCGCGGTCGTCCAGCACCTTGCCGCTGTTGCGATTGACCAGCACGTACCACTTCTTCAGATCCAGGGTTTTCTGCTGTGCGGAAGCCTGGCTGACCACGACAGCCGAGCCGGCCACGACCACCATGGCGAGACCCGCCCACAGACCCCGACGTGCGAGCAACCGACGGCCACGATGCTTCGGGCGACCACCGCGCGCGCCGCCGTCGCCGCGGTGGCCGCCGACGGGGGACTCCACCGATGACGTGGGTGGGCCGGGGACATGTCTGTGCTCTCGTTCCAGGGACACGCCTGTGCTCGCTTTCAGCTGTTGCTCTGACCGGACCACTTGGCCGGACAACGCTGAGTGGTCCGAGAGGCCGAAAAGGTTGCCGCGAAGAGCCACGGAATCTTTTTCGTTCACCGGACCCGGAAGCGGGGCCGCAGGCCGTTGTGGCTGCGGCCCCGCTCGGGCGTCGGGGTCAGGACGGGTCGCCGTACTGGAGGCCGCGTCCGTTGGTACCGATGTAGACGCGCCCGTAGGTGTCGGGGTCGCCGGTGATGACGCCGATGCTGCCGATGGCGCCCCACTGGTGGGCGTCGTCGTTGACGCGGAGCCAGGTGGTGCCCTTGTCGGTGGAGCGGAAGACTCCGGTGACGTTGTCGACGGTGCCGATCAGGTAGAGGGCCTGGTAGTCGGCGCCGGGTGCGGCCTTGCCGAAGCCGAGGGCGGCGGCGGACTGCACCGTCTTGAGTGTGGTGAAGGTGCGCCCGCCGTCGGTGGAGTGCAGCAGCCCGTTGCCGCCGCCGGCGATCCACAGGTCCCCGGCGATACCGGGGACGGCCGCGAGCCGGCCCGAGGGCAGGTTGCCGACGCGGGCGGTGAAGGTCGCGCCGCCGTCGGTGCTGGCGTAGAGCGTGCCGCTGACCAGGGAGTAGAAGGTGTTGGCCGAGGAGCGGTCGGCGACGACCACGGCGTCGGTACCCAGGCCGCTGACCTTGGACCAGCTCGCTCCCTTGTCGGTCGAGCGGTACGGGGCCTGGCCTGATTCGGCCCAGACGATGGTGGAGCCGTCCGCGGAAAGGGCGACATGACCGCTGTTCGCGCTGGGGACCGGTTCCGCGGTGAAGCCGTTCCAGCTGCTGCCGCCGTCGGTGGAGTAGGCGCCGTCCTGCGCGCCGCCGGTGCCGACGCGAACCATCACCGAGGGGGCCGACTGGGCGAAGTCGATGTCGGTGCTGCTGCTCATCAGCGGGTTCTTCATCCGTCCGGCGGGCACCTCGGTCAGGGAGTCGTGGCGGAAGCCGCCCTGGTCGCCCATGGAGGTGATGACGGTGGCGCCGCCGGGAGGGGCGATCGCGTCCGCCAGCGAGGTCTCCTCCAGCCCCCGGGCCCCGGAGGTCCAGTGGCTGGTACCGCCGCTGTCGGATGCGTTGGCGTCCTTGCTGCCCCAGATGCCGTTGCCGGTGCCGTACAGCACGTGCCCGGAGTCGAAGGGATCGATGGCCAGCGCGGTCATCCAGTGCCCGATGCCGGTACCGACGTAAGGAGCGCCGGAGGCGTCCCGCACCGACTTGTCGGCCAGTGCCTTCCAGGTCGTGCCGCCGTCGGTGGTTCGGTAGACCTCGTCCTGGGGCCACCAGCGGTCGAGGGTGGTGACCATCACCGTGGACGGCTTCTGTGCGTCGACGGCGAGACCGGAGAACCCGTAACCGCCCTGGGAGGGGGAGATGTTCTTCCACGCGCCGCCGGCCGGGGTGTACTTCCACACCGAGCCCGCCGTCGCGTCCATGGGGCCGATGCTGTTGCTGTAGGCCAGGTACAGCGAACCGTCACCGGAGACCACGCCGTGCTGCGGCATCTGGCCGGTGGGCTGCCCGGAAACCGCCTGCCAGCTGCTGCCGCCGTCGGTCGAACGGTACAAAGGCGTGGACATGTCGTTGACGCCGACGTAGACCGTGTTGCTGCCGGCCGGGCCGTATGTCACGAAGGAGATGCCCGCGCCGCTGCTCGCCCCGTCCTTGACGGGGAACGCCGAGACCTGACTCCATGTCGCGCCGTAGTCGGTGCTGCGCCACAGGCCGTTCTTGCGGGTGCCCAGCAGCAGGGTGGCGTGGTTCGCGGGGTCGATCACGAGCCGTTCGCCCGCCCCGCGGCCGGGTTCGTTGCCGCCCAGCTTGAACGGCAGATCGGTGCGCTGGAAGGTACGGCCCTGGTCGGTGGAGCGCAGGATCGCGCCGTTGCCGGCCCACTCGTTGGTGTAGGTGCCCGTCGCGAGGTAGAGCCGGTTGGGGTCGACGGGGTCCGTGGCCAGCGCGTCGATGCCCAGCAGGTTCCAGTCCTTCTCGCCGAGCCAGTCGGTCAGCGGGATCCACTGCTCGGCCGCGGTGTCCCAGCGGTAGGCGCCGCCCATGTCGGTGCGCGCGTACAGCAGGCCCTTCTCCTTCGGATTGAACACCAGCCCGGTGACGTAACCGCCGCCCACCACCTGGGCGTTCTTCCACACATACGCTCCGGCCGCGGCCGTGGTCTGAGTGCTGCCGGTCCCGGACGCCTGGGTCTCGGCCGTCTGCACCAGCTTCCACTGCTGGTTGGTGCCGCCGTGGCTCGGATACTGGATGATCGGCGCGCCCTGGGCCGTGGAGCCTCCGGAGACGTCCAGGACCTGGCCGCTCCTGCGGGAGGTGAAAGTGACGGCGTCGGAACCGCTCACATCGTCGATCCGCCACTCCTGGGAGGTGGAGGAGCTGTCGGTCTGCTGCTCGGCGGCGGCCGCCTGGGCGGTCGAACCGCCCGCTATGCCCAGCACCTTGCCACTGTTGCGGTTCACCAGTTCGTAGTAGCCGTCCCCGGTGGGTCTCAGCTTCCACTGCTGGTTGGCGGTGTTCTGGTCGGTCCACTGCTGGATGCGGGTGCCGTCGGCGGTGGAGAAGCCGTTGACATCCATCACCTTGCCACTGCGTACGGAAACCAGCCGGTAGTAGGCATTGCCGTCGATCGTCGCGGCCTGCGAGTCCTCCTGCGAGAACAGGAGATACGGCACGACGATGGCGGGTACGCCGAGCAGCAGAGCGGTGGCGGTCCAGCGACGGCGGTGACGCCCGCGGCGTCCGCCGGTCGTGGGGTTGTTCATGGGGAGGTGTTCTCCTTGCATGCCGTTCACCAGAAGAGGAGTGGATCCAGGCACGGGGGATGACCGGATCCGACTCCTGGTGGTCACAGACTCCGCACAGGGTTGCCGCGAACGGGGAACTTTTTCCGTTCACCTCGTGTGCGGTAGGCGTTGATCAGCGTCCGGGGTGGCGTTGGTGGATCCGGGTTCGCGGCAAGAGATCACCGCGCACAGCAAAAAGGCCCGGGTCGATGACCTGGGCCTTCCCCATGGAGCGGGTGACGAGAATCGAACTCGCGCTCTCAGCTGGGGAAGCGACGGCGCATGAGCGGGCGAATGGCCGCTGACCTGCGCGGATTCTTCGTGTCGGCACCGCTGCGCGGGCTTGTACGCACTGCTGTTGACCGTTTCCGTGGCGATTGCACATTCGGCGTTCAGATGTGGCGTCGCCAATGTTGGTGCCATACTCTTCTATGTACATCACCAACATTGCGTAGGAGGTGCTCGTATGTCTGTGACCCAGATCGACATCGATGATGACGCCCTGGAGCGTGCCATGGCTCTGGCCAAGGTCAGGACCAAGAAGGAGGCGGTCAACCTGGCTCTGCACTTCTACGCCGAACAGCAGGAGCGTGCGGCGCGCATCAGCCGTCACTTCGAGCGTGCGCGTGAGTGGGGTGCCGTCGAGGACGCCGAGCGCCTGCACCGGGCGGAGAAGCACAGCCGGTGATCTACTTGCTCGACACCTCCGGCCTGGTCCGGCTGCTCCGCGAACCAAAACTGCAGTCGGCCTGGTACGACGCGATCGACGCCGGTGCCATCGCATCCTGCTACGTGCAGCGAACCGAGTTCCTGTACAGCGCCCGGAACGGCCGTGAGTACGACGAGATCGCGGAGATGTTCACCGACCTCTATCCCGACGTGTCGGTGCCGAAGAACGCGGGGCGTTGGATCAGCGCGGTGCAACACCGTATGGCCCAGGCCGGGGAGCATCGCAGCGCCTCGGCGGTGGACCTCGTCATCGCCGCCACCGCCGCCCACCACGGCCTGGCTGTCCTCCACGACGATGCCGACTACCAGGCCGTCGCCCGGCACGCAACCGATCTGCTCGAGCAGAATGTCCACGACATCACCTGAGGTGCTTCCCCCACAGGTTGTGGACGGGAACTTGCGAAGTCCGGCCATCGGGGCCTGAATTCAGTCCTCGATGTCAGAAGTCTTCTGACTCATAGCTCTGCAGAGATCGGCCATTGAGACGGAGCGCAACTCAGATGACTGCGAGTTTCGGTTGAGTCGAACCGGGGTGGGACGGACACCGAGTTCGACCGGCGCTCAACCACCCGCTGCCCGAGTTCCCGGCCTTCCGCATGGGCCGCACGATCGTGCGCACCGAACCTTACGCCCGCTGCCCAACCTGCGACAATGGAAGGGCACTGACACGCCGTGGAGGGGGGACCCGATTCAATCGGTGCTTGAGAACATTGCCATCGGCCTGGTGACCAGCCTACTCGGTGGTGGGTTCGTGTGGTTGTGGGAGCGGGCCAGGCGGACCCGGGAGGTGAACAAGAGGGCGGACTTCTTCGGCGTCCGGCCCGGGCAGACATGCCTTGTTGTGCTGGGCAACAAGCACAACTCGCCCGGGACCGCGACCTATCGAGACGTCCGGGCCGCCGTGGAGCTGGCTCTGCTTGCGGGCGAGCTGGGCTGTGACGTCCTCGTCGAGTCAGGAGAATTCCGTGGCAGCAACGGTGATCGTACCGAGTTCTGCGTGGGCGGTCCGGTGGGAGGTGCCAACATTCGTACAGGGGGACACCTGGCCGCTTATCTTCCCGGTGTCACCCTTCACCCATACAACGCTGCGAACCGGGACTCGGTCGCCATCGAAGTCGGTGGTGAGAAGTATCTGTTTGACCGGGGCAACCAGGAGTATGTGCTCGTCGCGAAGTTCATCCCCGCAGAGTCGCGCAAACCGGTGTTCCTTGTCTGCGGGCAGAGTTCTACGGCGAACCTGGCCGCCATCCACTTCCTACGGCGTGAGTTCGCGCAGGTCGCTGGGCAGATTTCCTCGATCGATCGGTTCTGCGTTCTGATCAGGGTCTCCGGCATCGGCACCTACGAGCATCATCGTGCGGCACTGGAACGGGATGTGTCCGCTGCCGCGTTCGTGCGGTGAGGCGGCTCATTTCCGCGAGATCTCGCCGAGGACCGCGGCGGCGGCCCGGTCCCAGCGCACCCGCCGGGCCAGATCGTCGCGGAGTTCCGCCGCCTGCTGGAACGCACTGACCCGGTCGCGCAGCTTGCGCTCGATGTCGCGGGCCCAGGTCTCCGCGTCTGTCTCGACGTCACCCGACACCTCGACGACGAACGAACTCGCTTGCTCGTCCCCAAGCTTCTCGCGCAGCAGCGGCACGCGGTTGAATCGAACACTAACTCGCCTTTATCGAAAGGACGTTGCGATAGTCTCCACGCTGACCGACGTCAGTCGCGCACGTCGCACATGTCACGCGAGAGACCGGGATTCCCATGTCTGTCCCCCACCACAACCGGTCCAGCGCGCTCGCCTACGCGGCGGCCGGCATGGAGCCCCCGCCTCCGGTCCCGCTCAAGAAGACCGACCCCATTCGGGTCGGCCCGTATGTCCTGATGTCGATGCTCGGCAGCGGGGGGATGGGCCGGGTCTATCTGGGCCAGGACACGACCGGCGGGTCGGGCCTGGCGGCGGTCAAGGTGATCCGGCCCGAATACGCGGAGGACCCTCAGTTCCGGAAGCGTTTCGAGCGGGAGGTCGGCGCGCTGGACCGCGTCCAGGGGGCGCACATCGTACGGCTGCTCGGCAGCGGTTGCGACGAGGACCTGGTCTGGGTGGCCACCGAGTACGTCCCCGGGCCGACACTCGCCGAACTCGTCGACGCGCGGGGGCCGATCGACGCGCAGGCCGCCTGGCGGCTGCTGGCCGACATGGGGCGTGCGGTCGAGGCCATCTGGCGCGCGGGGATCGTCCACCGCGACCTCAAGCCGTCCAATGTGATCCTGGCCGCCGACGGCGCCCGCGTCATCGACTTCGGTGTCGTCCAGGCCACCGACGGCACCTCGATCACCGTCACCGGCCAGAACGTGGGAACCCCCGCCTTCATGTCCCCGGAGCAGGTCAGGGGCAAGGAGGTGACCGCGGCCTCCGACATCTTCGCGCTGGCCTCCGCCCTCGCCTACGCCGTCACGGGGCAGGCTCCGTTCGGCGAGGGCACCGGTGTCGACGTCCTGCACCGGGTCGCCTTCGAACCACCGAAGGAGGAGGTCCTCGAGAAGGCGGCGGCCGTAGACACGGAACTGGCCGCGTTCATCCGCACCTGCCTGGACAAGGAACCCGAATCGCGCCCTTCACCGGAGACGGTGTTCCGCACCGCCATCGGGCACCAGTTCCCCGCGCCGACCGAGCGGCCGTCACGGTCCGCGCCGGAAAAGGCACCCCTCCTCGATGGACGACCCATGGCCGCCCCCAAGCCACCCGCGGACCCTCCCGCCGGCTCCGCCGCCTCCGAGTCCCCTGCCACCCCCGCTCGCGGGAGGCGCAGGAAGCTGATCGTGGGCGCAGCCGCCGCAGTGGGTGCCGCGGTCGCCACGGCCGTCGCCGTGGCACTGCTGCCGCAAAGCCACTCCTCTACGACGGCCGCTCCCGGGCCGGACACGTCGGCGACCGTGACGGACAACCGGGCCTCCACGCCCAGCAGTTCACACAAGGCGCCGACGTCCTCCCCGTCGCAGGCGGACCAGGCGGCAAAACAGTCGCCGAGTGCGGCGGCAACGAAGGACCCCACCACAGTGGGTTCCGGGACACCGGACCTCCGCACCGCCGCTTGCCGCGCCGAGCTCGCGTCGGGAGCGACCGGCGCCTGCGTCAAGGCCCTGCAACTCCTCCTCGGCGGCCATGGCCTCTACGCCCCGGTCAGCGGGGACTTCGACGCCGCGACCGTCGCTGCGGTCAGGGCCTTCCAGACCGAGGCAGGTCTCACCGTCGACGGCAAGGTCGACGCGCAGACCAAGAAGCTCCTGTACGCCCTGCCCCGCGGAACCGTCCGGGCCGGCTCGGTCACGGTGACCGAGGGCGTCAACGCCACCTCGGTCGCCCGGTGTCTCGACAACCGTGGCTCGGACGTCCAGGTGTGGGGGTGCAACGGCACGGCCGCCCAGAAGTGGGCCCTGTACCGCGTGGCCGGCCAGGGCTCCCAGTATCGCGTGGTCAATCAGGGCAGCCATCTCTGCCTGGACGCCGACGCCGGCACGACCGGCCAGAACGGCCAGGAGGTACAGGCCGCGAGCTGTGACGGGCTGAGCGCCCAGACGTGGCAGCTGGGCGGCGGCGGAACGCTGGTCAGCGTCCCGGACGGCTTCTGTCTGGACGCGGAAGCCTCCACTTCCGGGCAGGACGGTCAGCCGGTACAGGGCTGGGGATGTGCGGGCAGCGTCAACCAGGTGTGGCACTGGTCCTGACGGCTCCGCCGAGGGGGACACGACGTCGCCCCTCCTCCTCATCGGCGTCATGGCGCGGGCACGCCCCCCGCGTGGATCGTGATGGGGGCTTCCTCAACTCGGCAGCTGACACCGGCGCTCCGCTGCTGGTCCGACTCAACCCCAGGCGGCGCCCCGCAATGCTGGCCACCCTGCCGACGGATCCTGGGTCAGCGCCCTCATCATCGCTGCCGCCGGCCTCTCGCTGACCGCGTGCGGCAGCAGCGACGGATCGAGCGCTTCCGCCAACACCAGCGCGTCCACCGCCGCGAGCAGCTCCACCGGCGCGAGCAGTTCCACCACCGGCGGCACCTCCACCGGCGGCCAGGGCTCGACCTGGGGTTCCTCCTCGTCCGGCTCCACCGGCACCAGCGGCTCCGGCAAGGGCAGCGAACTCTCCGCCAAGACCCAGTCCTCGACGTCGAGCTCCATGTGCAAGACCGACCATCTCGCCTTCAGCGCCTCCTCCACCGGGACCAAGAACGGGATAGTCGTCAACCTGAAGAACACCGGTTCCAAGAAGTGCAGCATGCACGGTTTCCCGGGCGTCCAGCTGGTGGGCCCCGATGGACTGGGCGACACCGGGCCCGACGCCGCCCGCACCGACGCCTCGGCGTCCACCGTCACCATCGGACCCGGCGAGGAGACTCGCTTCGTGCTCCGCTACATCCCGGACACCAGCGGCTCCGGCAAGAAGTACACCCGGCTCTCACCCCGCCCAACGAGAAGGTCTCGGAGATCGTGAATCTCAACGGTCTCTCCTTCACCATCTCCGCGTCCAGCGGCAACGCTCCGGACGTCTACGTCGACCCGGTCGGCTACCACGTCGGCTCCGGCAAGTAGGCCCAGCAGCCACGTACCAAGGCGTACCTGCCGGCTTGTGCCGTGCTGTTGGAGTCCGCATGACCGCCCACCGCCGACACCCGGCGCTGCCGCTTAACCGAACGCGGCCAGGGAGACCGGCTGCCACTGGCGCCAGGTGCTCAGACGCTCCTCGTAGAGGCCGGCGACATTGGTGAAGGACTTGCCCAGGAAGATCCTCAGTGGGGGCCGTTCCGCATCGACGATCCGAAGAATCGCGTCGCGGGTCGCGCGCGGGTCGCCCACCTCGAAATCCGGCGCGGTGGCCGAGTGGACCTCGGTGTAGTCCGGGTGCCGTTCACTGTGCCGTGCCCCGCGAGCCAGCCAGTCGGTGGCATAGGGGCCGGGCTCGACGTTGGTGATATGGATGCCGAAGGCTGCCACTTCTTGCGCCAGGGACTCCGACAGCCCCTCAAGAGCCCATTTGGAGGCGTGGTACGCACCGATGCCGGGGAATGCGCGTACGCCTCCCTCGCTGGTCACTTGCAGGATCCTTCCCGATCGCTGCGACCGCATGAAGGGCAGCACGGCCTGCGTGACCCAGATCGCGCCGAAGAAGTTGGTCTCCATCTGGGCCCGGAGCTCGTCCTCGGTCACCTCCTCGACCATGCCGAAATGCCCGTAGCCGGCGTTGTTGACCGCGATATCCAGCGAACCGAAATGCGCGTGGGCGAGCTGCACCGCCTCATGCACCGCGGCGCGGTCCGTGACGTCGAGCCGGACCGGCAATACCGCGTCCCCGTACCGCTCGACCAGAGGAGTCAGCAGGCTGACGTCCCGAGCCGTCGCCGCCACGTGATCGCCGCGTTCGAGCGCCGCTTCCGCCCACTCGCGGCCGAACCCCCTCGAACTGCCCGTGATGAACCACGTCTTCGCCATGGCTGGTGCTCCCCTTGCGTGAATTGCCGTGCGTGAATTGCTTGCCGTTGCTCCTCCAGCGTGCTGCTGATCCAGGTATTCCACCAGCGAAGGTCTTGCATAAGAGACATGCGGTTCAGGAATGTGCCAGGATGACGGCATGGCGGACTTCACCCTCACCGGTCTGCGCGTCGTCCAGGCAGTGGTCGACACCGGATCGTTCACCGCCGCGGCCGACGCACTCGGATACACGCAGTCAGCGGTGTCGCGTCAGGTGGCGGCGATGGAAGCCGCCGCGGGCGCACCGCTGTTCGTCCGGGGAGCCCGCGGGGTGGCCCCCTCTCCCGCAGGCATGATGCTCGTCCGCCGAGCCACTACGGCCCTCAACGAGATCGACGCCGTCAGCACGGACCTCGCCGGACTTCAGGACCACGTCACCGGACGAGTCGCCATCGCGGCGTTCCCCTCGGCCGCCGCCGTGCTCGTCCCCAGGACACTGGCCCGCCTTGGAAACGACCACCCGGGTCTGATCGTCGAGTTCGGCGAGGCGTCCTCACCCACGCAGCTTCGCCAACTCCGCGCTCACCGCATCGATGTCGCGGTGATCGGCGTGGGACCGGACCTGCCCGCCTACGATTTCGAGGGACTTCGCCGCGACCTGCTCCTCGACGGCGGCCTTCTGCTCGCCGTCCCTGCCAACCACCGGTTCGCCGGCCGCAAAACCATCCCGGTGACCGAGCTGAGGGACGAACCCTGGATCGTCGGTAAGGGCCTGCGTGACGACCCTCAGTTCGGCGCCTGGCCGACCCTCGACCATCCGCGGATCGCCTACGCCGCCCGCGAATGGCCCACTCGCCTCGGCCTTGTCGCCACCGGTCTCGGCATCGCCGTACTCCCCGAAGTAGCCGCTGCCGTGGTCCCCACCGGAGTCCGCGTCGTCCAGGTCGACGACCCCGCCTGGCTCGGCCGGGCCATCGTCGCCGTCACGGTCCGCGACCCCTCTCCCGAGGTGACGGCCACCGTGGGGGCACTGCGCCACGAGGCCGCACAGCTTCGTGCGGCGCCATGACGCTCACTCGTGGCGGCAGTGAACGGTCTTGTGCAGCAGGTGCCTGTCCAGGGCGGTAAGCATCTCCGTGCTGTAGTTACGGGTCCTGCCGGCCCAATGCCCCTACCTCCGCGGCCAGTTCGCCGATGACATCGGCGTCCTTCACGCCGTACCACTCCTGGTAGGCGCGGTCGAGGCAGGTTCGTGTGCTGGTGAGGTCCCGGCGCGGCGGAGAGGAGTGGAACCGGGCGGCGGTCAGCCACAGCCGGCCGGAGAGGGCGTGGTCTGCGGCGATACGGGCGACGACGGCGCGTACCTCGATCCAGTGCGTGGCCTCGGTGGACTTGGCGCCGTGGACGCGGACGGCCTCGTTCTCCGGCCCTCTTACGGTGGTCTCGACCGCTCTGAAGCGTCCCCTGTGCGCTTCACGCCACAGGAAGGCGTGGATGTCGCCACCGGGTATGTGGTTCAGGGCGAGGAGTGGATGCTGCGGGAAGGCGATCAGACCATGTACCTCGCTGGTGGCGTCCATGTCCGCGACGGTGTCCGTCGGATGCTTGCGGGCCGCGCGCTCGAATTCCTTCGCGATCTCTCGCCGCATATTCTCGATGGCCTGCTTGTTGATCTCGAACCCGGCCATGCGGGGCCTCCCGTCGTCGGGGACATCAAGAAGCCTGATGAGCACCCCTGACAACGCGGCTCCCGAACAGGCGGCGGGGCCCCGCGGAGAGCCGAAAGCGGCCGCGTCGGCTCCGATCAGGCATCGCGTGCCGTGGTCTGCACGTAGTTGCCGCGAACTGCAGCTTTACGTAAGCGGCTTCGCTGGCGCAGTCCACAGCAGTGGCGCAGGTCACTCAAAATCTGTCTCGCCATTTGAGACGCCTGGGAGTGGAGTCACTCAAAGTGGCCGCCGAACGCCCCTGAGGTGCCCCGTTGAGCTCGACGTAGGGCACGCGAAGGCGCGCCACCCTCAAATTGGCCTAGACAACAAACAAACCCCAGGTCGCCGACCTGGGGTTTCATCATGGAGCGGGTGACGAGAATCGAACTCGCGCTCTCAGCTTGGGAAGCTTGGGTCTTCTGTCGGCAGTTGCTGCATCAGCCTGCGGCGGAGCGCCCCTGGGGCCTTACTGGCTGGCGCCCTGGTCCCCGTCATTCCCCGTGGTTCCCTGCACGATCTGGCACGGTTCTGGCACGACCTCTTCGTCCGCTCTTAGAAGTACGGGGCGGTGCCTGGCCGGTACGATGCGCAGGCTGAGCAGTGTTCACGCGGTGGGGGAGGGACAGTGAGGATCAAGGATCCGGAGTACCCGGGAGCGGTCGAAGCGGCCGTGGAGATCCTGCGGAAGCGGGCCCGGCAGGGACAGACCATCACGTACGGGGAGCTGAGCGCCGAGTTGGCGGCACAGGGCTTCGACTCCATCCCGCCTCACCGCGGAGTCATGACCTACCTGCTCAAGGATGTCTGCCTCCACCGCAACGAAGACGGACGAGCAGCGATGCTCTCGGCGATCGTGGTGAACAAGGCCAGCCGGGAGCCATCCGACCAGTTCTCCGGCCTTGCCCGAAGCCTGCCCTTCTCCCGGCCGGCTAACTGGAGCTGGCGGGACGAGCAACAGCAGGTGTTCGCTCAGTGCCGCGAGGATTGACGTCGGTCCTCGACACCCGCTTTAGGAGTTCAATCTGAACCCGCTCGGGCGTCGGCCGTCGGCTGATGCGGGGGCCAGACAAGGGTGCTGGTGTACGCCCCCATCCGGCGTCGTTGATGTCAGCCGTGGATGTCAGAAGCCTTCCGCTGGTTGTGGCTTGCATCTTTGGACGTAAGCTGCGAGCCAAGGGGCATCGGTGAGGCGTGGCGTAATGATTCGGGGCCTGCGGTTCGGCCTACTGGTCGGAGGAGTCTGCGCGCTGGGCTGGGGCGCCGTGTGGACGGCCAGCGTGATGGTCGCGGCGGTGCTGGGGCACTGGCACGACGTGCCTTCGGTTCTCGTCTCTGAAGTGATCCTCGCGGGCGGCAGTCTGTTCGCGGGTGTGGTGCTGGGTCTGTTGCTCGGTGCGACGCTGGCGGTCGCACCTGACTGGCTGACTTCTCGGGGGCTGCTTCGCCGGCTTCTGGCGGGACTTGTTGCCGGAACACTCTTCCTCGGCGAGGTCCTGGTGAGCATGGAAGGCGGCATTCTGCCGGTGCTGTCGATGATCTTGTGTATGCCGGTGGTTGGCGCGGTAGCGGCTGCGTGCAGTGGTGACATCGCGGGAAGCAGCCGCCGACATGCCTGGTTGTGGCCGGGCACGCTTCTGCGGGCTGATGTGCGAGCACTCGCCTGGCGCGGCAAGGTCCGCGCCGTGGTTGAACTGCTGTGGAACTGACACCTACCGCCCCGGAAACCCGTCCACCTCCGACGCGGGCCCGAGAGGGCGGCGACGCTCCATGGGACTGCCGCCTGTCGCTCATCCTGGAACCACTCGACCAGCAATGACACGAGCACAGCAGGGATCCCTATGGGAGCCGAAGCGGACCCCGACGCAGTACTGAGGGTATACCGAAGGGCCCCAACAGGTTATTTTGTTGGGGCCCTCCGAGGTCGGACGGTTTTCCGGATCAACGTACGGCTGAAATTTCCCCTGCCCCCGAGGTGACGCTCACCGAGGCGGGCGCGCCGAACGCATAGAAGAGCGCCGCTGCAACCAACACCGCAATGACCGTGACGACGACTCGTCGGCCAGAAAGCACCCAGGCAAGAATTCCTACCCCTACTATAATGACCCAGAAAACCATGCCCGTCCTCTTTTCTTAGCTCAAATATCCCAGGTGTAGAAGTAATTGCCGTCTGCGTGCTCGTAGAGGTGAACCTGCGGGTACTTATGCTGTGTGACGCTGATATGGTAGGGTGAGTAACTGAATTGGCCCTTACGCCAGGTCTTCAGGCCCCCGCGCGAACTACCGTGCCACGAGTACAGGGACGGCCCCTTCGTGCCAGTCAGGTCCGGCCCGGCCCAGGACCAGCCGAGTAGCTCGGCCCAATCGTAGACCTTGTGGGTGATCGTCGGCTCCGCCTCGTGACTGGTGATCGCCCCCCCGCGGTAGCAGTAGTGTTCTGAGACGGTGTAGTACCAGAGTGTGTCGTGAGTGACGTTCTGCAACTTGACTGTCGCATTGTGGCTTGTGCACTGCCCGGGAGGGCCGGCGGTATCTGGCGTATTCATTGAGCCGTCGTCAGGCGTGACGGTCTCAGCCTGCATCACCTCGGCGGCCCCAGGAGCCGCTGCCGCCTGATCCGCCGCTGAAACCTCCGGCTGCGTTTCCGGGTCAACCTTGGCGTCGGTGTCAGACGTCACAACCACGAGCGACTTTTCCACGGGATATGCAACCCATGACCCGTTCGTCAAGAGCGCGTCGATGTTGGCTTCGGTCTCGCCGTTCGCCTTGGCGGCATTCATGAACTTTATCGTCTCGCCCCAAGCGGGTGCGTCCGTAAGTGAAACAGGTGCCGCCTGATGCGCCGACAGAAGCGCCTGCATGTGGACGTGGCGGATCTCCTGCTGAACATCAGTCGCACTGGCCGTGCCGGTTATGTTCGCTGAAATCGCTACCGTCAGTGCGGCAGTGCACGCCAGGTATTTAGCCTTGCGCATTTACCCCCCCCGGGAATGAACGGCTTTGTAATCGTCGAGTGGAATCGAAAGATAACCATAGTTGACTCTGGCATGACAGATCTCTTGAGGTAGATCTGAGGTTCTTTGCTGGGGTTTTGCTGTTTCGTGGCGGCCCTTGCCGGATTGCGGCCGATGACTGCCCAACTTCGTGAGCCTCATGGAAGTGCAGGTTTCGAGGCCATCACTTTTGCCCACCGAGCACGTCACCGCCCGCACCGCCTTCCTGGCGGTGGGAGGCCTGCTCTCCGCCATCGCTTCGGCAATCGTTCCTGTTGTGACAGGAAGCTGACACCTCCCCTATTGATCCGAAACTCAAAGGGTTCTATTCGAGGATGTAGCGGACGTGTCGGCCGCCGAAGTAGCCGCGGACGATGTGCGGCTGGCGTTGACGGCGGTGGAAGAACCTGCGGGTCTCGGCAGCGAGTTGGGCCTGGTCTCGGGCCCGGCTGTGCATCGGAAGGCTCCGTTTGAGGTCGGCGTTAACCAGCTCGTCGGGGTTCACCTCCGGCGAGTACGACGGCAGGAAGTGCAGTTCGATGCGGTCGGGGTGGTCGGCGAGCCAGGCGCGGACCTTGCGGGATCGGTGTGCGGAGTGGCCGTCCACGACGAGGTGCACCTTGCGGTCGAAGTGGCCGACGAGCCGGTCCAGGAAGCGGCACATCACGTCGGCGTCGAAGGTCTCGGTGAACACCATGAAGTGCATCCGGCCCTTGGTGCTGATCGCGGACATCGCGTTCACCGAGAACCGGTTGCCCGAGCGGCGCACGATCGGGGTGCATCCCTTGGCGCCCCAGGTGCGGCCGGTGACCTGGTCGGAACGGATGCCGACCTGGTCGGCGAAGAGCACCTCACCACTCTCGGCCTTCGCCTTCGCCCGGATCGCCGGCCAGGTCTCCTCCCGCCAGACGCGGACCGCTTCCGGGTCCTGCTCGACGGCTCGCTTGTCCGGGCGTTGGAAGGACAGGCCCCAGCGGCGCAGGTACTTGCCCACCCCCTGCTCGGTCAGCCGCACCCGGTACAGCTTCGCGATCAGGTTCCCCACTCCCGCCCGCGTCCACAGCTGACCCGCAAGGCCCAGGTCACAGGGGCGGTGATCCAGAACGGCCTGCCGGAGCGCCTGCTGCTCCACCTCGCCCAGGAGCTGATGCTCGCCGACCCGACGCCCGCGCGGCTGGGCCACGAGGGCCTCGCGCCCACCAGCCAGCCATTTCGCCCACCAGTTGTCCACGGCCTTGAGCGAGACCTGGAACACCGCAGCCACATCCTCGCGAGTCCGGCCCGCCACCAACGCGGCCACCGCCCGCAGCCGAAGAGCCTCCTGCGCCGACGGCGACAACTGCCGTGCGTCCCCCACCAGTTCACTCACGCAGGGAACAACGACCCAGAACACCTACCGTTTCGGATCAATAACCCACCAACCCAGCTCCCATCCCGTCCGCCGTCGACCCACACACCGTGGAGCGGGCGTGGTTCATGGCGTCCAGGTGGAGCGCGCCACTGTACGAACGACCTGGACGCCATGGGCCGCGTCTGCTCGGCTCTGCCTGGGTCGACGGTGGACGGGATGGGAGCACCCCGCGCACGCCACTACGGGCCCGCGGTCGCGAACGGCGCCCCCTCCATCCCGGTGCCGGCCGATCCCCCCCCGCCGGAGGCATCGTTCTGACCGTGGCCTTGCCCGTATCGGTTTCTACTCAGGGCCGTAACTTGCTTGCGGCCCCAGGGGCACGACCCCGGCGCCGTAGGCGGGTGTGTCAACTTAACGGCTGATCTTGGTTGTTGGGTTATCGCTGGTCGGTGGGGGTCAGGCGGCCATCGAAGGCGATCTGGAAGGCGTTCAGGGGTGCCTTCCAGCGCATCGTCCAGCGGCGGCCGCCCTTGCCGGTCGGGTCCAGGCTCATCAGTGCCATGTAGACGCACTTCAACGCGGCGGCCTCTGTGGGGAAGTGGCCGCGGGCCCGAACCGCCTTGCGGATCCGCGCGTTCACACTCTCAATCGCGTTCGTGCTGCAGATGACCTTGCGGATCTCGACGTCGAAGGACAAGAAGGGCACCATCTCGGCCCAGGCGTCGGACCACAGCTTGATCACGGCCGGATACTTGGTGCCCCACTTCTCCGAGAACTCCAGGAACCGTTCAGTGGCGGCGGCCTCGCTGGGAGCGGTGTAGACGGGCTTGAGATCCTTGGCCACCTTGTCCCAGTCCTGGCGGGCGCAGTAGCGGATGCTGTTGCGAATCAAGTGAACGATGCACGTCTGGACGACCGTGCGGGGCCAGACCGTCTCGACCGCGTCCGGCAGGCCCTTCAGCCCGTCGCAGACGAGCATGAGTACATCTTCAACTCCGCGATTCTTCAGCTCGGTGAAGACCTGGAGCCAGTGCTTGGCGCCCTCGCCGCCGTCACCGGCCCAGATCCCGAGAATGTCCCGGGTGCCCTCGACCGTGACGGCCATCGCAACGTAGATGGGCCGGTTGGCGACCTTGCCATCGCGAATCTTCACGTTGATGGCGTCCACGAAGACGACCGGGTAGACGCGGCGGTTTCCAGTGATGGTTGCGAATCATCTGGATTGCAGTGCTATGCCCCAGTCTCGCATAGCCTCGTCCGGGGTGCGGTCGCCGAGGACCATT
>NZ_JBEXXQ010000033.1:0-120748 GCF_040630525.1 Streptomyces sp. NPDC005799
CCCCGCCGCCCGGCGGGGGAGCCTCACTGCAGGGTTTTCAGACCGCGGGCAAGGTCACGCCGCCTTCTCCAGGGTGCCCTTGCCGTCGAAGTAGTAGTCCTCGCCGACCATGAGGCCGTCGCGGAACGGGATGAAGATGGCGGCCCTCGTCCTCTGCACGAAGACGTCGTCGACGGTTCCGCCGTCGGGCAGGGGCCCACCCAGCTCGGCCAGCGCGGCGCCCGGCACCCGGATCCGCACGTAACCGTCCCATGCGATGGCGTCATCGTTGACGAAGAAGTGGTCGACCTCGACCTCGAGGCTGTCCATCGCCAGCGCGCCGTTCGCCATTTGTGCGAGGTAGTTCGCGCGTACCTCCTCTCGGTGGGCGACCCGTCCGCCGTTCATCTCGATCGCGCCGGCGTCACCCCAGTAGTGGTAGACGCAGTCGTCCACCAGCGTCGCCATGGTCCGGTCGATGTCGTGATCCCGCACCTCGGCGATCGAATGTTCGATCAACAAGCTGATCATCGCGGCGTGCTTCGGATTCTCCGTCTCGGCCTTGCGGGCCTCGAGGAATTCGACGAACCGCGCCATATCGGGCAGACGGGCCCCTGACGCCCGGGTCAATTCCTCATGCCGGTCGACGGTAGTCATGATCTTCTCCTTCTTTTCGGTTGAGCCGCGGTCCCAGGTGCTCCGGCCGCGCGCATCGGGGCGCCGTTCGTCAGTTCGGCCATGAGCCCTCGACGAACCGGTCGCCGTGTCCGAACTTGCGGGCGGTCTTGGGCTTCTGCTCAGGTCCTCCACCGAGGAGCAGGTGCAGTGTGCTGGCGGCCGTGATCACCTCGATGAAGTACGGGCCGTCCGCGGCGATCGCCCGCCGGATCGCCGGGGCGAGCTGGTCCGACTTCTCCACGCGCTCGCCCGGCACGCCCATGCCCTGGGCGACCGCGGTGTAGTCGGTCTCGGGAAGGTCGGTCCAGTGCGCCGACGCCGACATGCCGCCGGTACCGTGCTCACGGGCACGCCGGCCACCGTACAGACCGCCGTTGTTGAGGACGATGCTGATGACCTTGAGATTGCGCTCGGCGAGTACCGAGAGGTCGCTGCAGTCGTAGTAGAAGCCGGCGTCGCCGCCGACGCTGACGACCAGACGGTCGGGCGCGGCGAGCTTCGCGCCGATCGCCACGGGGATGGTCGATCCCAGCGACGCGTAGTGGAAGCCCAGTGGTGACGCGAAGCCGGACGGATACTTCGACTCCTGGTACACCATCCCCGGCACCATGAACCCCTCGTCGTTGACGAAGATCGTCCCGGCGGGTACCTCCTCGCAGAGAGTCTGGCCGAGCGCGGCCGGCACGATCGGGTCGGCGCCGACGAAGGACTTCAGCGTCTCGAGGTAGGAGTCCTTGACCTCGGCGATCTCCGCCGCGCGCGTCTCAGCCGCGCGGTGCCGGCTCTGCCCGCCGGATGCTTCCAGCCGGCCGTTGAGCTGACCGAGGAACGCCTTCGCGTCGGCGACGACTCCCAGCGTGGGCTGGAAGATCCGGCCGATCTGCGACTCCTCGATGTCGACGTGCACGACGTCGTCCGGCTTGGCGAGGGACCACGACATGGTGGCGGTCTGGGAGAAGGAGAACCCGACCGCGATCCACAGGTCGGCCTCCTCGGCCACTGCGGTGCCGGTCCCGAAGTACCCCCAGCCGCTCATGTCGCCCGCGTAGAGCGGGTGGTCGTCCGGCAGCGCCCCGCGGCCGCCCGGCCCGCTCGTCACCACCGGAATGCCGCTCGTGTCGACGAACCGGCGCAGATCGGCTCCCGCGTCCGCCAGATGCACACCCGCACCGGCCAGTATCACCGGCCGCTCGGCGGACCTGATCAGTTCGAGCGTCCGCCGGACGCTCGCCTCGCTCGCCGCCGGCGGCTCCGGCAGCCTGAGTTCCTCCGTCCTGACCGTGGTCTTGTGATACATCGCGTCGTGGGTGAGGTCGAGCACCGCCGGGCCGAACTTGCCGGTGCTCGCCGCGAGCACCGCCTGCCGGACGGCCAGCGGCACATCCTGGCCGTCGACGACACGCGTGATGTACTTCGACAGGGGTTTGAGCGCCGAATACAGCTGCGTCCCGTCCTGCAGGGCGTCCCGCAGGTCCCACGCCGCCGCGTTCTCCATCATCATGAACACCAGGGGCGTGGAGTCGAGCTTGGCCGCGTACACGACCGGCGAGGCGTGCATCGAGCCCACACACCACATCAGCGTCGCGGAGGCGGCCCGCCGCTTCACCCGGTTGTAGCCGTAGGACATCCACGCCGCGGACAGCTCGTTGCGGGCGTTCATGTCCGTGATGCCGTGCCCGATGATGCTGCGCTCGAGGCTCGTGGACACCCCGCCGGTGTAGCCGAAGACGTACTCGACCCCGCACGCGATGAGCGTCTCCGCGATCGCGTCCGATCCCTCCCGGTACGGCACCCGGGCGCCCGATCCGACCCGCACGCCCTCGAGCGGGGCCTTCTCCCGGAAGGGCCCGGAGCCCAGCTCGACGTAACCCGAGACCAGATCGCCCTCGACATCGGCCACGAAGTTCATCGCAGCCGCGTTGTTCTCCAGGGTGACCGTCCACGACGCGCTTCCCCCTTGGACGGTTCCTTCCACGGTGGCCGAGACCACACTGCTCTCGACCTGCACTGACAGCGAGTCGCCGGTCCGGGTCAGGGTGAACACGCCACTCTGCGGCGGAAAAGTGGCTGAGCGCCAGGTGAGGTCCCACCTTCCGTCGATCTGCGTCGCGGCCTCGTCAGCGGTTGTCATCGGATACTCCTCCATGTGGCTCGTATCGGCGGATCTCAGGAACCGGCGGTGCCCCGTAGTCGGTCGCGCAGCTCACCGTGGCGGATCTTCCCGGACACCGTCTTGGGCAGCTCGGGTACGAAACGGATCTCGCGCGGGTACTTGTACGGCGCGGTCAGACGCTTCACGTGCTCCTGCAACTCCTTCGCGAGCTGCGGCGAGGCCTGCGCGCTGGGGTGCAGGAGCACGAACGCGGTGACGATCTGCGTTCGCGCGGGGTCGTCCTGCCCGACGACCGCGGCCTCTACGACGGCCGGATGTTCCACGAGCGCCGACTCGACCTCGAACGGGCCGATGCGGTATCCCGAGGACGTGATCACATCGTCCTGCCGGCCTTCGAACCAGAAGTAGCCGTCCTCGTCACGGCGTGCCCGGTCGCCGGTGAAGTACCACCCGTTGCTGAACGCGGCGGCGGTGGCGTCGGGATCGCGCCAGTAGCCGGAGAACAGCCCGACCGGCCGCTCGGGCTCCACGCTGATGGCGACGTTGCCCTCGTCACCCACGGACAGCGGCGTGCCGTCGTCGTCGACCACGTCGACGACGAACCCGGGAACGGGTTTGCCCATCGACCCGCTGCGCACCGGCAGACAGCGGAAGTTGGCCAGCACATTGACTGTCTCGCTCTGGCCGTAGCCGTCGTGGACGACGAGTCCGCGTGTGCCCTCCTCCCAGATCCGGATCACCTCCGGATTGAGCGGCTCACCGGCCGAAACGCAGTGGCGCAGTCTGGACAGGTCGTAGCGCGTGAGATCGGCGACGACCAGCGAGCGGTACAGGGTCGGCGGCGCGCAGAACGTCGTGACGCCGTGGCGCGCGAGGGTGTCGAGGATCAGATCGGGGTCGGACTTTCCCAGGTCCATCTCCAGGACGGTCGCGCCCTGTGCCCACTGTCCGAAGAGCTTGCTCCAGGCGGCCTTCGCCCACCCCGTGTCCGACAGGGTCCAGTGCAGGTCCCCGGGCCGGAGATCCTGCCAGTAGCGGGCCGTGACCACGTGGCCGTACCCGAAGCTCGCCTGGGTGTGCGCGACCATCTTGGGATACGCGACCGTGCCGGACGTGAAGTAGATGAGCATCATGTCGTCGGCGGCGGTCGGGTCCTCGGGTGTCGGCCCGTCCGACGCCCGCGCCAGCAGCCCGTCCATCGAGTGCCAGCCGGCGGACGGCGCGGAGCCGACGACGATGCGATGTGCGAGCGTCGGCAGGCGTTCGGCGATTTTGTCGATCTTGACCGCCCCGTCGCCGTCGGTGACGGCGGCGACGGCTTCCGACCGGTCGATCCGGTACTCGATGTCGCGGGACGTCAGCTGCGGTGTGCCGGGAACGGGGACGGCACCGATCCGGATGGCGCCGAGCATTGCCACGTACCACTCGGCGATCCGCGGGAGCACCACGAAGATCCGGTCGCCCTTGCCGACGCCCAGTCCGGCGAGGGCGTGCCCCATGCGCCGGCTCGCCAGGTTGAGTTCGCGGAACGTGAACGACGTGGCGACGGCGCCGTCGCGGCGCAGCGTCACCAGGGCCAGGTCGTCCGGTCTCTGCTCCGCCCGGCGTTCGAGGATGTCCAGCACGGCGTTGAACCGCTTCGGGACTTCCCAGCGAAACCGAGCCCGCTCGGCGTCGTAGTCCGTCATGTTGGGAACGGCATCCCGCCCGGGAGGTGTCACCGGCATAGGCTGTCTCTCCTTCCTGGAGCGCTTGCCTGCTGCGGCGCTCCGAGGCTCGCCCGGCGGAGGCACGGCCGTAAACCCCCCAAAGGGAGCGCTCCGCGCCCTACCTTCGGACGCTGGTGGTGGTCCGGGCGCGCGGTTAGCGTCGCTGGCTGTCCCCCGACGGGTTCGGGCACAACACGTACTTGTCAGAGCGTTGTCGTGCGTCCGGGGCGGGGGTTCGGTCAACTTCAACGGCACCGTGGAGGACGGATGAGCACGGAGAAGTTCCGGTTCGACGGACGGGTGGCGATCGTGACGGGCGCGGGCACCAACCCGGGGCTCGGGCGGTCGTACGCGCTGCTTCTGGCATCGAGGGGCGCCAAGGTCGTGGTGAACGACCTCGGTGTGGGGCCCGACGGGCGTGGGCAGATCGGCCCCGGCGCGCAGGCGGTGGTGGAGGAGATCCGTTCGGCCGGCGGCGAGGCTGTCGCGGACGGGCATTCCGTGGCGGAGCGTGACAGCGCGCGGGCGATCGTGGACACCGCTGTGGAGACGTGGGGCCGTCTCGACATCGTGATCAACAACGCCGGCATCGCACCGTTCGCGATGTTCGACGAGATCACCGACCAGGACATCGAACGGGTCGTCGGCGTGCATCTCATGGGTCACATCTGGATGTGCCGCGCCGCATGGCCGCACATGGCCGCGCAGAACTACGGGCGCCTGGTCAACGTCACCTCGGGCGTCGCGCTGATGGGGATGCCGACTCAGTCGATCTACTCCGCCGCCAAGCTCGGCGTGATAGGGCTGACGCGCTCGCTGGCGTCCGAGGGAGCGAAGCACGGGATCAAGGCGAACGCCCTGTCACCGTTCGCCGACACGGTCGCGCTGCGAACGATGCTCAAACAGGAGTTCAGCGAACGCAACCAGGCGGCAGGACTGGTCCCCGAAACCGTTGCTCCGGTGGCGACGTGGCTGGCCCATGAGGAGTGCACGATCTCCGGCAAGATCATCAACGCGGCCGGCGGTGCGGTCAGTGAGGCCTACATCAGTCAGACTGCCGAGACGCAGCCCGACCCGGACCTGACCCTGGAGGCCATGCCGACCGTGATGGAACAAGCGCTCGACCGCACGGGATCAGCCCCTTATGCCGACGGTGGCGACTTCATCTACGACGCCGTCAAGCCGTACGAGACGGCACCACGGACCGCATGAGCAGCAGGGTGATGTTCAGCGAGGGTGGGCGGGGCGCCGCCCACCCTCAGCTTTTCTCTCGCGTGTCAGGACGAGGCCGGAGCCTCGCTCCAGCGCTGCCACCAGCGGCGCTGGTTCCTCTCGTCAAAGGCCCGAGGTGCTGGCCTCGCCGGGCCCGATCCAATCGGACTCGATCTCGGCTGACCGGGCGCCCGACACGACCGTCTATTCGATGCTCAGGAACCCCGCGAAATCCTTCACTGTGCGCGTGGCCGGTCCTTCCAACTGCTGGTACAGGCCTCGGAACAGTTTCTCCGCCGCGGCGGCGGGCCATCCGGCCGGCAGGTACTCGGCGGGGAGACGGGGATCGGCCTGCACGAGTTGTTGCCACTCACTGCGCAACACGAGAAATGCACACAGTTCGTCGGGAAGGGCGGCCAACGGGTCGCCGCTCCAGCGGGTGATGTAACGGACGTAGCGATCGGCGATCTCATCCAGATCGTAGGCCTCTTCGATGAGAGCGGTGGTCTCCGTCACGGCGGCGGGTGTGCTGGAGAAGACGCGTACGTCGTCGAGGACCTCCAGGCCGTCCAGAAGGCCGGTTACGTCGACGCACCCGGGCGCGATCCACACACCGCTGCGGAGCATGCCGAACCCACCCCAGGCGAGCCGTGACCGGAGCCGGAGCCGGAGAGCGCGTCGTTCCTCTGGAATGGAGTAGGCGAGGACGGTCCACGTGCCGTTCCACTCGGGATCGGCGTGGTGCCAGGCGTAGGCGTTCCCCTCACGGAGAGTGCGGGATCCGTGCGGGGTGAGGGCGTAGTAGGTCTCCCGGCCTCGCCGATGGCGTTCCAGGAGCCCGCTGTCCACCATCCGCGTGAGGGTGGATCGTGCCGCGTGAGCGGATGTGCCGAGCCGTGACAGCAGCTCGATGAACGTGCCGGTGGACAGCGCGAGCGGGCGCTCGTGAACCAGGAACCCCAACAGCATCAGGGCCATCCACTTGGGTCGCCGGGCACGAGCAACCTCGGGTTCGAGCGATGAAGACGTGTCCAGCGGTCCCGCCATGCAAGGGATGATAGCCACTCCAAACATTCGTCGTCATCCTTGCTGTTGGGATGGAAAAAAGACTAACGTTGGATCGGGGTGACGGCATGAACCCCGTAACGACCAATCACCCGAGGGACTGGAGACCCGACCATGGCCAGCACCGGCGAAACCGCCTCCGCCGCTCCTTCGACCCACCGAGAACTCGGCACGTGGAGCACCGTCAAGGCCTCTGTCGAGAACGAGATCGCGTGGGTGGTGCTCAACCGCCCCGAGAAGCGCAACTGCATGAGCCCCACCCTCAATGACGAGATGCTCGAAGTGCTGGACGCGGTCGCTCTGGACCGCGAGGCCCGGGTGATGGTGCTCACCGGCGCGGGCGAGGCGTTCTCCGCCGGCATGGACCTGAAGGAGTTCTTCCGCGACACCGACGCCCTGTCACCGGTGGAGCGGGAGATCAAGCAGCGTTCCTGCTTCGAGTGGCAGGGGCCGCGGCTGCGTCAGTTCCCGCTGCCGACCATCGCGATGGTGAACGGGTACTGCTTCGGCGGCGCCTTCCACCCACTGGGCAACTGTGATCTCGCGGTCGCGGCCGACGACGCGATGTTCGGTCTGTCGGAGGTCAACTGGGGCATCGTCCCGGGGGGTAACGTCCCCCTTGCGGTGGCCCACACGATGAGCCTGCGTGACGCGATGTACTACAGCATCACCGGCGAGACGTTCGACGGTCGCAAGGCGGCTGAGGTCGGTCTGGTGAACGAGTCCGTCCCCCGAGATCGGCTTCGTGCCCGGGTGCTGGAGATCGCCGAGATGATGAAGACCAAGAACACGGCAATCGTTCGCGGCACCAAGGAGACAGTCCGTCACATCCGGGGCATGGGCTGGACCGAGGCGGAGAACTACATCAACGCCAAGTTCGCCGAGGCGCTGTACGCCGACGCGGAAGACGGGCGTGCCCAGGGGCTCAAGCAGTTCCTCGACGACAAGTCGTTCCGTCCCGGCCTGGAGGCATACAAGCGGTGACCTGGCCGGGGGACAGGTGCGTTCCCGGAGCGCTGAAGCCCTCGTCGCCGCCGGCAGGGCGGCGGCCGGCCCGGGCCCGAGGCCGCTCTGGTGGCCGACACCCTCACCGTACACGCTGGAAGCCTGCGCTTCGGGGCCTCGCCCCGCGGCCGGCGAGGTTGCGTGCGGCGGGACCTGTCGCATGTGTGGGGCCGCGCCCGCGAGGACCTCGTCCACGAGGGCCGTACCCACGAAGACCGTGGGCACGGCCTCACACCCGGGCACGGTCAAAGAGCCGCCTTCTCCCAGATGTCCTGGCCGTCGAAGTAGTAGTCCTCTCCGGCCAGCAGGACGTCACGGAACTGGATGACGATGGCCGACCTCGCCAGGGACACGAAAGCGGCGTCGACCGTTCCCCCGGCCGGCAGGGGTACACCCGCCGCGACCAGCGCCGCCCCGGGCAGTCGGAACAGCTCCCACCCGTCTCAGGCGATGGTGCCGTCGTTGATGAAGAAACGCTCGACGTCGACTTCGAGGCTGTCCATGTCCAGCGCGCCGTTCGCCATGCCCTCGACGTAGTTCGCGCGCACCGCCTCCGCGCCGACGACCTCTTGGTCGGTCTGCTTGAGCGGACAGGGGTCACCCCAGTAGTGGTAGACGCAGTCCTGCACCAGCGTCGCCATCGTACGGTCGATGTCGTGGTCCCGTGCCTCGGCGATCGAGCGCTCGATCAGCAAGCCGATAACCGCCCCGGCATGATGACGGCGAGCGCCCCGCGTGGTGATGGCGACGAGCCGCCGCCATCACCACGCCCTCGCGCGTCAGGACGCTGCCAGAGCCTCGCTCCAGCGCTGCCACCAGCGGCGCTGGTTTCGCTCGCCGAAGAACGTCGTACTGGCTTCGCCAGGTCCCATCCAGTCGGGGATGTCCTCGTAGTCGCTCATCCCGTCCATACCCATCTGGAAGTTGAGCTTCATGCCCTTACGAGCGAACACCGAGCGGCCCACCGTGGGGCCGCCACGCCAGACCACGGTGTCGTCCTGTTCGAACACTCCGGAGGGGCCGAAGCTGAAAACGCTGGCGTCGTACGAGGCCCGGTTGAATTCCTCGGGCGCCGAGTCCCACACCATGGGCCAGTTCCACAGCTCCATCTGCTCGGGCCCGCGCGGTTGCCACTGTCGCAGACTGATCTGGACCGCCGTAGGCCGGCCGTCCTCCGTGACGCCGGCGGCCCGGAAGAGCGACAGGTTCGGGAAGATCGTGAATCCGACTACCGAGTGTCGGGTCAGGAAGGCGCGCTGGTTGTCGTCCAACCGGTCCAGCTCGAACGTCGAGGCGACCTCAGGCGGAAAGTCCGTGGCCCCGAACGACTCGGGGACGGTCCTTTCGATGACGAGCACCCCGTGCCCGTTGTTGAGACTGACGTGGAGGCCGGCGGAGCGCTCAGTGGGGACGAGCCCGATGTCACTGAGCGAGCGGTGTGCGGACTGTACGTGGTAGCCGTCGCCGACGAAGTTCTCGGCGCCTGATTTCCAGTTGGACGGGACGATCCAGCGGTGGGGTTCGCCGACCACCCTCATCCCCTGCTCCTTGAGACCGAACACCACGTCCAGGTACCAGCACATGTCGCCCAGGTACTCGCGTAGAGGCACCGCATCAGGGTCCAGACAGGCGAAGATCAACCCCTGGTAGCTGTCCACGTGGGGCGCCTTGCGCAGCCCCCAGCGGTCGGCGTCGAGCTTGCGATATGCCTTGGCGCGATACGGTGCGCCGTTCCATTCGCCGGAGTTCTTGTAGATCCAGCCGTGATACGGGCACCGGAAATGCGATGTGTTCCCCTTCTCCGCCCGGCACACGGGTGAGGCGCGGTGAACGCAGTTGTTCAGCAGCAGCTGGATCTCACCCTGCTCGTCGCGCACGAGGATGAACTGGTCCTCGCCGACATAGCGGAGGACGTAGTCGCCCGGGCTGGGAATCTCCGAGACATGTCCGACGAACACCCAGCACTTGGTGAAGATGCGGTCCAGTTCAGCGCGATGGAGATCCGGATCGTTCAACACCCGTGGCGACAGCACCCCTTGCTCGAGATCCGTCCGGACCTCCGAGAGAAAGGTGTGCAACGACCCGTTCAGCGAACCGTAACCGCCTGTTATGGCCTGCCGGTCAGCAGAAGCCATGAGATCCTCCTCGCGTTCGCTTTCTCGAAGATGCCTGATCGAAAGAGGCCCGTCGATTTTCAGGGCGACATCATCGCCGACGCTAACCCGGTGATCCACCGGTGTAACCCCTTCAAAAGAAGCAAGTTGTCCCCGACCTTTGGACGCTGTTCGCCGACGGAGCACGGCCGTACAGTCGGCTTCGATCGACCTCAGCGCTTTGCAGCGGGTGACGGGCAATGCGTCGCCGGCGGGGAATGGGAGACATGAAGGTACTGGTGGACCGCGGGAAGTGTCAGGGTTACGGCAATTGCGTCGTCGCCGAGCCGCGTGTGTTCGATCTCGACGACGAAGGGTTCGTCCAGCTCCTCGTCGACGAGCCCCCGGACGAACTGCGGGCCGAAGTGAAGCATGCCGTCCGCGATTGTCCGGCGCGTGCGCTGGACGTGGAAGGCTGACGATGTCCCGACAACGGCGCATCGTCGTGGTCGGTGCTTCGCTCGCGGGCGTCCGAACCGCCGAGACCCTACGTGATCGCGGCTTTGACGGCGAGGTCGTGTTGGTCGGGGCGGAGAAGCGCCTGCCGTACGACCGTCCACCGCTGTCGAAGGCCGTCCTCGAGGGCCAGGCCTCGCTGGACGACATCCAGCTGCTGTCCGGCGACCAGGTGACCGCGCTCGACCTCGATCTGCGGCTCGGGCGTCGAGCGCGCGCCCTGGATCCGGCGAGAAGGGCACTGGAACTCGATGACGGTGAAACGCTGGGGTATGACGGCCTGGTGATCGCGACCGGCAGCGCTCCCTGGCTGCCGCGAGACTGGGACCTCTTCGAGGGGATTCACCCGCTGAGGACCCTGGATGACTGCCTCACGCTCCGGTCCGCGCTGCAGGGCTCGCCGCGCGTCGCCGTAGTCGGCGGTGGCTTCATCGGCTGCGAGGTCGCGTCGACCGCCCGTCGGCTCGGGTGCGACGTGGTGCTGATCGAGCCCCTCGTAGCTCCGATGGCGCGGGTGCTCGGGTCCGAGATCGCGCTCGCGTGTGCCGAGATTCCCTTGGCCGCGGGAGTGAGGCTGATCTGCGGCACGGCGGTCGAGGGGTTCGACGGAGGTGCGCGCGTGGAGCGCGTACGCCTCAGAGACGGCCGCATGATCGATGCGGACGTCGTTGTCGTCGGCATCGGGGCGCGGCCGGTGACCGACTGGCTCGCCGGGTCCGGTGTGAACATCGACGACGGCGTGCTGTGCGACGACCGCTGTGCCACCTCGGTCGAAGGCGTCTACGCGGCGGGTGACGTGGCGCGGTGGTTCAATCCGCTGTTCGAGCGGGCGATGAGGATCGAGCATTGGACCAACGCTTCCGAGCAGGGCGCGTTCGTCGCACAGGCCCTCCTCGACGGTCGCACGTCCGGCAGCTACTCGCCGGTCCCCTTCGTCTGGTCCGAGCAGTACGGCGTCAAGATCGAGATCGCGGGAGTCCCGCAACCGACCGATCGGACCAGGATCGTCGAGGGATCGGTCGCCGAGCAGCGGTTCGTGGCGCTCTACGAGCACGCGGGCCGGGTGACGGGCGTCCTCGCGCTCAATTCGACGCGGAGCATGCTCAAGTTCCGGCGTCTGCTCGCTCAGAACGGCTCACGCGCAGAGCGAGTCGACGCCCCATCCATATCTTCGTGACGAGGCCCGAAAGGCGACGCGATGACCGTAGAACAGACGAACACCCCACTGGCCGGTGCGGAACTGGAGCGGGCCTGCACACACTTTCTGTACCGGGAGGCCGAGCTCCTGGACGCGGCCGACTACACAGGCTGGATCGACACGTGTGTGTCCCAGGATCTGGAGTACCTGGTACCGATCCGCACGACGCGCGAGCGCGCCGCGGGCGTCTCGGAGTTCAGCCGTGAGGCCTTCCACATGAGGGACACCTTCTGGAGCATCCGCCTGCGTGTCGACCGGCTGCTGACCGAGCACGCATGGGCGGAGGACCCGCCCTCGCGCACGCGCCGTGTCGTGACCAATGTGCGCGTGCGCGAGCTGGGACCGGGTGAGGTGGAGGTGAAGAGCTACTTGATGCTCCACCGCTCCCAGTGGGACACCGCCGACTACGACCTGCTGGTGGCCGACCGTCATGACGTGCTGCGCTCGGAGGCGGGGGAGTGGCGCCTGCGGCGACGCGAAGTGCTGCTCAACCACACCATCCTCGGCACGGCGAATCTCGGCGTTTTCCTCTAGAGGGGGCCTCATGCCCGAATACCACAACAGCGACGACCCACCGATCCGGATTTCCAACGAGTTCGCCGACATACGTGTCCGCAAGGTCTACACGCGCAACGGCGAGCGACTGGAGATCCATGCCCACCGGCGCGGATATCGGATCCTGCTCGACGCCGTCGAGCTCGAAAGCCTTACGTGGCAGACCGCGGAGACGTTCTCCGGCTTCCTGCGCGGGTCGGTCGGGCGGGACACCGAAGACGAGTGACATGTGCCCCGCCGGACGTGGCGCCGGCCGTCTCCGACCAGTCTTCGAGGAGCCTGGCGCGCCCCTCGCCGACACGTGCACGGTAGACGGTGAAGCGTCGAGCACTGCGGTCGTGCACCGTGGTCGACGATCACAGGTTTGACGTCTCACCGCCCGGAGACCACGAGTGCGTCAGAGCACCGGGCACGACGATCCCGAGCTCGTAGGCACGGACGACGGCCTCCAGCCGGGAGGATGCGTCCAGCCTCTGGAGAAGACCGGTCACATATCCCTTCACGGTCGTCTCGGAGAGACAGAGCTGTTGCGCGATCTTGCGGTTCGAGCACCCGTGCGCGAGGAGCGCGAGCACTTCCTGTTCTCGATCGGTGAGCTTGACCGTTCTGCTTGCGAAACGCCTGGCGAACTCTGGGGCGAATTGCTTGGCGATCCGCGGGTCGCACACCAGCTGACCCGCGAGGAGCGCCCGCAGGGAGGCGCCGATATTGATTTCTGATGTGTCCTTCAACAGACACCCATTGGCGCCTGCGGCGAAACACGCATGAATGACGGTGATGTCGTCGAAGGCGGTGAAGATAACGATGACAACATTCGGAAGTAGCGCACGCAGCGCCTGGCAGAGCTCGTCCGGCGGCACGGACCCAGGCATCCGGGCATCCATCAGGATCATTTCGGGACGCTCGTCGTCAGCGAGAGCGAGAGCCGCTGTCGCGTCGTCGGCTTCAAAAATCTCGCATTCCCCGAGATTGGAGTTCACGACCACGCTCAGTCCGCGGCGTGCCACCGGATGGTCGTCCACAAGGAGTACTTTCATGTGACCGCCAGATCGTTGTACGGAAGGTCGAGCCGTAATGTGGCCCGACCGGCTGAGACCCCCGTGAGTCGGACCGAACCTCCAAGTCGCTCCGCGCGCGTGCGCAGTGTGCGGATACCAGTCCCGGTTCCCGCTGCGGGCGTTTCGTGCGGTGGCTCCGACGGCGTATCGACGGCCAGCGCGGTGACCTTGAGTGAGAGTCTTCCCTCCGTGTGGACGATCTCAACTTCGACGAGACCCGCATGAGCGTGCTTCACGGCGTTCCGCGTCCCTTCGACCGCCGCGTCGATCACCAGTCGGGCGATGTGGTCCGGCATGCGGGTGAAAGTACCGCGCCGCACAACGCGCACCGTGCAACCGGTGATGGTCTCCAACAGGCGTACCTCACCGTCCAGTTGCACGTCGAATACGAGGTTCTCGGGATCGCGGTGGAGCTTGAGCAGCGTCTCGCGCAACTCCCGGCGCGCGTCCGCCGCCGTTGTCTCGATCTCCTCGATCGCGTCGATGAGACCGGTCGGGTCGCCCTGGGCACGAGATGCCTGCGCGACCGCGCCGATCGTGAACAGCCGTTGTGCGACGGAATCGTGAAGCTGACTGGCGAGGCGCTCCCGCTCGCGCAAGCGGGCGAGCTCGAGTTCCAGCTCGCGCGCACGAACCTGCTCGAGCCCCACTGATGCGAACGTGCCCAGCTGTTCGAGAACCGTGACCGCACGGTCGCCGAGCACTCCCTCAAGGTGTGCGCCGGCATAAAGCAGGGCCTCGACACCGGCAGGGCCCAGCACGGGGACACAGGCGACCGCTCGCAGCCCCTCTCCCCGCGCCACAATCTCGACGAAGTCCCGGCTGATGTGTGCGTCCGTTGCGTAGTCGGCGACGATCATGGGGCGTTCTCGCGCCAGGACTTCGCCTCCGAGTCCGGTGTGCGGGCGAACGACGATGCTGCTCCAGCGCGGGTCGCGAATTCCTTTGGCCGAGGAGATCGGGAATTCCGTGGAGTCGGACCCGACCGCCGCGAAGGCGACATCTGAGCCCAATGCGTCTCGTGCGATGTCGACGGCAGCCTGAATAACAGCCGCCGACGTGCGCTGCAATACGATGGTTTTGACGGGCGCATAACGGTTCATGACGTACCGCTCTTCTACGGTGACGCCGCCGCAGGGCAGCAACGTAACAGTGACAGCAACGTAACACGGCGGGGGCTAGCTGACCATGGAGTGGTCACCGACCAAAAGTAGGGCCACGTTGCTTCCTTGGCAGGTGTTGCCGATCCGGGGCCGGTCGCTACCGTTGCCCGTGCCGCTGGAATCCTGACGGACCGTCAGAGAATGAAAAGAGCACACCGCTCGCCCAATGGCAACGCAGGTCCACCAAGGCGGCCGGACAATCTCGACTGGTCTGCGGCGTCTTCGAGGTTGCGCAGCCGGCATCGGTGGGGCACGAGAGGGGCACGGTATATGCGGTTCATTCCTGTGGAGATCGCCCGATGACGATCATCGCGCTGGAGGAGCACTACAGCACGCAAGCCCTTCGGGAGGCGAATGCCGACCACCCCTTTTTACGGGCGCCCGGCGGGCGGACCACCGGCCAGAAGGTCTTGTGGGCCGACGAGCAGAGGCTCGCGCGGCTCCTCGATCTGGGGGAGCAGCGGCTTGCGAACATGGACGCGGCGGGCATCGATGTGCAGGTCCTCTCGCAGACGACGCCCGGCCCGGAGAACCTGGATGCGGCCGCGGCCGTACGGCTCTCGATCGAGGCCAACGACCTCGCGGCCGAGGCGATCGCCGCCCATCCCGACCGCTTCGCAGGGTTCACCACGCTCCCGACGCCCGATCCCGGCGCGGCCGCGAAGGAACTCGAACGGACGGTGAACAGCCTGGGGTTCGTCGGGGCGATGGCGAACGGACACGCCAACGGACGCTATCTCGAAGACCAGTTCTTCTGGCCGATCTTCGAGGCCGCGGAGTCGCTGGAAGTCCCGATCTACCTCCACCCCACCTTGCCGCCTCAGCCGGTGATCGACGCGATTTACACCGGATTCTCCCCGATGGTCAACACAGCCCTCGCCAACGGATCATGGGGGTAGCACGTCGACACCGGATTCCATGTGCTCCGGCTGATCCTCGGCGGGGTCTTCGACCGGTTCCCCCGTTTGCAGCTCGTCATCGGCCACATGGGAGAAGGTCTGCCCTCGATGATCTGGCGCGCGAACCATATGCTGAACAGGGTCAGCGGCCTTGACCGGCTGATCGAGGAGTACTTCACCGAGAACGTCCACGTCACCACCAGCGGCTTCTTCGACCACGCCTCGTTCGCCGCCGCCGTGCATGCCCTGGGCACCGATCGCATCCTGTTCTCGGTCGACTACCCCTACAGCAGCAACGAAGATGCGCGCGCGTTCCTCGACGGGCTGCCGGTCAGCTCTCCGGACCGGAAGAAGATCGCGCACGCCAACGCCGAGCGGCTGCTCAGGCTCGGGGGCCGGACGCAGGACCGGTAGGCTTTCCCACATTCGGCGGGGTCGCAAGGCTGGTCCCCGCCGGCCACGTTCGGCGAGCTTGGGCATCTTCGCCCGCGGCGACGCCATCCTGCCGCGCACCGACGCGTCCAAGTCCGGCCGCTCGCCAACCGTCCTGACCTGCACCGGGCTGTCCGCCCTCGTCGGCCGTGGCGCTGCGGGGGCAGCAGTACCGTCGTCCCGGCCACCGTCGCCGAGATTGGAGCGACCGCCACGACATCGGCCTGGGCCTGCTCGGGCAGACGGTGCAACCGGCCCTGCGCGACCGCCAGTTCCTCCCGTCTGACCTGTACATCCTGCAGCTGCTTGGTCAACCGCTGGGCAAGCGCGGTCTCGTGGCGTGCCGACCTGCTGACGGTCGTAGGCGCGGATCGGTCACGGGTACGGCCGAAACCGGCAGGCCGTCGGAACGGGACGCCTGAACGTCACTTACGCCAGGCGTCGACTTGCTCAATGAACGGTCCACATGCCCCCCGGAGGAGGGCCTCGTCTGGGGTGGGGGGCAGTCACAGGGACCGGACTGCCCCGATGACGCATCGGGCGAGGAGCAGCGGATACTGGGCCGCATGGCTTACGACGATCTTCGCTCGCTGCTGCGAGCGCTGGAGCGGGACGGCGACCTCAAGCGCATCAAGGCGGAGGTCGATCCGTATCTGGAGGTCGGGGAGATCACCGACCGGGTGAACAAGGCAGGCGGACCGGCCCTGCTTTTCGAGAACGTCCGGGGCTCCTCCATGCCGCTGGCCATGAACGTCTACGGCACCGACCGGCGGCTGCTCAAAGCGCTCGGCCTGAAGTCGTACGACGAGATCAGCCAGCGGATCGGCGGGCTGCTCAAGACGGAGCTGCCCCAGGGCTTCGTGGGCTTGCGGGAAGCGTTCGGCAAGCTCGGCAGCGTCGCACACGTACCGCCGAAGAAGGTGAAGGACGCCCCGGTGCAGGAGGTGGTCCTCACCGGCGACGACGTGGACCTGGAGCAGCTGCCCGCGGTCTTCACCTGGCCCGAGGACGCCGGGTCCTTCTTCAATCTGGGCCTGACCCACACCAAGGACCCCGAGAGCGGCATCCGCAACCTCGGCCTCTACCGCCTCCAGCGGCACGACAAGCGCACCATCGGAATGCACTGGCAGATCCACAAGAACAGCCGCAATCACTATCAGATGGCCGCGCAGCGCGGAGAGCGGCTGCCGGTCGCCATTGCCTTCGGCTGTCCGCCCGCGGTGACGTACGCCTCCACGGCGCCATTGCCCGAGGGCATCGACGAGTACCTGTTGGCCGGCTTTCTCCAGGGCAAGAGGGTGGAGATGGTGCACTGCAAGACGGTCCCGCTCCAGGTTCCGGCGCGCGCCGAAGTCGTGCTGGAGGGTTGGCTGGAGCCGGGGCGGATGCTGCCGGAGGGGCCCTTCGGTGACCACACCGGCTTCTACACACCCCAGGAGGAATTCCCCGCCCTGACCATCGACTGCGTCACGATGCGGCGCCGCCCGCTGCTCCAGTCGATCGTTGTCGGTCGCCCCCCGACGGAGGACGGCCCGCTGGGACGGGCGACCGAGCGCTTCTTCCTGCCTCTGATCAAAATCATCATCCCGGACATCGTGGACTTTCATCTGCCGGAGGCGGGTGGCTTCCACAACTGTGCGATCGTCGCCATCGACAAGAAGTACCCCAAGCACGCGCAGAAGGTGATGCACGCCGTCTGGGGTGCGCACTCGCTGTCGCTGTCCAAGCTCGTCATCGTGGTGGACGCGGACTGCGACGTCCACGATCTGTACCAGGTGGCCTGGCGAGCGCTGGGCAACGCCGACTACTCCCGCGACCTGACTGTGGTCGAGGGCCCGGTGGACCACCTCGACCACGCCTCGTACCAGCAGTTCTGGGGCGGCAAGGCGGGCATCGACGCCACCCGGAAACTCCCCGAGGAAGGCTATGTACGCGACGGAGGCTGGCCACAGATGGTTGAGTCCGACCCGGACACGACGGCGCTGGTCGACCGCCGCTGGAAGCAGTACGGACTTTGACGCCACCCGTGCAGAGACGTGGGAGCACAGCGATCAGGCGATGCCTTTCTGCGGAAGGCGAAGTCGTGGCGCTCGGGTCGAAGCAGCCCTGACCGGCGGGTCCGCGGCCCGTGCTTCCGCGGCGTTCCGCTATTGGGCACTGTCCGTGCCGCATAGGGGAATCCGTAATCGCACTGTCCCGACACGCGGCGTGCGCTGCTAACGTCCGTCACACGTCGAAGAAGGGATTCCGCACCATGACGCAGACCATGGTGCCGCAGGTCGGGCACCTGATCGCCGGGGAAACTTCCGTTACCGGACTCCGGGAGGTGCACGACCCGGGGCACCTCGACAATGTCGTCGCGCAGGTCGCCGTCGGGACCGCCGATGACGTGGACCGCGCGGTACGCGCCGCGCACGACGCCTTCCCCGCCTGGCGTGACACTCCGGCCGGCGAGCGGGCGCGGAAGCTGCTCGCCGCCGCGGAGATCCTTGCCGGCAGCAGCGAGGAGCTCGCCCCGCTGCTGGTCGGTGAGCACGGCGGTGTTATGTGGGAAGCCCAGACCGACTTCGCACTGGGCACCGGTGTGCTGCAGAACACCGCAGGCCTGACGGAGGAGTTCCTCCGCCCGGTCCAGTTCGACGACGAGCAGAGCTTCATCAGCGTGGAGAAGGTTCCCCGGGGCGTCGCAGCCGCCATCGTGCCGTGGAACATGCCGATCGTGCTGACCATGGTGAAGCTCGCGCCCGCGCTGGCTACCGGCAACACGCTCGTGCTCAAGCCCTCACCGTTCGCGTCCGCCGCGTTGACACTCGCCCTGGAGAAGATCGCCGCCGTACTCCCCGCCGGTGTGCTCAATGTCGTCCATGGTGAAGGCGATGTGGGCGCCGCGCTCTGCGGTCATCCGCTGGTTCGCAAGGTCGGCTTCACCGGCGGCACCGCGACCGCGCGCAAGGTCATCGAGGCGACCGCGTCGACGACCAAGAATCTCACGCTGGAACTCGGCGGAAACGACCCCGCCATACTCCTCGACGACGCTGACATCGACGCGGTCCTCGACCGGATCCTGACGGGCGTCTACACCCGGAGCGGGCAGATCTGCTTCGCGGTCAAGCGCATCTACGTGCCGCGCCGGATCTACCAGCGCTTCGCGGACGCGTTCTGCGACCGGGTCAACGAGTACGCGGTCGGCCACGGCCTCGATCCACAGGCGAGTTTCGGCCCGCTCAACAACGAGGCCCAGTTCAAGAAGGTCCTCGACCTGCTCGACCGCACCCGTAACTCCTCGGCGCAGCTGGTCGAGCTCGGCCGCAAACTCGACCCTTCCTCCTGGGAAAACGGCTACTACGTCCTTCCCCACGTCGTGCGGGACGTCGAGCACACCGCACCGGTCTCCTACGAGGAGCAGTTCGGTCCTGTCGTCCCACTCATCGCCTATGACGACGAGGACCAGGCCGTCCGCTGGGCCAACGACAGCGAGTACGGCCTGTGTTCGTCGGTCTGGACGGCGGACCCCGAGCGGGGCCTGGAGCTGGCCCGCCGCATCGAGGCGGGCAGCACGTTCATCAACACCCACTCCTTCGAATCGCTGGACCTGCGCATGCCCTTCGGCGGGATCAAGCAGAGCGGCATCGGCCGCGAGTTCGGGGCGGCCGGCCTGCCCGAGTACGTGGAAGGCCACTCGATCCGTCTCCTGAAGTAGACCCGGAACCAGGACCGCACCGGCGTCCGGGGCAGGGAATGGCGGCGGCGATGGTCGCCTCGGCACCACCGGGCGGCGTGAGCGGACACGTGGCCGCCGCTGTGAGGCGGATCGCGAACTCCCCGACCGCCGCTCGGTGTTCTACGGACGTCGGCTGAGCGCACGCAGATCGACGAGTTCATGACCCGGACGTCGCGAAACCCGACCGGGACAAGCCAGTGGAGCGCGCATCCCTCCCGGACAGGCCAAGCCCACCACGAGCGAGCGCAGGACTTCGCACAACTTCCGCGCAGTGACCGGCCGCTCCAGCACGCGCGACCCGACGGGGCGAGGCTCCGCTCGCGGTGAGACGGCCGACCACATCCGTCAGCAGCCCGTCCGTGCGAGACGGCCGGCGGGGGCCCGGGATGCGCCTCAACCCATCGACGAGCACGAAGTGATCAGGCGCACCCCGGGGAAACGAGGAGACGCGCCGGGAAAGGCAGGGACACATGTCGACCATGCAGGCGGTCGTCCTGACCGGTGAACGGACGGTCGAGGTACAGAAGGTGGGCCGGCCCGGCGAGCTGAGTCCGACGGACGCACTGGTCAGGATCGATCTGGCCGCCATCTGCGGCACGGATCTGCACGTCTACGAGCGGACCATGCCGGTGGAGACCGGCGTGATCATGGGCCACGAGTTCGTCGGGACCGTCGAGGCGGTCGGCTCGGCGGTACGGCAGTTCGAGCCCGGCGACAGGGTCGCCGGGTCCTGCGTCGCCAGCTGTGGCAACTGCCGGTCGTGCCGTCGGGGACACAGCGCGGTCTGCGCTGACATGCGCGTCTACGGGCTGGGGGCCGGATTCGGCGATCTGCCGGGCGTGCATGCCCAGTTCGCGGTGGCGCCGTTCGCCGACGGGTCGCTGCGCAGGATCACGGATGCGAGCAAGGCCGAGGACATGCTGTTCGTGGGGGACATCCTCACCACTGCCTACGAAGCGGTGCGCCAGTCCTTCCGCCCTGGGGACGCGGTGGCCGTCGTCGGTGCGGGCCCGGTCGGGCTGTGTGCGGTGATGTCGGCCAAGGCGATCGGCGCCGGCACCATCGCCGTTCTGGACACGGTGCCGGAGCGGCTCGCGCTCGCGGAGAAGCTCGGCGCGACCCCGGTCGACGTCAGCCGGGAGGACGCGGTGGACGCCGTGTTCGACCTGACCGGCCGTCGGGGAGCCGATGTGGTCGTCGAGGCCGTGGGGTCGCCTGCGGCGCTGTCCAGCGCCTGCAAGGTCGTCGCCGTCGGCGGACAGATCGCCCTTCCCGGAGCCCATCTCGAGCCATCCCTCGAACTGCCGTTGGGCGAGCTGTGGATCAAGCAGGTGTCGGTCAAGGGCGGAGTCTGCAACGTCGTGAACTACATCGACGAGGTCATCGCTCTGGTCGAGGCGGGCGCGCTGAAGCCCTCCGCAATCATCTCTCACCGGATCCCACTGTCCGAGGCCGCCGACGCGTATGACCTCTTCGCGCGGCGCGAGGCGGTCAAAGTCGTGCTGGACCCCTCCAAGTGACGATCCGACCGAGACAGGTACGCCCGTGGTGAACGAACCACTGTTGATAGGAGAGCCAATGGAGACGAACCGTTCCGATGCGGACCTGCCCGTCGGAGGCGCGGTCTTCCGCGGCAGCCCCGACTACGAGCAGCGTCGGCGCGGACTGTCGTGGACCCGGACAGTTCCGGAGCGGCATCCCAACGCCATCGTCCCCGCCCGCGATGTGGCCGACGTTCAGAACGCCGTCAGGTTCGCTGTGGACAAGGGGTGGCTCATCGCTCCGAAATCCGGAGGACACAGCCACATCGGGTCCAGCATCCGTGATGACGCCCTCGTGATCGACATGGCGGCGATGAACCACCTGGAGATCGATCCGGTCGCTCGAAAGGCCAAGGTCGGTCCCGGAGTCAAGAGCGACCAACTGGCCGAGGCACTCGCCCAGCACGGTCTGGCCTTTCCGGTCGGGCATTGTCGAAGCACCGGGATGGGCGGCTACCTCCTCGGGGGCGGGCTCGGGATCAACTGGAACCAGTGGGGCCCCGCCTGCTACTCGGTCACCGGGCTCGATGTCGTCGGCGCCGACGGATCGGTCCGGAAGGTCGACGACGAGAACGACGGCGATCTCATGTGGCTCGCGCGTGGATGCGGTCCGTCCTTCCCCGGCGTGATCACCGCGTACTACCTGGACGTCAAGCCGATGCCGGCCATCCGGGTCAGCATGTATGTCTTCCCCCTGGAAGACACGTCCGTGGTCTCCGCATGGCTCGATGAGCTGACGCCGCGGCTGTCGGCAACGGTGGAACCGTTCGCCTTCCTCGCCGGCCCCGTCTTCGGTGGGGATGCCCCGCCCGAGGCCCGGTTCATCGCCGTCGCGGCGTTCGCGTTCGACGAGGACGAGGAGGCCGCGGAAGTCGCGCTGCGTCCACTCCGGTCAACCCCCCGGAAGCCCCTCATGGCCGAGCACGCCTCTCCTCGACAGTTCCAGGATCTCTTCGCTCTGATCGATCTGTTCCTCCCGCCCGACAAGCCCCGCGTCCACTGCGACTCGATGTGGAGTGACGACGGTGTTCAGCAGCTTCTCGGAGCGCTGGAACAGCACATGGCATCGTGTCCTTCGCCCCTGAACAACATCCTTCTCTTCCAGCCGCCGCGTATCCCGCTCCGGGACAACGCGTGCTTCTCCATGATGAGGTCGAACATCGTAACGATCTATGGACTGCACGAGTCGGAGGAGGAGAACGAGGCCAACGCTGACTGGGTGGCCGAAGGGATGGCACTGCTGGAGCCGTTCACGGCTGGATACTGGGTCAACGAGGCGGACCTGCTGGCGGATCCGGGGCGCGCCAGTAACTCGTTCGCCCCCGAGGTGTGGTCGAGAATGCGGTCCGTGCGGTCCAAGTACGACGACTGGGGCCTGTTCGCCGATTTTCCGAGCCTTCAGGGCAGCTGAACTGCGGAGCCGTGGGTGGCACCGTCACGGCGGAGGCTCACAGGTGCCGGCTCCGGACGAGGTGTGCGCCGTACCGGGCCCGACAGGACGACGCACTCAGGTGGCGTCCTGGCCGCGGACGCACCTTTCGCCCTGGCGAGTTCTTCCTCGGCCGGGATGGCGGACGAGCTGGTCGACGGCCGGCCCGACCGCCACCCCCGACACCAGTTCGGTCCACGCGAACCTCGCACGGCGACTGTCTGCCGCCGCCTGAGCGGGCGACAGATTGCACACTGCGCAATGTTTGCATGATATGCAAGAATGTTCCTCATGGCTTCCACGAGTGAGGGGCTCCGTGAACGTCGGCGTCGGCAGACCCGGCACGAGATTCACGCGGCGGCACTGCGGCTGACTCAGGAGCAGGGCTTCGACGCCGTCACCGTCGACCTGATCAGCGCCGAGGCCGGTGTCTCGCCGCGAACGTTCTTCAACTACTTCCCGAACAAGGAGGCGGCGGTCCTGCCCGGGCCTCCCCTCCAGCTGCCGTCGTCGTTGGTCGACGAGTTCGTCGCGCGCGGCACCGCGCACCCCCGGGAGGTGCTTGCGGACCTCACCCGGCTGCTCGTACGGGACCTGGCCGACAACCCGCCGCTCCGCCAGGAGATGCACGCCGCCTTCGCCCTCACACGAAGTCACCCCGCGCTGCTGGCCACGATGCTGGCCCGGTTCGAGGCGTTTCAGCGCTCCGTCGCCGAGGCGGTCGCCATACGGCTCCGGCAGCCGCCGGACGGTGAAGTGCCGGCCCTGATCGCCGCGCTCGCCCTCACCGCGATGCGTACCGGTCTGGAGCGCTGGGCGGGCGACGAATGTCCGGGCGACACCGACGACTCCCCGGTGCCGTACGTCGAGCGCTCGGCGGAACTCCTCCGCACTTTGCTGACCTCGTGACCGCGCCCTGCTCGCGGCATGCGGCGTGACGTTCCCCCTGCTTGATCCCCCGATGTTTCAGGAGCCACCTTGAGTCACTCGACCCCGGTCACGGAGGGGGAGCAGAACTCCTCCGGCCCGCCGCACCACTTCGGCCTCGTCTTCGCCGCTCTCATGGCCGCGATGCTCCTCGCGTCCCTTGACCAGACCATCGTCAGCACCGCGCTGCCCACCATCGTGGGCGAGCTGCATGGCGTGAGCCACCTGGCGTGGGTGACCACCGCCTACATCCTGGCGGCCACGATCGCCATGCCCGTCTATGGCCGTCTCGGAGACCTGATCGGCCGTAAGAGTCTCTTCCTCGGCGGCATAGCGGTGTTTCTCGTGGGCTCGGTGATCGCGGGCGCGGCCCAGGACATGACCTGGCTGATCGTCGGGCGGGCCGTGCAGGGCCTGGGCGGCGGCGGTCTGATGATCACCTCTCAGGCGATCATCGCCGACCTGGTACCGCCGCGACAGCGTGCGAAGTACATGGCTCCGATGGGTGCCGTCTTCGGCCTCTCCTCCGTCGCCGGTCCGCTGCTCGGCGGCTGGTTCACCGACGGTCCCGGCTGGCGCTGGGCCTTCTGGATCAACCTGCCGGTCGGTGTCCTGGCGCTGGCGATCGGAACGTTCGCACTTCGCTTGCCGCGCCGGGCCGCCGAAGTCGTCTTCGACTACCTCGGCTTCGCTCTCATGGCCGCCGCGGTGACCTGCACCGTGCTCCTGGCCGAGTGGGGCGGCACGGACTACGCATGGTCGGACCCGGTCATCCTCGCCATGGCCGCCGGCGGCCTGCTGGCCTGGGTGCTCTTCTTCTACTCCCAGAGCCGGGCCCCGGAGCCGATCATCCCGTTGCGGCTGTTCCACAGCCGGATCTTCAACATCGCCACCCTCATCGGTCTCCTGGTGATCGGTATCGGCATGTTCGCGGTCATCGGCTACCTGCCGACATATCTGCAGATGGTCTACGGCGTCAGTGCCACCGAGTCCGGGTTGCTGCTCATCCCTCTGGTCGTCGGCCTCATGGCCACCGCCATCCCCTCCGGTCAGCTGATGAGCAAGAGCGGCCGGTACAAGATCTTCCCGATCGTCGGCACGATCCTCGTCGGTGTCGCGGCACTGCTGATGTCCACCCTGGACACCGGCACGTCGCTGGTCGTGGTCGGCGTCTATGTGTTCGTGCTCGGTGCGGGGCTGGGCCTGGTGATGCAGCCCCTGGTGCTGGCGGTGCAGAACGACTTCCCCGGTTCGGACGTGGGCACGGCGACCTCCGCCAACAACTTCTTCCGCGAGATCGGTGCCACCCTCGGCACCGCCGCCGTCGGGTCGCTGTTCACCCACCGCCTCACCGACCAACTCGCCGCCCGACTGGGAGGTACGGGTGCGGGTCCCGTCGGGGACACGCAATCGCTCACTCCGGCCCTCGTCCACTCCCTGCCGGAGAAGGTCCAGAACGAGGTGATCCTGGCCTATCAACAGGCGCTGACGCCTGTGTTCCGATACCTGGTTCCGGTGTTCGTCCTCGGCCTGGTGCTCGCGTTGCTCCTTCCCGAGAAGAAGCTCTCCGACGGCCATGGCGAGGGGGACGCCGACGACTCCGGGATCTCGCCCGTTCCGGCTCCGGGCGCCGAGGCGGCGGCGCCGTCCGGACCGTGACGGCGGCGGGGGCGAGCGGGCTCGCCCCCGCCATGAGGGGCTGGGGGGTGTCACCCCGCGCTCGTGGGCCGGCTATCCGGCGATCTTCTGCTTCAGCTGCGCGGCTCCGTCCTTTATCTTCCTCTCGGCCTCGGCACGCTTGCGGTCGCGCCTCTCCTTCGCCTCGTCCTTCCTGAGTCGGTCGGCGGCCCTTTCCATCGCCTTGAGTTCGGTGCGGACCGAGTCCGACGGGCGGCGTTCCAGGACGGCGTCGTAGCGCATGGCCAGCAGGTCCACGGGCTGGGGGTCGGCCTCGCGGACCTCGGCGAGGATCGCGGTGCCCCCTGGCGGCATGTTGGAGGTGACGATGGCGACGGTGCCGGTGGTTTCCTCGGCCCGCTTGTAGTCGTAGCCGCCGCCGATCACGGCGCCGATGCCCCAGCCCGTCAATATGCCGAGAGGGCCGCCGAGGATACCGACGAGTGAACCCACCAGTCCGCCGACGGCCGTGTTGCGTCCGGCCTCGGTCTCCAGGCCCATGGGGATGCGCACCGTGCCGTCTTCCAGGCGTTCGAGGAGGACGGCGCCGCGGACCTCGACGGTGGTGGACGTGAGGTGTTTGAGGCCTGCGCGAAAAGATGTTCGGGCAGGCGGACGAGCATCTCGCCGCCGTGCTGGCCAAGGCCGCCGCACAGGGCGAACTGCGCCCCGGCGTCGAGGAGCACGCCCGGGACCTGGTGGCCGGCATCCTGGGCCCGCTGCTGTTCTGGCGTTTCATGCACGGCATGCGGCTCGACGACGACAAGGTGGCCATGGCGGTCGATACGGCACTCGCCCCTGGCGGCCCAAGAGCTGAGGGACCGGAAACGGCGAACGCCGGTGAAGCACCGCTGGGGCGTCAAGTACTGAGTATTCCCCGGGAGAGCGCGACGGTGACGGCTGCGGTGCGGTCGTTGACACCCAGCTTGACGAAGGTGCGCAGCAGGTGCGTCTTCACCGTCGCTTCGCCGATGTACAACTGCCGACCGATCTCGCTGTTGGACAGGCCGCGCGCGACGAGGCCGAGCACCTGAACCTCACGCGGCGTCAACTGCTCCCCGGCCGGCGCCTGCATGCGTGTCACCAGCCGGGCGGCCACCGGAGGGGCGAGGACGGTCTCACCGCGGGCGGCTGCCCGGATCGCGTCGGTCAGCGTGCCGATGGGGGTGTCCTTGAGCAGGTATCCGGTGGCGCCGGCCTCGATCGCTGTCAGGATGTCGGCATCGCCTTCGTAGGTGGTCAGCACGAGCACGCGAATGCCGGGGTGTTCCTGGCGGATGCGCGCCGTCGCGGTCACGCCGTCCGTACCCGGCATCCGCAGGTCCATCAGGACGACGTCGGGGCGTGTGGCGGCGGCCAGGACGATCGCCTCGTCGCCGGAACCCGCTTCGCCGACGACCCGCAGGTCGTCGTAGGCCTCGAGCATGCCGCGCAGGCCGAAGCGGACGACGGGATGATCGTCGACGATCAGGACATGGACGGTCATCGGCCCGGTTCCGCCCGCTCGGAGGTCGCGGCGGAGGTGAGATCAGGCAGGGGGTGCGGGCCAGGCACCGCCGGCTCCGGAAGGACGTCTACCTGCCCGACTGGGCCGACGAGGCCCGGCTGCGGCACACCCTCGACTGCGCCCGCGTGCTCGCGGGCCTGCTGCCCCAGGATGCCGAGCGCGGAAGCGTCTCCACGCTGCCCCTGGCCTGGCGGGATCCCTGGCCGACGGAGCGGGCCGACACCGCCCGACGCGCCCTGGACCTGCTGGCCGACGGGCTCGCCGCCATCGAGGCCGACACCGGCCGCCGTATCAGGGTCGGCTTCGAGCCCGAGCCCGGCTGCGTCGTCGAAACCACCGCACAGGCGGTACGGGAACTGGGCGGCCTCGACCCGGAACGGCTCGGAGTCTGCCTGGACGCCTGTCACCTCGCCGTCCAGTTCGAGGACCCGAGGGCCGCGCTCGACCAGCTGTCCGCCGCCGGCCTGCCCCTGGTGAAGCTCCAGGCATCCTGCGCCGTCGAGGCGGCCGACCCGGCGGACCCCATGGCCCGGAAGGCTCTGCGTCGCCTCGCCGAACCCCGCTTCCTGCACCAGACGCGCACGACCCACCTGGGTACGGTGCTCGGCGTGGACGACCTGGGTGACGCCCTGGACGGCGGGCTGCCCACCGGCTCCGGCCCCTGGCGGACCCACTTCCATGCCCCGCTGCACGCCGACCCCGAACCGCCGCTGCGCACCACCGCCGGCCATCTCACCGATGTACTCGCCGGAGTGCTGGGCGGACTCACCGCCCTCTGCGACCACATCGAGGTCGAGACCTACACCTGGTCCGTCCTCCCCGGACCCCCCGCCGACCTCGCCGGCGGCATCGCAACCGAACTCGCCTGGGCCCGCGAGCGGTTGACCGGACTCGGCCTCAAGGAGGACCACTCATGAAACGCCTCGTCGTCCTCGACATCGTGGGTCTCACCCCCCATCTGCTGCGGCACATGCCGTCCGTCGCCGCACTCGGCGAACAAGGCGCCCGGACCCGTCTCGACACCGTGCTCCCCGCGGTAACCTGCACCGTCCAATCGACCCTCCTCACCGGCGAACTCCCCTCGGTGCACGGGGTGGTGGGCAACGGCTGGTACTTCCGCGACCTCGGCGAGGTCATGCTGTGGCGGCAGCACAACGCCCTCGTCGGCGGTGAAAAGATCTGGGACACAGCACGCAGGAGCGAGCCCGGCTACACCGTCGCCAACGTCTGCTGGTGGTACGCCATGGGCGCGGACGTCGACTGGACCGTCACCCCCCGCCCCATCTACTACTCCGACGGGGCCAAGGAGCCCGACTGCTACACCTGGCCGCCCACTCTGCACGACGAACTCACCGACCGCCTCGGCCCGTTCCCCCTCTTCACGTACTGGGGCCCGAACGCAGGCCTGCCGTCGACCCAGTGGATCCTCGGTGCCGCCCGCCAGATCTTCGACGAGAAACACCCCGACCTCACCCTCGTCTACGTCCCCCACCTCGACTACGAACCCCAGCGCAGCGGCCCCGACTCACCCCAGACCATCCGCGCCGCCCGCCAACTGGACACCGCACTGGCTCCGTTGATCGAGCACCTCCAGCGCGCGGGTGCCACCGTCGTCGTGCTCAGCGAGTACGGCATCACCCCCGTCTCCCGACCCGTCGACATCAACCGCGCCCTGCGCCGAGCCGGCCTGCTGGAAGTGCACACCCAGGACGGCATGGAGTACCTCGACCCCTGGGCCTCCCGCGCGTTCGCGGTCGCCGACCATCAGATCGCCCACGTGTATCTGAAGGACCCCGCTGACACTGCTGCTGTCGCCAAGCTCCTCGGTGAACTCGACGGAGTGGAGCAACTGCTGGACGCCGACGGCAAAGCGGCCCACGGCATCGACCACGAGCGCTCCGGCGACCTCGTCGCACTCGCCGACCCCGACGCCTGGTTCACGTACTACTACTGGCTCGACGACGCCCGCGCCCCGGACTTCGCCCGCCAGGTCGAGATCCACCGCAAACCCGGCTACGACCCTGCCGAGTTGCTCTACGACGACACGGTCCCCGCGGTGAAACTGCGCGCCGTCGGCTCCGTGCTGCGCAAGAAGGCCGGCTTCCGCTACCGGATCCGTACGGTTCCGCTGGACCCCTCGGGCGTCAGCGGAAGCCATGGGCGCCTGCCGACGAACCCCGACCACGCCCCTGTACTGCTGTGTTCAGAACCGGAGCTGCAGCAGGAGGCCTACGCGGCCACCGAGGTGAAGTCACTGCTCTTGCGTCTGGCAGGTATATGAGGCGGCCACCGCCCTCCATCACACCACCGGCACCGTCTCGCCGGTTGCGATGCCGCCTTCGCCGAACGCGTCCACCGCCACCCAGTACTCCGCGCCGGCATTGAGAGAGGGCAGGTCGAGAGAGGTCCGCTCGTACACCAGCCAGCTGTGGTAGAGCTTCTCCGGATGGCGGCCGTAGCGGATGTTGTAGCCGATGGCCCCGGTCGCCGCGTCCCACTCGATGCCGGCGGTGCGGCCGTCGACACGGCGGGTCCTAGGACAAACCGGGTGCGGAGGCACGGCGTCACCCGTGCCGAAGACCCGCACACCGCGTTAACTAAATTTTCCTCTTACGGAAATCCGATTCTCAATTCCGCGCAGCAGTGATCTCATCGGAGGCCTGTGCCGTGGTTCAGCCGTCCGTGAAGCAACAGATCGTCCTGACCGCGGAGCGGCTCTTCGCCGAGCACGGTCTCGAAGGAGTGTCACTGCGCCAGATCAGCGCGGCGGCCGGGAACGGCAACAACACGGCGGTGCAGTACCACTTCGGCACCAAGGAACGCCTGGTCCAGGAGATCTTCGAGTACCGCCTGCCCGGCCTGAACGAGCGGCGTCGGCTGTTGATCGCCCGTCAGCGTCCGGACGATCTCAGGACGTGGGTGGAGTGCCACATGCTGCCCGTCCTGGAACAGGGTGAACAGGAGGGCAGCCACTACCTCAGCTTCGTCGCCATGCTTCAGCAGTACGGCCACCGGGACCTGTTCGAGCGGCTCCCACCCGAACTGGCCAGGCCCACCACCGACTTCGTCGAGCGGATCGGCACGATGCTTCCCCACCTGCCCGAGCCCCTGCGCGGCCACCGCGTCGCACAGGTCCTGTCCTTCGGTGTGCACGCCGCCTCCCAGCGCGAGCGCACCCGGGCTCACGGCGGGCGGGTGCTGCCCTTCGCCGTGCACGTCGGCGACCTCCTGGACGGCCTGGTCGGCTTCCTCAACGCTCCGCTCTCCGCCGCCACCGCTGCCGTGCTGGGCGAGAGCGAAGCGAGTGAACCAGTCCTGCCGCTGCACCCCTGATTCATCCGCCTTCCCGGCGAGTCAGTCTTCCCACCCGCGAGCGGAGGAGCGACGCTCCGATGAGTTTCGATCTGCACAACGCCGTGGCGGTCGTCACCGGCGCGGGCAGCGGCATCGGCCGCGCCGCGGCCCACGCCTTCGCCGGCCGGGGCGCGCGCGTGGTCGTCACCGACCTCGACGGCGATCGGGCCCGTACCGTCGCCGCCGAACTCGGCGAGCGGGGCGTCCCCGCGGTCTGCGACGTGACCAGCCTCGACGACCTCCAGACGGTCCGAAAGCTGACCCTTGAGCGCTTCGGCCGTATCGACCTGGTCATGAACAACGTCGGCATCCTCGCCGTCGGTCCCGCCGAGGCCATCCCCCTGGAGGCATGGCAACGCGTCGTCGACGTCAACCTGTTGGGTGTCGTACGCAGCAACCTCGCCTTCCTGCCCCACCTGCTGGAGCGGGGCTCGGGACACATCGTCAACACCGCTTCCACGGCGGGCCTGTTGCCCTACGGCTTCGACCGGCTGCCGTACACCGCAACCAAGCACGCGATCGTCGGCCTGTCCGAGGCCCTCGCCCTGTACCTGCGCCCCCGCGGCATCGGTGTCTCATGCCTCTGCCCGGCCGGCGTCGCCACCAACATCGTCGAACAGATCAGCTTCTACGGGGAACCGGCCCCGCCCCGCGGACCCGACTTCCCGGTCCTGGACGCCCGCGCGGTCGGTGAACTCGTCGCCGACGGCGTCGCCCAGGACCGCTTTCTCATCCTCACCGCGCCGCAGGCCGCCGACGAACTGCGCGAGCACGGTGCCGACATCGACGCCTACCTGTCCCGCCTGACGAAGGATGCCCCATGAGCAGCAGCACCATCGACCGGCTCCGTCTGGACGGCAAGGTCGCCGTCGTCACCGGCGGTGCCGGTGCCATCGGCCAGGTCTACGGCCGGGCCCTGGCGGAGGCCGGTGCCTCGGTCGTCCTGGCGGACCTCAACGGCGAAGGCGCAGAGCAGGCCGCCAAGACCCTGGCGGCCGACGGCCGGCAGGCGCTCGGCGTGCGGGTCGACATCACCGACCGTGCCTCGGCCGCCCACATGGCCGCGAGGGCCGTCGAGGCCTTCGGCGGCATCGACATCCTGGTCAACAACGCCGCCCTCATGACCGGGATACCCCAGGTCGACATCCTGGACCTGCCCGTCGACTGGTTCGACCGGGTCATGCGCGTCAACGTGTTCGGCGCCGTCGTCTGCGCCGGCGCGGTCAAGACCGCGATGGTCGAGCGGGGCGGTGGACGCATCATCAACCAGGTCTCCGCCGGGGCCTTCATGGGCGGCGGCGTCTACGGCGTCAGCAAGCTCGCTCTTGTCAACGTCACCGTCGGCCTCGCCCGCTCCCTCGGCCCCCTCGGCATCAACGTCAACGCCGTCGCCCCCGGACTGGTCGAGAACGAACCGGGCCTGCGCAGCCTTCCCGCCGACCACCCCGCACGCGCGGCGCTCACAGCCGCCATACCGGGCAAGAAGTCCGCGCCCGCCGAAGACCTGCTCGGCACGCTGCTCCTGCTCGCCTCCCCGGCCGGTGAATGGATCAACGGGCAGACGATCAGCGTCGACGGCGGCTGGGTCACCCGGCTGTGACCGGCACCGGAACCCCCATGACGCGGGTGGGCTTCGTCGGGCTGGGCAGCCAGGGCGCACCGATGGCGCGCAGGATCACCGAGGAAGGCTTCCCCCTGACGCTGTGGGCGCGCCGCCGCGCCGCCACGGACGCGTTCGCCGACACGGCCGCCACCGTGGCCGCGACACCGGCCGATCTGGGAGCCGCGAGCGACATCGTGTGCCTGTGCGTCGTCGCGGACGCCGACGTCGAGGACGTACTCCTCCGCGCCGACGGAGTGCTGACCGGCATGTCGCCGGGTGGAATCGTGGCCATCCACTCCACTGTCCATCCCGACACCTGCCGACGCGTCGCCGACGAGGCCGCCAAGCGGGAGATCTCCGTGGTGGACGCCCCGGTCAGCGGGGGAGGGGGCGCCGCCGCGCAACGCCGGCTCCTGGTGATGGCGGGTGGAAGGGAGGCGGACGTCACCCGTTGCCGCCCGGTGTTCGGCACCTTCGCCGACCCGGTTGTCCACCTCGGCCCCCTCGGCAGCGGCCAACTCGCCAAACTGGTCAACAATTTCGTGTTCACCGCCCACGTCGGCCTGGCGTTGGACACCTTCACGCTCGCCGACGCGCTCGGCATGGATCGCGCGGTCGTCGCGCAGGTGCTGGCCCACGGCACCGGTGGCAGCCGCGCCGCGACCATCCTCGCCGCGTCCGGCTTCAACACCGACGGACTGCGCCAGGCGTTGCCCCTGCTGCGCAAGGACGTCGACCTTCTGCTCGACGTCGCCGGCGCAGCCGGGGCGCCGCGGCTCCGGACCCTGACGGACCTCGCCGCGCACACGCTGTCGACGCTGGGCCGGCGTCCGGCGCCCTGACCACGCCCACCAGGACGACCCGAAGGCGGCACCGACATGACCACATCCCTTTCCCGCGACCTCGGCACCACCGGCCCCCTCATCGACGGCACCTGGCTCCCAGCCACCTCCGCCGGCGCACAGGACCACATCAACCCGGCCACCGCCCGGACCAACGGCACCGTCCTCCTGGCCGGGCCGCAGGAGATCGACGCGGCCGTGGCGGCGGCCAGGCGAGCCTTCCCGCAGTGGCGGGTGATGTCGCCCGACCAACGCCGCCGCATCCTCCAGCGCGTCGAGGAACTCATGCTGGAGAGGGTGCCGGAGCTCGGCCGCCTGAACACCCTCGAACTCGGCGTGCCGTTCCGTACCTCGGCGGCGCTGGCGCACCTGAGCGCGGGATGGTTCGGCTACTACGCCGGCTGGGCCGACAAACTCGAGGGCGCGACCATCCCGCCCAGCCCGCGCATGGTGCCGGGCCTGGACTACACCGTGCCCGAGCCGTACGGCGTCATCGGTGTCATCCTCACCTGGAACGGCCCGATCATGTCGGTCGGCATGAAGATCGCCCCCGCGCTCGCGGCCGGAAACTGCGTCGTGGTCAAGGCCCCCGATCTCGCCCCCTTCACCGTGGCCCGGTTCGCCGACATCGCCCTGGAGGCCGGGCTGCCTCCGGGTGTGCTCCACGTCCTGCCCGGTGGACCGGAGGCCGGCGAGCGGCTGGTCCGCCCCCCCGACGTCGCCAAGATCTCCTTCACCGGAGGCATTCCGACCGCGAAGAAGATCCTCGACGCGGCCCGCCACACCCTCAAACCCGTCGTCCTCGAACTGGGCGGTAAGACGGCCACCATCGTCTTCCCCGACGCCGACCTCGACGAGGCCGTCGCCGAGACCGTCCGCTCCTGCTTCACCCTCTCCGGACAGGGCTGCAACCTGACCACCCGCATGCTGGTGCACCGCGAGGTGTACGACCGGGTGGTCGCCGCCACCGGCGAGGCCGCCGCCGGATTCCGGGTCGGCGATCCCTTCGATCAGGCGACGGCACTCGGCCCGGTCGTCGGCGCGACGGCCCACGAACGGATCCTCGGCGTGATCGAACGGGCCGCCAAGGACAGCCGTCTGATAGCCGGGGGCCACACCACCGACCCGTCCCGGCTGCCGCCGGACAACCGCGACGGCTACTTCATCGACCCCACCGTCCTCGCCGACGTCGACCCGCACAGCGAGGTCGCCCGGCACGAGGTCTTCGGCCCCGTGCTGTCCATCATCCCCTTCGACAGCGATGACGAGGCGGTCGAACTGGCCAACTCGACGCCCTACGGTCTCGGCACCGCCCTGCACACCCGCGACGTGTCCCGCGTCCAGCGCATCGTCCCTCGCCTCCAGTCGGGCACCGTCCTCGTCAACGGCGCCTCGGGGCAGCCGCCGGGTGCTCCCTTCGGCGGCTACAAGCAGAGCGGCTACGGCCGTGAAGGCGGCAAAGAGGGCCTCTATGAATTCCTCCAGACCAAGAACGTCTTCATCCGTGCGTGACGACGCACCCGAACTCCCCCTCCAGGAGACCGAGATGGACGACAGGGCCGCCGAACGGACCCTGACCGAAGTGCTCCCCGGCCATCAACCCCCGACGGCAACGCCGTTCGGCCGGGCCGCACGGGACTTCCTGTACGGCGAGGTCTGGTCGCGTCCCGGCCTGGGCCGGCGGGACCGCCGCTGGGTGACGCTGACCTGCGTGGCCGCCGCCGACGCACCGCAGCCGATCGAGGACCACGTCCACGCGGCGCTCGCCTCCGGCGACATCGGACTTGAGGCCATGCTGGAGTTCGTCCTGCACTTCGCGGTCTACTGCGGCTGGCCCAAGGCCTCCCACCTGGAGGGTGCGATCGCCCGGCAGTGGGACTGAATCCACCGCGACCGTGGCCAACAGGCCCCTGTCTGGCCGCAGTTGGAGACGGACACGCTCGGATCCGACGTCTGGGAGGAGCGACTCAAGCGCGGCGCCGAGGAGTTCGTCGACGTCAACCTCGTCCCCGCGCCTCCCCCGAACTCGCCGTACCGACAGGCCGGCATCCTGAGCTTCGTCTTCGGCCATGTGTGGCAGCGCCCCGGGCTGACCCGCAGGGAGCGCAGGATCATCACCGTCGCCTGCGTCGCCCTCGACGACTCACCCGTCCCTCTCCACTCCCACGTCACCGCCGCCCTCCACTCCGGTGAGATCACGAAGGCGGAGATGGACGAGATCGTGCTCCAGTTCGCCGCCTACTACGGCTTCGCCAAGGGCGAGGCGCTCGCGGACGCGGTCGAGACGGCGTGGGCGTCCAAGCCCCGCTGACGAGAGCCGGCCAGGCATCCACCTTGGCGACGGCCCGTGTACGTCAGCACCGTGAAACGGCGGGAGACCAACCGCCCTCACCGGCGCAACGAACGGAGTCTCGCCAGGTCAGCCGCGTGCGTTCCAGACGAGCGGTGCCTTGTGGATCCATGTGCCCTGTTCGACGGTGTCCAGGAGGAAGCCGGCGAGGTCGGCGCGGTTGATCCGTGTGCCCGGCTTATCGGCTCCGGCCTCGGCGGCCCGCACCGGGGTGACGATGGACCCTTCAGTGAGAAGGACGGCCCGCACGAGGGTCCAGTCGGTGTCGGAGGCGCGTACGACCTCGTCCACGCCGTCGTGATCGTCGAAGCCGGCCTTGAGGGTGGAGAACCTGACGACGGCCTTGAAGACCGGGTTGAGGTCGGCCCTGCCGTCCCCGGCGTTCTGAGTGGAGGTCACGACGACCCGGCGGATGTCCTGTTCGCTCATTACCGCCAGGGTGTTGCGGGTGGCCTCGGTCATGAACATGGGCGGGCTGACGGGCTTGGCCCAAGGATTGTCGGAGGCGCGGGAGTTGTTGAGCGCGCTGATCACCGCCGCACAGCCCTGGGCGGCCTTGCGGAGGTCGTCGATGTTGGAGGGCGTGCCCTGGATCAGCTCGACGCCGTGCGGGGCCTGGAGGGTGTGAGGATCGCGCACCAGTGCGCGGACGCGGTGGCCGCGTGCGACGGCCTGAGTGAGCACATGGCTTCCGGTGCGGCCGTTGCCGCCTAGAACGAGCAGATCGGTCATGGTGCCACCTAGGTGGTGAAGGGCGTGGGAGGAGGGGGCGACCACGGTTTGACGTGCAGGCGCCATACAAAACACACATTGGTCGGGCTGGTGACACGTACCGCCTACGCGGAGGTGCCCCCACGCCCGGAGTACGCACTCATCCCCCTCGGCCGCAGCCTGCGCGGAGCTGTCCCGAACCCAAGTCCCGCCTGGGGCGCCCCGGTTCATCACCTCCGGGACGCCCCACCGCGGGCGCCTGTTCCCTCTCGCCGCGCGGGAGGGTGATCAGGAACTGCTGGACGGCTCCGGTGCGAGGGTCGGGCTGTCCGCCGATGCCTCCTCGACGGGCTCGTCCGGCGGGTCGACGGAGAGGTGGGGCAGTCTGCGGTCGAGCCAGGCGGGCAGCCACCAGTTGGCGTTGCCGAACAGGTGCATCGCGGCGGGGACCAGGATGGTGCGCAGGATGAACGCGTCCAGGGCGACCGCGGAGGCCAGGCCGATGCCGAACTCGGCGATCACGCGCTGGCCGCCGAAGACGAAGGCGATGAAGACGCAGACCATGATGGCGGCGGCGGCGGTGATGACCCGCGCGGTCTCCACCTGGCCGACCCGCACCGCTCGGGCGTTGTCCTTGGTGTGCACCCACTCCTCGTGCATTCGGCTGACCAGGAACACCTGGTAGTCCATGGACAGGCCGAAGAGGATGGACAGCATCATCACGGGAAGGAACGCCTCCACCGGTCCGGCCTTGCCGAGCCCCAGCGAGTCGGAGCCCCAGCCCCACTGGAACACCGCGACCAGGACGCCGAAGGAGGCTCCGGCGGCCAGCAGGTTCATCACCGCCGCGGTGAGCGGTATCAGCAGGCTGCGGAAGGCGAGCAGGAGCAGCAGCCCGCCGAGGACCACGATCACCGTGATGAACAGCGGCAGTTTGCCGGAGAGCACGCTCGCGAAGTCGGTGAATATCGCGGTCGACCCACCGACGTAGACCTTGAGGGTGGTGCCCTTCTCGGCTGCCGGTACCACGTTGTCACGCAGGTGATGGATCAGATCGGAGGTCTGCTTGGCCTGCGGGGAGGTGGTGGGGAAGACCTGGACGATCCCCACCGTGGAGCCGGGCCGGATCGGCGCCGCGACGACGCTCGCGACCCCGTGGACGTCCTTCAACTGGGCGGACAGTTCGGTCAGGGCGGTCTTGTCCGCGGCCGTGGGGGCCTGGGCGACCAGTTGCAGCGGCCCGTTGAAGCCGGGGCCGAAGCCGTCGGCCAGCAGGTCGTAGGCCTTGCGGGTGGTGTTGGACGCCGGGTCGTTGCCCGAGTCGGAGGAGCCCAGACGCAGCGACAAGACGGGGATGGTCAGGACGACCATCACGACCAGCGCGATTGCGGACAGCACTCGGGGGCGCTGTTGCACCACGGCGGCCCAGCGGACCCAGGGGCCCGACACGACGTTCTCGGGCAGGGGCTCACCCGCCACCAGACGGCGCCGTGCCCGCCTGCCGAGGACCCGGTTGCCCAGCAGGGACAGCAGGGCCGGAAGCAGGGTCAGCGAGGCGAACACGGTCAGCGCCACTGTCACCGCCGAGGCGATGGCGATTCCGTTGAGGAATTTGGTCTGCAGCACGAGCATGCCGAGCAGGGCGATGCAGACGGTTCCACCAGCGAACAGCACGGCACGGCCCGAGGTGTTCACGGCCCTGGCCAAGGACTCCTCGACGTCGTGTCCGGCCTGCAGTCCCTTGCGGTGCCGGGTGACGATGAACAGGGCGTAGTCGATGCCCACGCCGAGGCCGATGAGGGCGGACAGGGTCGGGGCGATCTCACCGATGGTCACCGCATGGCTGAGCAGGCCCGTGGTGAGGATGGCGGTGCCGACGCCGGCGACCGCGGTCAGGATCGGCAGGAGCATGGCGAACAGCGAGCCGAAGGCGACGAAGAGCACCACGGCGGCGGCCACCACGCCGACGAGTTCACTGGTGGCGGGTGGCGTCTGCTCGGTGCTCTTGATCGCCTGGCCGCCCAGTTCGACCTTCAGGCCGTCGGTCCTGGCCGCCTCGGCGGTGTCGATCACCCGCTGGATGTTCGCCTTGTCGAGGTCCTGCTGGACCTTGGCGAAGTTCACCTGGGCGTAGGCGGTGCGGCCGTCCTTGCTGATCTGGGCCGCACCCTGCGGGCTGTAGGGGCTGGTGACACCGCTGACTTCGGGCAGTTTGGCGATCTTGTCCAGGGTGCCGGTCATCCGCTCCTTCGTCGCGCTGTCGCGGACGGAGCCGGAGTCGACGTGCCACACCACCGTGTCGGTGTCACCGGCCTGCGCCGGGAAGGACGACTTCAGCAGGTTGAGGGCACGGGTGGACTCGGTGTTCGGCAGGGAGAAGCTGTTGCTGTAGGCGCTGCCGGCGCTCTGCGAGGCGACGACCAGTCCGCCGAGCAGGCCGAGCCACAACAGGACGACGACGAGCCGGTGTTGATAGCACCAGCGGGCGAGAGTAGACAATGGGGCTCCGCGTTCAGGAGTGGCTGGTTCGGCAGGTGCCGATAGGTGGAAGGGGCCGGCTCGTCGGCCGGCTGGGTGGCTCCCTGCGCCATGCGGCAGGCTGCGGGGGCACGGGAGACTCTCGACGACGTGTCCGCTTCGTGGGTTGCTGCGCTTCGATCATGGTCACTACCGCACGTCCGGGGCCCCTACCGGGCTTCGTGACCGGAAACGTTAGGAGTCCGGGAACCGCGAATCTTGGTACCCAGGGGAGCAATGACCCGCTCGCTGTGGTACCGCGGTACTACAGGGAGTGGAACGTCCGTACCCGCTCCGGTGGTTGACTGGCGCGGCCGGCCGACACGGGGCGAGGGCAGCGGCCGTACAAGGAGTGGCGGCAGGCGTTGCGAGGCCCCGGTGCCTCACTCGGGCGGGCGCGGATGGGCCAGCCCCAGGTCGTAGGCGAGGATGACGGCCTGGACGCGGTCGCGGGCCCCGAGTTTGGCCAGGACGCGGCCGATGTACGTCTTCACCGTGGACTCCGACAGCACCAGACGCTCGGCGATCTCACTGTTGGTCCAGCCCCGGCCGATGGCGCCGAATATCTCGCGCTCGCGTTCTGTCAGCGAGCGGACCCTCTGGTCGTGCTCCGGCATGCGGCTGGGCGAGGTCTGGGGCAGGTGATGGGCGTAGGCATCGAGCAGTCGGCGGGTGAGTGCCGGAGCGATGATGGCGTCGCCCCCGGCGACCGCGCGGATGCCGGCCAGCAGCTCATCCGGCTGGGCGTCCTTGAGGAGGAAGCCGCTGGCTCCCGCACGCAGGGCCGCGTGAGCGTACTCGTCCAGGTCGAAGGTGGTCAGGACGAGGACCCGGGAGCGGCCGCCGGAGGCGATGATGCGGCGGGTTGCCTCGATTCCGTCCATGCCGGGCATCCGGACGTCCATGAGGATGACGTCGGGCCGGAGTTCGGCGGCCATGCGGACGGCCTCGCCGCCGTGCTCCGCCTCGCCGACGACCTCGGTGCCGGGAGAGCTCTCCAGCAGCATGCGGAAGCCGAAGCGCTGCAGCGGCTGGTCATCGACGATGAGCACGGTGGTCACTGCGCACCGCCCGCGGGGGAGGGCTGGGGCACACCGGTGATCGGGGTGAGGTCGAGGACGGTTCGCACCGCCCAGCCTCCGTCGGGAGCGGGCGCCGCGGTGACGGTTCCGTTGTAAAGGGCGGCGCGTTCTCTCATACCGGTGAGACCTTGTCCCTGGTCGTGGGGCGGTTCGGGGTGGGCGGCATGCGCGCCTGGGCCGGTGTCGTGGACGTCGATGCGCAGATCCATGTCACCCGCGGTCAGCGTCAGGTCGATGCGTGTGTCACGGCCCGCGTGTTTCAGGGCGTTGGTGAGCGCTTCCTGGACGATTCGGTATGCGGTCAGCTGGACACCACGATCAAGGTTGTCCAGATCTCCACTGGTGCGGTAGACGACCTGTGGGCCGGCGGCGCGGATGCGGGCGCAGAGGGCGTTGATGTCCACGATCCGGGGCTGCGGGCTGAGCTGGGCGGCGTCGGAGGCGGCGCGCTGGTCGCGCAGGACGCCGAGCGTGCGGCGCAGTTCACCCAGTGCCTGGCGTCCGGTGTCGCTGATCATGAGCAGGGCCTGTTTGCCGCGTTCGGGGGTGATGTCGGCCGCCCGTGCCCCGCCGTCCGCGAGGGTGATGATGACGGAGAGGTTGTGGCCGACGATGTCGTGCATCTCGCGGGCGACCCGGGTGCGTTCGGTGGCGGCGGCCAGTTGGATACGTTGGTCGCGTTCGATCTCCAGTCGGGCCGCGCGGTCGTGCAGGGCCGCCAGCTGAGCCCGCCGCACGCGCACGGCAAGCCCCAGCGCGACCGCGGCGACCAGGGTGGTGCTGAGGAAGAACATCCCGTCCACCATCGACACCTCGCCCCTCAGCCGCAGGGCGATCAGTCCCAGGCCGAGGGCCAGCGCCGCGCAGGCCACGGGCAGGTGGCGCGGGCGCCCGCGCAGCGCAAGATGGTAAAGGGCGATCAGCACGGCCATTCCGGCGCGCAGCCAGACTCCCAGAGCGCACACGAGGAGGAACACCGCGGCGGTCACGGTGAAGGTCATGGCAGGCCGTCTGCGCCGCCACAGCAGGGGCAGCAGCAGACCCGCCTGAAACGCGATCGTCCCCGGCCAGGGCAGGCGGGTGAAGTCCACGTTGAACTCCAGCGGGCGCTGCGAGGATATCAGGTCGGGCACGCACAGCATCAGAATCAGAACGACGACCGCACCGGCGTCCAGCAGCCATGGACGGTCCCGGTCGATCTCCCCGATGTGCTTCCCGGCACAGGTCGCCCGTCTGACCAGCGGGTGATCCCATATGGCCTCGGTTCCCGCGTGAGACGAGTGGGGGGCTGTCCCCGGCAGGGGCCTGTCGTCGGCGCTCATGGATGTCCCCTGCCCGTCATGGCCCGGCGCCTGGCGGCACGGTGACCGCCTGAGTCGGTACCGCACCGACCGGGACCGAGGGCCGCGTCACGCATCCGTGCGCACCTGACGGTACGCGGCCCCAGCCAGGGCGAGCGAGGTCCAGCCCATGGCACCGGCCCGCCTCCCGACTGCCGTCTTCTCTCCGTACCGCTTCGTCGGTTGCTCCGCCTCGAGCATGGTCACTACCTCGCATTGGCTGTCGGCCCTACCGGACTCCGTCAAACAGGAACGCTAGGAGGCTGACAGCCGCGAATCCTGGTACCCAGGACGGCATTGACGCGGGCCAGGTGGTACCGCGGTACCACCTGGAGCGAAACATTCTTCTCGGCAGGGCCTCCGCACGGCCCTGCCGTCACTCCAGCGCGCGCTTGCCCGGCGCCCAGAACGGCTTGGTGAGGACCGACCGCCGGTCCCGGCCCGCCTCCCGCCTCTCCGGCGAAGGAGGCGATGCCGCTGGGCGGGGGAGCGAGCTGTCGTACGGCGGCGGGGAGCGGCGTTTATCTGACCAGCCGGTCGAGGCGCTCGCTGTGGGCCAGCGGCAGCCGGTCGGTCTCCGTCGCTCTCCACACGGCCCCCAGCAGGCGCCCGGTCCCGCGCCCGGATGATCCAGCACGCACAACTCGACGACACCGGTGGGTTCGTAGCGCCATACCGAGTATGTGCGCCGAGTCAGCCCGCTGTGGCTCCGACATGGGTGCGGCGTCACAACGGCTTGCTCGGGCAGGTGAATCCGGTGATTCGGTGCGCGGTGTGCTCAGCCGTGATGATCGGCCTCGCCCGTCGCGTTCTGGACGGTGAGCAGCCGGACCTGTGAGCCGTCGCCGACAGCGCGCCAGCGGTGGGAGGTGCCGCCGGGGTAGTGAATGCTGTCCCCGGGGCCGAGCCTGTGCAGGCCGGACGCTCCGTCCGTCCGGAGTTCGATCTCGATCTCGCCGGCGATGACGTAGACGAACTCGTCACCGGGGTGGTCGTAGAAGTCGGCGAACACCTCCCCGACCCCCGTGTACTCCACGGGATGGAACGAGTAGGCGGGCGTGCCGAGCATCCGTGCGGTGCCGCCGGTGTTGCTCACGGGCAGGCCCGCGCCCGCGCGCACCAGGTGGACGGTGTCGGCCGCGCCGTCGGTGTGCGGAGCCGCCGTGGCCATGAGCGCCTGCTGGGTGGTGCCGAGGGCGCGGGCGATCCGGTGCAGGGAGGGCATGCTGGGCCGGGTCAACCCGCGCTCCAACTGGCTGAGGAACGGGTGGGAGAGCCCGGCGCGCTCGGCGAGCTGGACGAGGGTCAGGCCGCGTTCCTTGCGCAGTTTCCGGATCGCGCCGCCGAGTTCGGCGCGCAGCAGCGCGTCCGTCTCTCCGGTGGCGGGAGGCGTGGTGTTGGCGGTTCGGGCCGGCATGGCAGGAATCCTAAAGGGTGGAGGTGGGTGTGCCACTGGGGTGCGAGGGTCGGTGGCGGAGGGTTTTACGCCGGTGAAACACGAGGGTCCTACGCTGAATGTTGATGGTATGAACATCCCTCGCTTCCAGGGAGCCCCCATGGCCGCGGCCAGATCCGACCGTTCCGTCCTCTCCCCGCCCGACTCCGCCTTCCTCGACGCCATGGCGGCCCTGGCCGGCGGCGTCTGTGTCGTCACCGCGCTGACCGGGGAGGGGCGCCCGGTCGGCTTCACGAGCACCGCCGTCATGAGTCTGAGCAGGCAACCGCAGCTGCTCGCCATCGGCGTGGGCAGCGGCGTCCGCTCACTGCCCGCGTTGCTCGACGGCCGCAGGTTCGCCCTGAACATCCTGCACTCCGGCGGCGAGCACGTCTCCCGGCGCTTTGCCGACCGCACCGTGGACCGGTTCGCGGGGATCGAGTGGTCGGCCGAGGAGGGGAGCGGGCTGCCGATGCTGCTCGCGCACAGCTCGTACACCGTGCTGTGCAGCGTCGTGACCGAACTCCGGGCCGGTGACCACCATCTGATCGTCGCGGCCGTCGACGACGTGGTGACCGGTACGGGCGGACCGACCGCGCTCGTGCACCACGACCGCCGGTACCACGCGCTCGGTGCCGCGTGAGCCGCCCCGGCTGGTTCCAGGTCGCCGAGACGGGTCCGGGAGCGTTCGTCATCGCCGAGCCCGGCCACGTCAACAGCTACCTCCTGCTCGGCGACGAGCTGGCCCTGCTCTACGACACGGGCATGGGCATCGCCGACATCGGTGAGCAGGTCCGGCAGCTGACCCGGCTGCCGCTCCTCGTCGTCAACTCCCACCACCACTTCGACCACCGCGGCGGCAACGCCTCCCTGGCCGCGCACGCCGCGGACATCGCCGTACACGCCGACGGAGCCCCGCTGCACACGGCTCCGGCCCCGCACGATTGGCTGGAGTCGTACGCGCACATCGCGCACGACCTCCGCAAACGGTACGAGGAGTTCCACGCCGTGGACGCCGGCGGGTTCTTCCTGACCGACTCCCGCGTCGAGGTACGGCCGGTGCCCGACCTGGCCGACTGGCGGATCGAGGCCGTACGCCCCACCCGGCTGCTGCGCGAGGGGGACGTACTGGACCTGGGCGGCCGGAGCCTGAAAGTCCTGCACACCCCAGGGCACTCACCGGACGGCATCTGTCTGTGGGAGCCGGCCACCGGGCTGCTACTGGCCGGGGACACCCTCATCAGCGGAACCTTCTTCGCCCACGTGCCCGGCGCAGACGTGACAGCGTTCGCGGGCTCCACGCGCCGTCTCGCCGAACTGCCCGTCACCACCGCCCTGCTCGGCCACAACCTGCGCCACCGGGAGTCGGCGGACTTCGTGGCCCGGGTCGCCGACGCCTTCGCGGCCGTACGGGACGGCACAACCCGCCCGCACGCCTCGACCGACATGTTCGGCGCCGCCGTACGACGACATGACTTCGACGGGTTCGCGGTGCTCACCGCGCCGCACGGAACGGACCACTGACATGCCACCACTGCTGTTGCGCGGCGCACGGCTGCCGGGTGGAGACGTCCGCGACGTCCTGCTCGACCCGGACAGCGGGCTCGTCGACCGCGTGGCACCGGCCGGTCTGCTGTCGCCCGTTCCGGACGAACTCGACCTGACCGGCTACCTGCTCATGGCCGCGGGCGCCGAACCGCACGCCCACCTGGACAAGGCCCTGACCTGGGACCGCGTGGGCGCACCGGCCGGAGACCTGCTCGCCGCCGTCGAGGCCTGGCGCGCCCACACCCTGCTCGTCACCGAGGAGGACGTCTTCCGGCGGGCCGCGAAGACGGTCGACGATCTGTGCGCGAACGGGGTGACGGCGGTGAGGTCCCATGTGGACCTCCTGACCGCGGGCGGCGATCCGCTGCGCGGTCTGCGGGCCCTGCTCCGGCTGCGGAAGCAAGTGCGGGGACGCGTACGGCTGCAGATCGCCGTGCTCCACGTCGACGCCCCGGAGGAGTTGCTGCACGAGGCCCTCGACCTGGGCGCGGACCTGCTGGGCGACTGTCCGCACCTGTCCGCCGACCCCGCCGCTTCCCTGTCGCGCACCCTGCGCATCGCCGCCGAACACCACGTCGGTGTCGACCTGCACGCCGACGAGACCCTCGACGCGGACGCGGGCGACCTGCGCCTGCTCGCCCGGAGCGTGCGTGAGCGCGGCCTGGCCGCCGGTGTCACCGCCAGCCACTGCGTGAGTCTCGGCATGGTGGAACCGGACGAGGCGATGCGCACGGCCAAGGAGGTCGCGGCGGCGGGGATCGGCGTGGTTGCCCTGCCGCTGACGAACCTCTACCTCCAGGGCCGCGGGCACCCGTCCGGTACACCGCGCGGGCTGACCGCCGTCCGGGCACTGCTGGATGCGGGCGTACAGGTCGCGGCGGGGGGCGACAACGTCCGGGACCCCTTCAATCCCGTGGGCCGAGCCGACCCGCTGGAGACCGCGTCGCTGCTGGTCACGGCCGGTCACCTCACGCCGGACGAGGCCCTGCACGCGGTCACGGCGGGTGCCCGCGCGGTGCTCGGGCTGCCTGCGGCGGGGCCGTACGAGGGCGCCGTGGCCGATCTTCTGGCGGTGCGGGCGGACTCGGTGTCGGAGATCCTCGGCGCGTCCTGCCCCGACCGGCTCGTCTTCGCCGGCGGACGGCTGGTCAGCCGTACGTCGGTGCACCGCGAGTTCTTCTGATCAGGATCGCGTCGAACGCCCTGTACCGCGACGAACGCCCCGGATCGCGACGGCGAACAGATACGGCCAGGATACTGGCCGGAAACAATCAATGTTCATGCTATCAACATTCCTGACTGTGGCACTGAAGGGAGCTGATGTGCCGACCACCGCCGAAAAGACGCTCGACGCGACGCTGCGATTCGAGGGTGTCGACAAGCACTTCACCAACGGGACCACCGCCCTCACCGGCGTCGAACTGCGCGTCGCCCCCGGCGAGTTCGTCGCCGTCGTCGGCCCCTCGGGTTGCGGCAAGTCCACCCTGCTCCGCCTCGCCTCCGGCCTGGACGCCGCCACCGGAGGCACTGTCCACGCCCCTGTCGACTCCGTCGGCTACGTCTTCCAGGACCCGACCCTGCTGCCCTGGCGCAGCGTCCTGGCCAACGTCGAACTCCCCGCCGAACTCGCCGGGACGGCGAAGGCCGAACGCCGGGAACGGGCCCGGGACGCCCTGCGGCTGGTGGGTCTGGAAGGCTTCGAGAAGCAGCTGCCCAGGCAGCTGTCCGGCGGCATGCGGATGCGCGTGTCCCTGGCCCGGGCCCTGATGACCCGACCCTCGCTCTTCCTGCTCGACGAGCCCTTCGGCGCCCTCGACGAGATGACCCGCCTGCGCATGCAGGAGGAACTCCAGCGCATCTACGCCGAGACCGGCTTCGCCGCCCTGTTCATCACCCACTCGGTGACCGAGGCCGTCTTCCTGGCGAGCCGGGTCGTGGTGATGTCGGCGCGGCCCGGCCGTGTCACCGCCTCCTTCGACGTCCCCTTCCCCCATCCCCGTCCGGCCGAGCTGCGCTACGACCCCGAGTTCGGCCGGATCGCCGGCGAGGTCTCGGCTGCTCTGCGAGGAGGAGTCCAGTGAGCGCGGACATCACCACCCGTGCCGACGTGGCCGTTCCCGTGACGAACCCCCTGCCCAAGGCCGGGCCGACGACGACCGCCCGGCGCCGCCGGTTCCGGGCCGCCGCACTGCTCACTCCGCTCGGATCCCTCGGTGCGGCCGTCGGCGTCTGGTACGCCGTGACCTATCTGCTGCTCAGCCCTGCCCGGCGGTTCCTCGTCCCGCCGCCCGACCAGGTCCTCACCGTGTCGTTCCTCGACTGGACCCATCTGCAGCCGATGCTCCAGGCGTTGTGGCTCACCGCCCAGGTCGCGCTCGTCGGGCTGCTCATCGCCTCCGCGCTCGGCATGACGGTGGCGGTGCTGATGAGCAGGGCGCGCTGGCTGGAACGCTCGCTGTATCCGTACGCGGTGATCCTGCAGACCGTGCCGATCCTCGCGATCGTGCCGCTGATCGGCCTCTGGTTCGGCTTCGGCTTCACCAGCCGGGTGGTCGTCTGCGTCCTGATCGCCCTCTTCCCGATGATCGCCAACACCCTGTTCGGCATCCAGTCGGTCGACCGCACCCACCACGACCTGTTCACCCTCCAGCGCGCTGGCCGCTGGTCCCGCCTGCGCAAGCTGGAACTGCCGGCCGCGCTCCCGTCGATCTTCACCGGTCTGCGCACCTCCTCCGGCCTTTCCGTGATCGGCGCGATCGTCGGGGACATGTTCTTCAAGCAGGGCGAGCCCGGCATCGGCACCCTGCTCGACGTCTACCGCTCCCGGCTGCAGTCCGAGGACCTGTTCGCCGCGATCATCCTCGCCTCGCTCTTCGGCGTGGCGGTCTTCGCCCTCTTCACCCTCATCGCCCGGCTCGCCGTCGGCTCCTGGCACGCCTCGGCCGAACGGCCGTAACCCCCCGCTCTCCTCTCTCTCCTTCCCCCGCCCCGTCCCTCAGGGAGCTCAGCCATGCCCACATCCACCAGACGTGTCGCCGTCGCGGGCGTTTCCTCCGCAATCATCCTGGTATCAGCCACCGCCTGTGGTGGCAGCTCCACGACCTCGACCGGCTCCGCCACCAAGATCCAGGCCGCCCCCGCCGCGCAGCGCCTGGCCGGCGTCTGCCCCAAGACGGTCGTCGTCCAGGTCGACTGGGAGCCCGAGGCCGAACACGGCCCGCTCTACAACCTCGTGGGCCCCGGCTACACCGTCGACAGCGACAAGAAGCGGGTCACCGGACCGCTGGTCATCGGCGGCAAGGACACCGGTGTCGACATCCAGATCCGGGCCGGCGGCTCCGCCATCGGCTACCAGAGCGTCCCCTCGCAGATGTACGTCGACAAGAGCATCACTCTCGGCACGGTCACCACCGACGTGGCCATCTCGGCGTCCGCCAAGCAGCCGGTCACGGCCGTCGCGGCACTGATGAAGAAGAGCCCGCAGGTCCTGATGTGGGACCCGGCCACCCACCCCGACTGGAAGACTATCGCCGACATCGGCAAGTCGAACGAGAAGGTCGTCTACGTCAACGGCAGCACCTACGCCGCGCTGCTGGTCTCCAAGGGCCTGATCAAGAAGGGCCAGCTGGACGGAAGTTACGACGGCGCGCCCGCCCGCTTCGTCGCCAGCCCCGGCATCGCGCAGCAGGGCTTCGCCACCGCCGAGCCGTACATCTACCAGCACGAGGTGGCGGCCTGGAAGAAGCCGATCAAGTACCAGCTGCTCTCCGACGTCGGCTTCAACGTCTACCCGGAGTCCCTGTCCGTGCGCAGCGGCGAGCTGACGTCGCTCAGCCCCTGCCTGAAGAAGCTCGTCCCCGTCCTGCAGCAGTCGGCCGCAGATTTCGCAGCCAAGCCCTCGGCGACCGTCAAACTCATCAGCGACCTGGTCCAGCAGTACAACACCGGTTGGGTCTACTCCGAGGGCACCGGCACCTTCGCCGCCCGGCAGATGGTCAAGCTCGGCATCCTCGGCAACGACACCGACGGCAGCCTCGGCAGCTTCGACATGAAGCGCGTCGCCTCCGCCCAGAAGACCTTCACGCCCCTCGTCGAGCAGAGCGGCGCCAAGGTGAAGCCGGGTCTGACGGCCCGGGATCTGGCGACCGACGAGTTCATCGACCCCTCGATCGGACTGAAGTGATGACGACCGCGAACCTGACCGCACTCACCGGACTCGTCGCCGACGAAGGCACGGCAGCCACCCCGGATCCGACGCCGCGTCAGGCAACGCCCGGCATCGAGGAGTTCTGCGCCGAGGCCGAAGAACTCCTCGGCACCGACGGGGTGATCCGTGACCCGGCCGCACGGGAGAAGGCCTCCTGCGACTGGGCCCACATGTCGCCCATCCTCTCGGCCAAACTCCCCGCCGGCCACGCCGAGGTCGTCCTGCGCCCCACCGCGCACGAGCAGATCCGCCACCTCCTGGCCCTGGCCCACCGCCACCGCATCCCCCTCACCCCCCGCGGCAAGGGCACCGGCAACTACGGCCAGGCGATCCCGCTGTCCGACGGCGCCGTGCTCGACCTCACCGGCTGCGGCAACGTCCTCGACGCGGGCGACGGCTGGATCCGCGCCGAGGCCGGGGTGAAGATGTCCGACCTGGAGGCCCACGCCCGCACCATCGGCCAGGAGCTGTGGATGTTCCCCTCCACCTTCGGCACGACGCTCGGCGGCTTCCTCTCCGGCGGCAGCGGCGGCACCGGCTCGCTGGTGCACAAGACCAACAGCGACGGCTTCGTCACCGAGTTGACCGTCGCGCCCTGCACGGCCGACGCCACCCCCTTCACGGTCCGGGACGCGGACACCTTGCCCTACATCCACGCCTACGGCACCACCGGCATCATCACCACCGCCACTGTGCGCCTTCAACCGGCCCGCACCTGGACGGGGTTGTTCGCCGCCTTCACCGACTGGCACTCCGCCACCGCCGCGCTCTCCGCACTCGTACACCTCGAACCGGCGCCGCGCCTTGCATCGCTGGACGAGGCCCGGCTCGTGCGGGTCTACCAGCCCGACCCCGCCCTCGACCCCACGGCCTTGAGCCTGCGCGCGATCATCGAGGAGGACGCCGTCGACGCGGCAGGGGCGATCGTGGCTTCCTACGGCGGGGAGGTGCGCGAGGTCCGGCCCGCGCCGGACGGTCCCGCCCTGATCAGTTCGATGTCCTTCAACCACCCCACTTACCACCTGATGAAGGCCGAGGACGGCTGGTTCCACCTGGAGGTCGCCGGCGACGTCCTGCTCGGTGACACCACTGAGATCAAAGAGGTCTTCCCCGACACCGTGCTCCACCTGGAGGGCATGCGTTCCGGCACGGTCGGCATGCTCATGGCCCGCTACCAGGACGAGACGACCGTCTACGACGGCATCGCCGCCCTGCAGGCACTGGGCGTCGGCGTGCACAGCCCGCACAACTGGTACGTCGACCGCCGCCTCGACCTCGTCCGGGACACGGCCCGTAGCGCCGATCCACTCGGCCTGCTCAACCCGGGCAAGATTCCCGCCGGTTCGGAGGAAAGCGCATGACCTTCACCAGGTTCATCGACCTGAGCGGACCCGAGATCGCGCGCTTCGACGAGGACACCGTCGCGGTACTGCCGGTCGGCGCGATCGAACAGCACGGCCCCCATCTGCCCGTGGCAACCGACTACTACATGGCCGAGGCCGTCGCCGATGGCGCCGCACGGCTCGCGGGGGAGAGCTGCGACATCACCCTGCTGCCCGGACTCGCCTACACCAAGTCCGACGAACACGCCTGGTCCGCGGGCACGTTGTGGCTCACCGCCCGCACCCTGCTGTCCGTCCTCGACGACATCGGCCGCTCGCTGGCCGCCGGCCCCGTCCGCCGCCTCGCCTTCCTCAACGCCCACGGCGGCAACAGCGCCCTGCTCGGCGTCGCTCTGCGCGAACTGCGCACCCGGCACGGCCTGCGCACCTTCCTATTGCACGCCTCGCTCCCCGCCGACCAGGGCGGCGCCTCACCGGCCACCGAACTCGGCATGGGCGTGCACGGCGGGATCAAGGAGACCGCCGCCATGCTCCACCTCCACCCCGACCTGGTCGACATGACGCGGGCCCGCCGCAGCGTCCCCGAACACCTCACCGAGTACGAGCACATCGGCTTCGGCAAGCCGGTCTCCTTCGGCTGGACCAGCGACGACTTCGCCACCCCCGACGGGGTGATCGGCGACCCCACCGGGGCCACGCCCGAACTCGGCCGCAAACTCGTGGACTCCTCCGTCGCCGCGGCAGCCGCCGCCCTGCGCGAATGCGCGCGCTTCCGCCCCGACCGCCCGACCACCCGCTAGGGAAACCCGCCATGGCCAACCCCCCGCTGCACACCCCCCTGCGCGACATCACCGCCCACCACATCACCGCAGGCGACACCGTCAAGCTCGCCGTCCTCACCGGCCCCCGGGACGGCTCGCCCACCACGGTCGTCTTCGAGGTGTGGGAACCCGGCGGCGCCCAGCCCCTCAACTGGCACCCGGAGTCCGTCGAGACGTTCCTGGTCCTCGCCGGCCACGGCCGTGCCGCCAGCGACGAGCACGAGCGCGACCTCGCCCCGGGCGACGTCCTGGTGCTGCCCGCCGGCTCCAAGCACCGCATCCTCAACACCTCCGCCACCGAACGCCTCTACACGATCACCGTGATGTCCCCCGACGAGGGCTTCGCCGACCTCATCGAACGCGGACCCGCCGCCACGCTGGATGAGCAGGACCTCGCCGTGCTGCGCGCGGGAACATCCTGACCATGGATGATCTTCTCGCCGCCTTCTGGGCGTACGAACGGGCTCTGATGGCCAACGACCTGGCGGGCCTGGACCACTGGTTCCTCCACGGGCCGGACACCCTGCGCGCCGAAGGGGACACCGTCCTGGTGGGCCGCGCCGCGATCGCCGATTTCCGGCGCGGTCGTGACGGGGCCCCGGCACGGGTCGTCGAGCGGGTGCACGTCGTGCGCCCGGCGCCGTCGGTCGCGGTCGTCACCGCCGAGACACGGCGCAAGGACGGCACTCGCGGGCTGCAGACCCAGGTGTGGCAGCACACCGACGCCGGGTGGCGGATCGCCGCCGCACACGTCAGCGCTACAGCCGCACCCGTGCCGGACGACCGCCCCGATCCGGCGGTGTGGCGCGTGACCGGTCCGCTGGTCAAGTCGACCGGCCAGGGCCCGCTCGCACACGTCCGCACCGCCGTGAAGGACCTGTTCGCCGTGGCGGGACAGCGCGTCGGCGCGGGAAACCCGGCCTGGCTGGCCGAAGCCCGCACCGAAGAGGCGCACGCGGACGCGGTACGACGTCTGCTCGACGCGGGTGCCGAACTCACCGGCATCGCCCAGACCGACGAACTGGCCTTCAGCCTCGCCGGGACCAACGCGCACTACGGCACCCCCGTGAACCCCGCCGCGCCCGGCCGGATCACCGGCGGCTCCAGCAGTGGCCCGGCCGCCGCCGTGGCCCGTGGCTGGGCCGACCTGGGGCTGGCCACCGACACCGCCGGCTCGATCCGCGTCCCCGCCTCCTACTGCGGCCTGTACGGCTGGCGGCCCACGCACGCGGCCACGCCCACCGGGGGCCTGCTGGCGCTTGCGCCCTCCTTCGACACCACCGGGCTCCTGGCCCGCGATCCGCACCTCCTGCGCACCGCGGCCCAGGCGCTGCTGACCACCGACGAGCCCTCCGCACCGGTGACGCAACTCCTCGTCGACAACGACCTGGTGGCCCTCGCCGAACCCGAGGTGCGGTCCTCCTTCGAAGCGGCATGTCGAGCATCGGCCCTGCCGGTGACTCGCGCGTCCACCGGGATCTGCGAGCACTTGGACGACTGGTTCGCCGCCTTCCGTACCGTGCAGGCGGCCCAGGCGTGGGAGGGACACGGTGCCTGGATCACGGCGCACCCGGACGCGCTCGCCCCGGACGTGGCGGCACGCTTCGACAGCGGACGCCGGGTCACGCCGGCCCAACGCGCCCAGGCGGAGGGGGAGTTGACGGAAGCGGGGAAGCTGCTGGACGTCGTCGTCCCGCCCGGCACCGCCCTGTTGCTGCCCGCCACGAGCGGCCCCGCCCCGCTCGTCGACGCAACCCCCGCCGAGGTGGAGGCCGTGCGCGCCGCCACCCTGCGCCTGACCTGCCTCGCCTCACTGGCCGGTCTCCCGGCGGTCGTCGCCCCGTGGCTGCGGGTGCGCTCCCTGCCCGTGGGGCTGTGCGCGCTGGGCGCCCGCGGCAGCGACCGTGACCTGCTGGACTTCATCACCGAAAGGAGGAGCCCCGCGCATGCCTGAGGTCCACCGTCTCATCGGACCCAACTTCCGCAACGCCTGGCGGGTGGACGGGGGAGTGGTCAGCCTGGCCCGCCCCCACCGCGCCCCGCACCCCGTCACCGTCGAGGCGCTGCCGCAGAGCGTGACCGCCGACCTCGCGGCCACCGCGCTGATCGTCGTCGACATGCAGAACGACTTCTGCTCGCCCGACGGCTGGCTCGCCTCCATCGGCGTCGACGTGAACCCGGCCCGCGCCCCGATCCCCGTCATCGCCGGTCTGCTGCCGCTCCTGCGCGCCGCCGGCGTCCCGGTGATCTGGCTCAACTGGGGCAACCGCCCCGACCGGGCCAACCTCCCGCCCGGTGTTCTGCACGTCTACGACCCCGACGGCACCGGGGGTGGCATCGGGGCCCCGCTGCCGGGCGGCCGGGTCCTGGAGCAGGGCAGTCCCTCGGCCGCGATCGTCGACGGGCTCGAGCCGGCGGACGGCGAGCTCCATGTCGCCAAGTACCGGATGAGCGGCTTCCAGGACACCGAGCTGGACAGCGTGCTGCGCAATCTGCGGGTCGACACCCTGCTCTTCGCCGGCGTCAACGCCGACCAGTGCGTCCTGGCCACGCTCATGGACGCCGCGAACCTGGGCTACGACGTCCTCATGCTTGAGGACGCGGTGGCCACCACCTCGCCCGCGTACTGCATGGACGCCACGCTCTACAACGTCCGCCAGTGCTTCGGCTTCACCCTCACCTCGCACGCCCTCCAGGAGGCCCTGAAGTGAACCTCCTCCAGCCCGGGCTCGGCCCCCTCGACGGCGACCACTACCTGCCCGCCGACCCCTCCCGGGTGCACTGGGGCCTGCTGCCCAACGCCACCGCCAAACCGGCGCTGACCGTCCGCACGGGCGAGACCGTCACCTTCGACACCATCAGCCACGAGGGCATCCTGGAGGACCAGGGCCGCGACCCGGCCGCCTTCTTCGGCGAGGCCGGCATCCCCAAGGGCGGTCTGCTGCGGGATGCCGTGGAACTGGCCGCCTCCGCACGCGAGCACGAGCCGTCACTGCACGGCCCGCACGTCGTCACCGGACCCGTGGCGGTCCAGGGCGCACGGCCGGGCGACGTCCTGGAGGTCGAGGTCCTGAGCCTGCACCGTCGCGCGCCCTACGGAGTGATCAGCAACCGGCACGGCAAGGGAGCCCTCCCGGGCGAATACCCGCTGACACCTCCGGGCGAGCCGTCGAGCCTGGTCGCGACCGTCGGCCAGGACGGACGGGGACGGCTGCCCGTCGGCGACGGCCGCCAACTCGCCTTCCCACTGCGGCCGTTCCTCGGGATCATGGGGGTCGCCCCGGCCACCGAGTCCCCGGTCCACTCCGTCCCACCCGGCCCGCACGGCGGGAACATCGACGTCCGCCACATCGGCACCGGCGCCCGGCTCTTCCTGCCCGTCCAGGTCCCCGACGCCCTCTGCTACGTCGGCGACCCCCACTTCTCCCAAGGCGACGGCGAAGTCTCCCTCACCGCCTTCGAAGCCCCCTTGCGTGCCACCCTCCGCCTCACCGTCCACCGCGACGAGGCCACCCGCTCCCTGGCCGCCCGGCTGCGCGCCCCCTTCGCCGAGACCGCGACCGAGCACATCGTCCTCGGCCTCGACCACGACCTCGACGAGGCCCTGCGCAACGCCGTACGCGACGCCCTCACCCTGCTCACCGAGCGGTTCGGCATCCCCGGACCCGTCGGCCTGGCCTACCTCAGCGCCGCCGCCGACTTCCACGTCTCCCAGGTGGTCGACATCGTCAAGGGCGTCCACGGCCGCATCTCCAAGGCAGACCTGACCTGCTGACGGCTCCGCTCACCCGGCGGCGATCCGATGCGATCCGATGCCGTCCAGGAGCCCGCCCGCACCACGCCGTGTGTCGCGCAACGCCGTGCTCAAGGTGCCAAGGAGTTCATCGACCGCCGCGTGGTCCTCGAAGCCAAGCGCCTCCAGGCGCACAGCGATCAGACAGCCGCCCGAATCGCCGACCGCCTCGGATTTTCCAGCGCGACCCACTTCAGCAAGTACTTCCACCAACGCACTGGACAGACCCCGATCGCCTTCCGCGGCGCGGTTCGCGGGCACACGCGAAGTGCGTGAGGGGCGGGGCGTGGCGACCCCGCACCACCCGCACGGGGCCGCTCTTGGAGTTCCCGCGGGCTCGGCCCGTACGGCAACTCGACGGGCGTCGCGCTCACTGTTGAAAGCGCTCTCTGGCGTGGTGGAATAACGCCTACATGTGTCCCGGCCGGGGTGGAGTGCCTGCAGACCTGCCGGGAACCGCCCCACCTCGGACGGAGAAGCGTTCTCATGGACCAGGCCGTGCGTCGGCGGCGTCATGCGCTGTTCCTGCTCTTTCTGCTGGCCGGGATTGCCATGTCCTCCTGGGTAACGCGGACGCCGGCGATCCGGGACCGGCTGGAACTGTCCACCGAGCACATGGGGCTCGTGCTGTTCGGGCTGTCGCTGGGCTCGATGACGGGCATCTCCTGCTCGGGACGCCTGGTGTCCGGGTTCGGGACGCGGCCTGTGATCGTCTGGGGGACCTGGCTCCTCATCGCGGGGATGGCGCTGATCTGTTGGGGGAGTGCTGCCGCCTCCGTGCCGTTGGTGGTCGCCGGTCTGTACGCCTTCGGCGCCGGGATGGGCGTCGGTGACGTGGCGGTGAACGTCGACGGCACCGACGTCGAACGGGTCGGCGGCAGGACCACCCTGCCCGCGCTGCACGGCTGCTTCAGCCTGGGCACGGTGCTGGGCGCCGGGGCGGGCATGGCGGCAACGGCCGCCGGCGTACCGGTTCAATGGCACCTGGCGGCGATCGTCCTGCTGACCGCAGGCCTCCTCCTCTACGCGGCCCGCGCCATCCCGGCGGGCACCGGCCGCGCCGCGTCCGAACAGCCGCAGGAAGCCGGCACCGGCAACCGTCGCCCGGCGGTGTGGAAGGATGGACGGCTTCTGCTCATCGGTGCGATCGTTCTGGCCATGGCGCTGGCCGAGGGTTCCGCCAACGACTGGCTGCCCCTGCTGATGGTCGACGGACACGGCATGGACGCCACAGCGGGCTCCCTCGTGTACGTGGGATTCGCCGCCGCGATGACGCTGGGCCGCTTTGGCGGCACCTACTTCCTGGACCGTTTCGGCCGCACCGTCGCCGTCCGTGCCAGTGCCCTGTCCGGTGCGCTCGGCCTGCTCATCGTCATCGTCTCCGACAACACTGTCCTGGCCGGAGCGGCCGTGCTGCTGTGGGGGCTGGGCGCCTCGCTCGGTTTTCCTCTGGCCCTGTCCGCCGCCGGGGAGTCAGGCCCGAACCAGACGGCGCGGGTCGGTCTCGTCGCCGTCATCGGCTACGTCGCGTTTCTCGTCGGCCCGCCCGGACTCGGCTTCCTCGGGGGTCACGTCGGCCTGCGCCCCGCCATGCTCGTCGTCCTCGCGTGTGTCGCCTGCGCAGCCTTCCTGGCCCCCGCGGTGGAGACCGGGGCCGGCACCCGGCGTCCCGCCGCGAGGGGCGCCGCCGATGCCGATCTCCCCGCCCGGGCCGATGACAGGGGTGCGGGGTAGCCGGTCACTGGGCGCCGTGGGTCTGGCGATCCTGGTCGCCATCGCCAACGCGGGCGTCCACACCACCACCGGCCCGGATCTCGTCCCCGGTCTGCGCACCGCGGGACTCACCGCCGTCGCCCTCACCCTCCTCGGCGTCGCGATCGCCCTCATCCTGCGCCGCCCCGCCCTCAGCCCCGCCCTCAGCCCCCCCGTCGCCACCAGCGCGAGGCAGCGAAGGGAATCCGACATCTCTGCCTGAGCCGAAGCCATCCGTCGCCGGTCGCCCCGCTAGACCGAGAGGACGACCGGCGACGTCCCGCAACCAGCCAGGACCGGACCGGTGTCACGGCCGAGGACGCCGGATTCTGCCTGACGGCACCGGAGGGCTGGGATCAGCCGCCTGCCGCCTGCCGCCTGCCGCCTGCCGTGCGACACGCGGCAGGCGGCTGATTTCCCGGCAGCTCGCCTCGGCCCCGTCGACGTCGTACCGGGTCCGATTCTCCGTCGCATCCGGCTTGTCGAACCGCGGACGGTGTCGAGGGCGGCGCCGACTGGCCGAACTTTCCGCGCTCACTCATCACCCGCCGACGGCGATGTCATGGCCGTTTGGCCGTCCGGACCGCGCAGGAGTCGCCGATGACCCGGTCCTCACGAGGTCGGGCGGGTGCCTGAACGCTCGATGTCCAGCTGCTCGATGGCCGCGGCCATGTGTGTGTGCAGGATCTCTCGGGCGGCCTCGGCGTCTCCGCGCGCGATGGCGTCGGCGATGGGGGCGTGGGAGGTCGCGGACATGGCCACATCGCGGCGTTCGCCGGCCGCGCTCATGATGACCACGCGCATCGGTCCCTCGAGCTGCCGCCAGGTCTTGACGAGGATGGAGTTGCCGGAGAGTTCGCACAGCAGGAGGTGAAAGCCGAGGTCGGCCTCGACCTTGGTGGTCAGGTCCGCCCCGGACGTGAAGGCATCGTGGAGCTTGTCGAGCGCCGTGCGCAGTGCCGCGGCTGCCTCCTGCCGGCGCGGGGAGGCGATGATCTGTACCACCGCCAGCCCTTCCAGCGCCTCGCGGACTTCGAAGAGCTCGCGTACCTCGGTCGGCGTCAGCTGGGACACGCGCAGCATGCCGCGGGCCCCGGGAGTGACGAGCCCCTCCTGCTGGAGATGGCGTAGTGCTTCGCGTACCGTGCCGCGGCTCACCGACAGGTGCTCGGCGATCTCCACCTCGCCGAGGTGGTCGCCCGGGCGGTACTGGCCCGTGGTGATGGCCGTGCGCAGCGCCACCAGGGCGCGCTCTCGGAGGGTCGTCGATCGGGGGAGGCTCGCGAGCCCCTGACCTGCCACGGTGCAGCCCTCCTTCGGGTCCAGGGACGGTCATAGTAGCCCGCCGCTGTCATCTGTTGACAGTCGGCAGATCGGCCGGCCTCCCTCCCGGGGGTTGACACCCTTCGGTCGCCGGGCTCAGCATCACTCTCGACTGTTAACAGTCAACAGCCGACAATGGGCCCGGGACGGCCCGCTCGCGATCAAGGAGGATCGGCATGGCTGAGACCAACGCGCCGCACCAGGCGGCACAGGGATCGCCCGAGCGTCTGCGAGTGGCCGTTGGATGCGGCGTGGGCGCGACCATCGAGACGTACGACTTCATCGGCTTCGGCACGGCCGCCGCCCTCTATTTCGGGGACGTCTTCTTCCCCGACTCCGACCCGCTCTCCGCCACCCTGCTGTCCTTCGCGACCCTGGGGATCGGCTTCGCGGCACGTCCGTTGGGCGGTGTCATCGCCGGTCACCTGGGAGACCGTCTCGGGCGCAAGCCCGTGCTGGTGGGATCGCTGCTGCTGATGGGCATCGCGACCGTACTCATCGGGTGCCTGCCCACCTATCAGATGGTCGGGATCTGGGCGCCGGTCCTGCTGGTCGTCGTCCGCGTGATCCAGGGGCTCGCCTTCGGCGCCGAATGGGGCGGCGCCATCCTGATGACCTTTGAACACGCCCCCTGGCGGCGACGCGGTCTGTACACGGGCATCACCCAGGCCGGGTTCCCGGTCGGCCTGCTGCTCGCCAACCTCGCCTTCCTCCTCAGCCGCCACACGCTGGACGACACCTGGGCCTGGCGAGTGCCGTTCCTGCTCAGCTCCGTCCTGATCGCCGTCGGCATCCTCATCCGGCTCAAGATCGACGAATCCCCGCAGTTCGAGGAGCTCAAGAAGTCCGGCGAAGTCGTCAAGAACCCACTGCTCGAGGTGATCCGGAACGACTGGCGCAACGTACTGCGGGCGTTCTGCCTGCGCATCACCGAGACCGCCGGCTACGCCGTCTCGGTCACCTTCGTCCTGTCCTACCTGCACGACGGCGACGCCCCCGACGTCACCAGCACCACCACACTCACCTCCCTGGTGACCGCCGCGGCCGTGGGCATCGCCGCCACCACCCTGTGGGGCCGCCTGTCCGACCGGATCGGCCGCCGCCCGGTGTACCTGCTGGGCTGCACCGTGAGCCTCGTCTGGGGCATCCCGCTGTTCCTGCTGGTCAACACCGCAGCCGCCGCGCTCGTCCTGATCGCCTTCCTGATCAGCTACGCCGTCTGCCAGAACTCCCTGGCCGGTGTCCAAGGAGCGTGGTTCTGCGAGCTGTTCGCCACCAGGACCCGTACCGCCGGCACCTCCCTGGCCTACCAGCTGTCCGCGGTGGTCTCCGGATTCACCCCCATGATCGCCACGGCGCTCTACTCCGCCACCGGCTGGGCCGGCCCCGCCGTCCTGTTCAGCTGCTACGGGCTGCTGGGCCTCGTGGCGGCGTTGGTGACGCGCGAGACCTGGGGTGCGGACGAGCGCGGTAAGGCCGAGCGGGCCATGACCACGGTCATCGAACCGCCCCTTTCGACCGCCCACTGAAGAATGAGGATCACCGTGAAGCCCACTCAGGCGCTCGCGCCAGCCGCGTCGCCCGCACCGGCCACGTCGTACACCCGGCGTGTCAACGCCCTGAAGGACTCCGCCCACCGCATCCGCATGCATGCCCTGGACATGGGAGAGGCCCAAGGCCAGGGCTACATAGGACAGGCCCTCGGGGTGGCCGACATCCTGGCCGTCGTCTACCAGGACGTCCTCAACCACCGCCCCGCCGAGCCGGACTGGCCGCGCCGCGACCGGTTCCTGCTGTCCATCGGCCACTACGCGATCGCCCTGTACGCGGCGCTCGCCGAGGCCGGCGTGCTGGACGTCGGCGAACTCGCCACCTACGGCAGCGACGACTCACGCCTTCCCATGTCCGGCATGGCCTCCTACACACCCGGCATGGAGATCTCCGGCGGCTCCCTCGGCCACGGCCTGGGCGTGGCCACCGGCATGGCGCTCGGCCTGCGCCACCAGGGCAGTGACGCACACGTCTACACCCTGCTCTCCGACGGCGAACTGGACGAGGGTTCCACCTGGGAGGCCGCGCTCGCCTGCGCCCACCACGGCCTGGACAACGTCACCGCGATCGTCGACGTCAACGCCCTGCAGGCGGACGGCCCCACCAAGGGCGTCCTGCGCACCGAGCCGGTCACCGCCAAGTGGGAGGCGTTCGGCTGGCACGCCCTCCGCGTGGACGGCAACGACATCGAGGCGCTCCTCGCGGCCTTCGACGCCCTGCGCGGACACCGAGGATCACCGGCGGTCCTGATCTGCGACACCCGGATCGGCCGCGGTGTACCGATGCTGGAGAGCCGGGAGAAGGCGCATTTCCTGCGCGTCGAGGAAGACGAATGGCAGCAGGCACGCGACCAGTTGAGGCAGGGGCACCGTACGGCCCCCCGGAACGAGGGGACCGCTCGATGAACACCCAGGCTCCGATGCGCAAGCTCACCACCTCCGCGATGATCGCCTCCATCGCCGAGGAGGGACAGCGCACCACCAAGGCGCCCTTCGGCCACGCACTCGCCCGTCTCGCCGACGAACGCCCCGATGTCGTCGGCCTCTCCGCGGACCTTGCCAAGTACACCGACATGCACATCTTCCGCGAGGCCCACCCCGACCGCTTCTTCCAGATGGGCATGGCGGAACAGGTGATGCTGGGCGCCGCCGCGGGTCTGGCGGAGGTGGGCATGACCCCGTTCGCCACCACCTACTCCGTCTTCGCCACCCGACGCGCCTACGACTTCCTCTGCCTCGACATCGCCGAGCCCCAGTTGAACGTCAACGTCGTCGGCGCCCTGCCCGGCCTCACCACCGGCTACGGCCCCAGCCACCAGGCCACCGAGGACCTCGCCATCCTGCGCGGCATGCCCGGCCTGACCATCGTCGACCCCGCGGACTCCGTCGACATCGAACAGACCGTCGCGGCCCTGGCGGCCCACCCCGGCCCGACCTACATGAGGCTGCTGCGCGGCGCCGTCCCCACGGTCCTGGACGAGTACGACTACCGGTTCCAGCTCGGCAAGGCGGCGCTGCTGCGTGGCGGCCGGGACGTGCTGTTCGTCTCCACGGGACTGATGACGGTACGGGCCCTTGCCGCGGCCCGCGAACTCGCAGCCGACCATGTGGACGTCGCCGTCCTCCATGTGCCGACGATCAAGCCCTTCGACCGGGAGACGGTACTGCGGGAGTCCGCCGGGGGACGCCTGGTGGTGACGCTGGAGAACCACAGCGTCATCGGAGGTCTTGCCGAGTCCGTGGCGTCCTGTCTGGCCTTCGCCCGGCAGACGGCACACATCGTCCCGATCGGGCTGCCGGACGAGTTCCTCACCGCGGGTGCGCTGCCGACGCTTCACGACCGCTACGGCCTCTCCGTCGCGGCGATCAAGGAACGCGTCCGCCGCGAACTCTGAACCCGTCAACCTCTCTCGCCACATCTCAGGAGCACGACTTGAACCCCGAACCCACCCCTCGCACCGCCGTCATCACCGGAGCAGGCTCCCGCCGCGGCATCGGACGCGCCACCGCGCACGCCCTGGCAGCCGCCGGCTACCACATCGCCGTTCTCGACCTGGACAAGGAGGCCGCCGAGGACACCGCCCGGGAGGTCGTGGCCCGGCACGGGGTGGAGGCCCTGGGCCTGGCGGCGGACGTCTGCGATGCCGACGCCGTGGACGCCGCCATCGGGACGGCCGAAGCGGCGCTCGCGCCGATCGGTGCCCTGGTCAACAACGCGGGGATCACCTCCCCGACCCCCTTCGTGGACGTCACTCCCGCCGAGTGGGACCGGATCTTCGAAGTCAACGTCCGCGGCAGCTTCGTGGTCACCCACCGTGTGGCTTCCGGGATGGCCGAGCGCGGATTCGGCCGCATCGTCTTCCTGTCGTCCGTGTCGGCCGAGCGCGGGGGCGGCGTGTTCGGGGGAGTGGCCTACTCGGCGGCCAAGGCCGCCCTGCTGGGGTTCGCCAAGGCGCTCGCCCGCGAACTCGGCCCGTTCGGAGTCACGGTCAACTCCGTCGCCCCGGGCCTGATCGACACCGACATCACGCAGGGCAAGCTGGACGAGGAGCGCAAGGCGGCCATGATCGCGGACATTCCGGTACGCCGCATCGGCGCCGTCGACGACGTGGCCGACGCCATCGCCTTCCTGGCCCGGCCCGAGTCGGGCTATCTCACCGGTACGACGTACGACGTCAACGGCGGCGCGCACATCCACTGACCCGCCCCTGCCCGAAGCACACCGCTCGCCGGAACACCGGGTGCCGTCCTCGGGGCATCAGCGGATACGGGAGATCACCTGCTGGGCCCGCGCGCCGTTGTCGAGACACGGCGCACGGGCCATGGTCGTACGGTGTCTGCTGACTGCCGTACGACCGTGTGAGGGCTTGCGCCCTTTCGGGGCGCAAGGGGTCATTCCTGCGCGGCAGGAAGGGGAAGAAGTCGCTGGAACGCCGGGACGGCGACGGCGGCGACCACGACGTGCATGACCATCAACGCGACGACGGCACCCCAACTGGTACCGGCCCGGCTGTCGGAGACGCCGACCATGATGTCCGGGATCAGACTGAGAAGCACGACTACGGGCACGAGGGTGCGCAGCAGGCGTGCGGGGCGCGCCGAACGGGCGCGAACGACCGCCCAGGCGGCAGCGCCGATCAGGACGCCGAACACGGTGAGGGGCGCGTAGGCGGACAGCTGGAGGGGCTGGAAATCGTGCGAGGCGCCCGCAGCGTGGGCCGTCGTGGCGACGACGGCGTTGAGAGCGACGGCGACGACCGCGGTGCCGATCAGGCCGCCGGTGACGAGAAGGGCGCTGGGGCGGGCCGGACGGGTGGCGAGTTGGTGGCTCAAGGAGTTCTCCGGAAGGGGTATCGGGCGGGGGCTGGGGCAAGGGCGGGGGAGTGGGCCAGGTCAGCCGGCGATGACGACGGATCGGCGTCCGGCAGTGCCGTCGGTGGCGGCTGTGAGCAGCCAGGCGGCGACATCGGCGCGGCTGATGGCGCCCAGGCGCAAGGTGGCTGATTCAGGCAGCAGCTTGACGGCGCCGGTGGCGGGGCCGTTGGTGAGGCGGACGGCGTGGACGAGGGTGTAGTCGAGGCCGCCGGCACGCAGTGCGTCCTCGGCGGCCGCCTTGTCCTTGACCATGGCACCCATGGCCGTGCTGGACATGAATTTGGCGGGCGCGCTCAGACGCTCGCGCAGCACGGCGAAGGATGACAACTCGACAAACCGGGTGACGCCGGTGGTGGCGGCGCCGGAGATGACGGCGCGCGTGGCGTCGGTGATGACCGATCCGCCGGTCGCGCCGAGTGTGCTGATCACTGCGGCGACGCCCGTCATGGCCCGGGTGACATCGTCGGCGTCGGTGGCCTGACCGGCAACGACATCAAGGCCGGGCCGTGCGTCCAGCTTCTGGGGTGAGCGCACCAGGGCCCGCACGGTGTGGCCTGCGGCCAATGCTTGGTCGACCACGAGACGTCCGGTCGCGCCGGTGGCGCCCAGCACGAGCAGTTTCACGGCGGCTCCTGAAGGTTGCGTTGCTGCTCGGCACCCCGGGCAGTCACTTCAAGGTTTAAGTTAGACCGTAGCGTCAATGACTTAAAGGTTCAAGTGAAGGCCGGGCGGATTAACTTTAAGCGTGAAGCCTCGGTACATTGGAGCGCATGACGAACAGCCCTGCTGACGACGTGCCCCGCTGGCTCGACGAGGAGGAGCGTCATGCCTGGCTCGCTCTGGTGGGCGTCATGCGGCGTCTGGAGCAGGCGCTGGACGCGCAGCTGCGCGAAGAAGGGCTGACGCACTTCGAGTACGGGGTGATGGCGGCGCTGTCGGACTCGCCGGAGCGACAACTGCGCATGAGTGACCTCGCGGCTTTCGCCGAGGGTTCGCTCTCGCGCCTCTCCCAGGTCGTGACCCGCCTCGAACGCAAGGGATACGCGCACCGCCGGCCCGATCCGGCCGACGGGCGCTACACCCTGGCCACCTTGACCGACGCGGGATACGAGAAGATCGTCAGCGCTGCTCCCGGCCACGTCGCGGAAGTACGCCGACTGGTGTTCGACCCGCTGACCAAGGCGCAGGTACGACAGCTCGAGAACATCGGTCGACGTATCCTGCGCGCCATCGATCCCACCGCCCCCTCGACATCGCTGGGCCTTCCCTCGAAGCACCGCTGACAACACCACAACGCGGCCCGCGGCGTCCTTGTCGAAGGACGCCGAAAAGTCGCCGCCGGACAGGTGGAGACGCTGAACGCCTCGTGGAGTGCCGGTAGGGCCAGGACGAAAGTCCCGGCGGCGCGGACTTCGGCATCACCTGTTCGGTGATCCGCTTCATTCGGCAGATGAACGATCTTGCGGTAGCCGTGTCCGGCCGCGTGAACCCCCGTCCCTGGCCCCCGGCCGGCAGTATTGACTTTCCTGGCCGGAAAGCCAATGCTGAGCTTTCCAGGCAGGAAAGTGAGGCGTCATGGACGAGCTGACACCTGAGCAGGCACAAGCCGCTCTGGACACCGTGGAGCGATCCCGCCGCAGGGTGATCGACGAGATCGACGTGCCGCGCTGGTACTGGGCGGGCCTGGCCACGGGCTGGCTCGCGCTCGGCGTGATCGCCGACCTGCATCATCCGCTGGTGACCACCCTGGTCACCCTCGCCTTCGGGGCCGCGCACTCCTCGATCGCGCCCCGGGTGGTCAACGGACGGCACCGCAACAGCCAGATGAGCGTGCGTGCTGACATCGCCGGCCCACGGCTGGCAGCCTGGGTGCTGGGCAGTCTGGTCGCGCTGGTCGGAGTCACCATCGCCGCAGCTCTCATCCTGAACGCCGACGACGCGCGTCACCCGGTCACCGGGGCGGCCGTCCTGGCCGCGGTCATGCTCGTGCTGGGCGGGCCGCTGCTGCTGGCAGCGGCACGCCGCCGCGCCGTACGGACCGGCGCGGCATCATGACCACGCCACGGTTCGACGAGCTGATCCATCCCAGCACCCGGCTGTCCATCGTCTCCCTGCTTGCGGCTGCCGACTGGGCCGACTTCGGCTACATCCGCGGCCAACTCGGTCTGTCCGACTCCGCGCTGTCCAAACAGCTCTCGACGCTGGAGCAGGCCGGCTACGTCACCGTCGACCGCTCCATCAGACGCCGCGTACGCGCCCGCCTCACCACCGACGGTCGAGCCGCCTTCCAAGGCCACGTAGCCGCACTGCAGGCCATCGTGGCCACCGCGAACGCCCCGTCCACGGGCTCCGTCGGCGACAGGCGACGCAACTGACCCGCAGGTGGTGTCTCAGACGCCACGTGCACCCTGTGTCGCTCGTGCTCGCGTCCGTGGAGTCCGACTCGCCGTCACCGACAGGTGACTGTCTCGCGCACCGGTTCGGGAAGGCGGCGTACTGGCCGGATCGCATCCCGTGCTACGGCTCGCCACCTCGTGCTCTGACGGTGAGGGCGATGAGCGCATCGGCCACGACGACCATGGCTCAGAGTCCGAATGAACCATGGGGAAGACATCGTCGATGACGAATCCGAGGCCGCGGGTGCCCTTGCTTCCCGGTGTGAGGATGGTGAGCTGCGCAGGCAGCGGATCTGCGCGCCGGGGTTGCTGAAGCTTAGCCTGGAGAAGAGCGGCACCGGGACGGACGGACTCCTCCGATGCATCTTCTTACCGAGGGGGACGCAATAGAGGGAGGCGAAGAGCCATGCCCTGGAATTTGAACGGCACGTATCTCGAAAGCTGCAACTGCGACGTGGTGTGCCCCTGTACCACCTCGGGCCTCACTGCACCGGCCGACCACGAGCGCTGCCAAGTGACCCTCGCGTTCCATGTGGACAGCGGGAACGTGGACGGCGTGGACGTCTCCGACCGCAGCGTCGCCGTCTTCATCGACGCACCCCGGGTCATGGCCGAGGGCGGCTGGCAGGTGGCGCTGTACCTCGACGGTGGGGCTGACGACGGCCAGGCGGATGCGCTGGGCAAGGTCTTCTCCGGCCAGGCCGGCGGGCCGATGGCGGCGCTCACCCCACTCATCGGCGAGGTCCTCGGCGTGGAGCGCGTTCCCATCGACTACCGCGATGACGGCCGTCACCACTCCGCGAGAGTGGGCGACGCCATCGACATCGAGATCGTGGACCAGGTTGCCCCGCAGTTCGGCGAGGACGGTCCGGTCATGAGCCTGACCGGCATGTTCCACCCGGTGAACAGCACGCTGACCATCGCCCGCTCCACCCGAGCGACGGGCGACAGCGTGTACGGCCGGTCCTGGGACTTCTCCGGCGGCAACGGCCACGCGGCGCCCTTCACGTGGTCGGCGTGACCGGTCGGCCGGTCACCGTCCGGCGCGGGGTGGGCCCCGCCGGATTGCTGCTGGTCGTGGCGGCTGCCGCCTGGGTCTGGGTGGTGACGCGCTGGGGCGGCATGGAGGCGATGCCGGGCACCATGGGCCTTGGCCTCCCCGCCTTCCTGGCCGTGTGGACACTGATGATGGCTGCGATGATGCTGCCCGCGACCACGTCCGTCGCCGCGCTGTACGCACGCACCATCGTCGTGCACCGGGCCTCGCGCATGGTCGTTTTCACCGTCGCCTACCTGCTGGTCTGGGCCGCGGCCGGGCTGCCGGCGTACGGGCTGGCCGTCGGCCTGGAACAGGCGGTGAGCCTCCCCGCCGCGGCGGGCACCGCATTGGCCGCAGCCGTGTTCGCGGTCAACGGCGTCTACCAGCTCACGCCCCTCAAAGACCGCTGCCTGGCGAGGTGTCGCTCACCGATCGGGCTGATGTTGCGCTACACCTCGTACCCGGGGCCCTCGCGCGACCTGCGCGCAGGAGCCCACCACGGCGCCTTCTGCCTGGGCTGTTGCTGGTCGCTCATGGTGCTGCTGGCCGCGTTCGGTGTGATGAACCTGTGGGCCATGGTGGCCTTGACCGCCGTGATCACCACCGAGAAGCTCGCTCCGGCCGGCCGCCTTGTGGCCCGTGCTGTAGGGGTCGCCTCGATCGCTCTGGCCGTCGCCGTCTTTTGGGTGCCGGCGCTGGCTCCGGGACTCACGGGTAGCGGTACGACCGGGATGTGAGGACGGGGCCGTCCCCGCCGAGAAGGCACACGCAGCGCCGACGGGCGGTCGCCTCCGCCGCACTGCCGTGGACCGCGTCGGCTGCATCGACTCGCGCCCCGCCGGTTCCCGGCCCCCGCCCGCCACCGCAACTGTTCGGTGCGCAGTCGTCGTGCACCCCTGGGTGCGCCCCGCCGATCGGAGGAGCGGCGCCCACCCGATCAGTCACTGTCCGTGCGCCACGCTGTCATGCTTCCTGCACGGCCCACGGGACGCGGAGATGCTGACCACCCCTGGGGAACAACCGTTCCTCAGGGCGAACAGACATCGGAGGCGACCATGCCGCAGCCGCAGCTGAATACCTTTGACCACAAGGTCAAGCACAAATCGACCATCCCGGCGAACGCAGACGTAGAGATCGAGCTCTTCGTACGGGAATACAAGAAGGCGACCGGGCCCACCGACACCCCCAAGCCGGTCCTCATGCTCCACGGCAGGAGCGTTCCGGCCCTCCCCGGCTTCGACCTCGTGCTCCCTCCCAAGGGCGGTTCCCCGAACGCGGACACCAGCTACAGCTGGGCGCAGTTCCTGGCGGGCAAGGGCTACGACGTGTACATCATGGACCTCCAGGGCTCCGGGCTCTCCCCCCGCCCGAAGATGGACGAGCCATGCAACGCCAACCCCGCACAGCGAGGCCTGCTGGAGACCAATCCCGGTACCGGGACTTGCTCCCCGACGGCGCCCTACCCGCACCAACTGGGCAACTCCCAGAGCGAATGGGACGAACTGGCCACCGTCGTCAAGTTCATCAGGGAGCGGTGCGACAACGAGAAGGTCTCCTTCATCGGCTGGTCCGCGGCCTCGTTCGTCATGGGCCCGTACGCGCTGCAGCATCCCGGGGACGTGGCGAGCATGTTCCTTCTCGCGCCCATCTTCCCTCCGGCCGGCCGCTGGTCGACGCACCCCGAGGCACCCTTCGATCCACCTCCAGGCACGGGCCTGCCCAAGCAGCCCGAGTCCAAGCCGGCCGCGGTCTTCGGTTTCCCGATGAACCTGACCAGCAAGGCCAGCCTGCAGGCCACCATCAGCGACAAGGAGCTGGCCGGCCACGTGTGGCGGTCCATCATGGACTGCGACAGCGTCGGCCAGAAGTGGGGCGGTACCACAGCCGGGGCGCCGGAAGGCGTCATGCGGTGGCGTAACTCCTACTGGTGGGGCTGGAACTCGAGCACCGCGCCGTACGGCTCCACGCTCGGCACCGCTGTGCCGGTGTGCATCGTCTACGGGGACCAGGACAAGACGGCCAATACGGCTGTGGAGTTGGGGCCCGTGCTGCACTTCTCGGTTCCGGACCTCTACCAGGCGATTCCGGGCGCCGACAAGCTGATGATCCGGGTCGAGGGCTGGGACCACCAGCCGGTCTGGGAACGCCGGCCCAACCAGATGCTGCAGCAGATGTCCTGGAAGTGGCTCGACGACAAGAAGGTGTACGGCGTTGAGACCGGAAGCTGGTTCATGGACGCGGACGGCGTGGTGACAGAAGTGGAGTAGAGCTCCACGCGGCGCGCGAGGCGAGCTGCGACGAATCCCGCACGAGGTCGTCGTTCCTGACGGAGGGTGCGGTCGCGAGGGAGCCCATGTCCGGCGTCACCACCTGACTGTGGACTCCCTCGTCTCATGCGCGCGGCCGACCCTTGGGATCGATCATTCGGTGAAACAGGCACTGTTCGGTACGAGACCGTTCGCGATGCAAACGGCTGGTTTGTGCGCGGTGGCGTGCCGTTACGCTCAGTCCTCCGGTTCCCAGGCGCGAAGCAGGTCGAGCAGTTGCGGGTCCCCGTCGAGTTGCAGGGAGTCCGACGAGATGCGGTCGTACAGGTAGAGGACCAGGTCACTGGCCGTGCCGCGAACGGAGACGCCTGCCGCGTCGGGGTCTTCGGCGGCGGTGGGCAGCCGGGTGGTCCGCGCACCGTCGCCGTCGGCCGTCAGGCGCCAGGAGCGGCCCTCGGTGGCATGGAAGTCGAAGGCGGTGGGCTTGTGCGGCCAGGCGCTCGTCGTGAAGCAGGTGATGAACAGGGTCTCCTCGACACCGTCGAGCGCCACCTCGACCGGCAGTGGGACCGGCTCGCCCACGGTGAGCTGGGCGTCGTAGGTGTGCACCGCGATCTCCTGGACCTGATGCCGGGCGACGCCACCGGCGGTGTGCGGCGTCTGCGTGTTGCCCCAGCCGGTGAAGCAGCCCTGGTCCGGACCGGCCTCCCGCAGGGCCGCCAGCAACACCTCGGTCGAGGCGGCCAGCCAGGCCGGCACCGCCTCGCGCTCCTGCGGCGCGACCGCGTCACCCTGGGCCGGGGTCCTGGCCGTGGCGTCCGGCCCGGCGGCGACCGTGGCGGCCCAGCGGCGGCGGCCCTCGCCGATGTGCTGCACCAGGTCGGACAGCGTCCACCCCGGGCAGGTCGGCACCGGCAGGTCGAGGCTGGGCGCGGCGGCGATCGCGGCGCGGAAGGCGGTTGCACGTTCGTCGATCAGCCGCAGCAGATCGGGAAACTCCAGAGTCTTGTGCACGGCGGTAGTTCTATCATCTTGATCTTTTTGCCCGACAGCGGTTTTCCCAGCCGGCACGGCGGGGAGTTCCGGCTCAGGGGGCAGCCCCACGATCCACACGTCGCCCGCAAGGAGTCGGGTGAGGGAGCTCATAGACCTTCGGTTCACGTCGACGGCACAGCTGGGCGAAGGCTCCGCAAACGCGGCATCCGACTCGCGGAGACCCGCTCGACCGCGCTGTTCCAGCTCGCTGGCGAACTGCCTGCCGGGGTCCTCGCCCGCCCCCTCGGTACCGACATCGCCGTAGCCGCCGTAGCCGCCGTGGCCACCGAGGAGGAGTCCCGGCAGTGCCCCGGCAGGAGGGAACGGTGAACATCGACTCCCCCCTCCTGCCGGGCGCAACAGCACGCGCCCCGAGCCGCCACCGGCAACCTTCCGCCTGGCAGAGGCAAGCGGCTCGACTTGGGGCTGACCGCGGTCGTGCCCCGTCCCCGTACCCCGGTGACACCGCCGGCCGATCGGGTACGAGGACACATCAGGGCTTCGCTGATCTCAACGACCCAGCCGGTGCGGTCAGACTCCGCTGGTGTCGGTCGGTGACGCCTCGCCGAGCAGGGCGAGGGTCAGCACGTTGCCGGCGATGCCCCAGCCGCCGTCGGCGACCTCTTCGACCAGAACCATCGTGTTGTTGCGGGCGCGCTCACCGTAGATCTCGACATACAGCTCGGTGGTGCGGCTGACGATCTCCTCCTTCTGCTTCGGGGTGAGGGTCTTCTCGGGGACCTTGAAGTTCGCGAAAGGCATGATTGGTCGTTCCTTCTCTCAGCTGGATATTGCAGGGAGCTGCCTGCGGTGAGCAGGCTGTCCAGTCCGATGCCGCGGAAGAAGTCAGCGCGGAGGCGGTCGGCCACCGCGGAGACGACTTCGCTGCCGTCTCGGCTGGGGTTCATGAGGGTGCGCAGAGGCTCAGTGCCGTGCTTCGTCGCGACCAGTCGCTACGACGGCTTCAGCGACCTCGGTCACGTCGCGCAGAAGGGATGAGCACGGCGAGGCGCTTGCCCAAATTGCCTATAGGGATGGGTCGTTGAGGGAGATTCAGATGATTCCGCCGTTGGCGCGGATGATTTGCCCGTTGATCCAGTGGCCGGCGGGGGAGGCCAGGAACGCGACGACCTCGGCGATGTCGGCCGGGGTGCCGAGCCGTTCCAGCGGGGGCTGGGCGGCCAGGCGGGCGATGGTCTCCTCGTCCTTGCCGTCCAGGAACATGTCGGTGGCCGTGGGGCCGGGTGCCACGGTGTTCGCGGTGACGTCCCGTCCCCGCAGTTCCCGGGCCAGGATCGGCGTCAGCGCCTCGACCGCGCCCTTGCTGGCGGAGTACGCGCCGTAGGTCGGGAACGCAAGCCCCACCACGGACGTGGAGAACATCACGATCGCGCCGCCCGGGCGCACCCGACGGGCGGCTTGCTGAGCGACGACGAAGGTGCCGCGAACGTTGGTGCGATACAGGTCGTCCAGGACGGACAGGTCCAGCTCGGCGATCGGCGCCATCTGGGCCCGCCCGGCCGCGTGCACGACGACGTCGACACAACCGAACTCCGCTTCGGCCAGATCGAACAGGGCCGCGACGGCGCGTTCGTCGGCGACGTCGGCGCGCACCGTGATCGCCTGGGCGCCACCCTCGACGGCCTCCTTCACGGCGGCTTCGGCCTGCTCCTGGTTGCCGGCATGGCCGACCACGACCATGTAGCCGTCGGCGGCCAGCCGGCCGACGGTTCGGCGGCCGATGCCACGCGAGCCGCCGGTGACGATCGCGACACGGGGTGGGGCGGTGGTCTGGTCGAGGGACGTGCGGGTGGGCATGGCTGACTCCTGTGATCGATGCGAGGGGGGTGGTGGAGGCTCGGGGGCGGCGAGGTGCTTGCCGTCGCCCCTGCTGCGTCCTCCACGATCGCCCCCTTCCCCACCCCAAGCCAGGGCTGCGTCCACCCAGGGGTTGCCACCCCCTGGCTACGGTCCCGCGCGTCTACGACCATGGAGGGGTGAACCTTCCCGAACTCGGCGCATTCCTCAGGACCCGCCGCGACCGCATCCGCCCCGCCGACGTCGGTCTGCCCCACGGCCCGCGCCGGCGCGTCCCCGGGCTGCGCCGCGAGGAAGTCGCCCAGCTCGCAGGGCTGTCGGCCGACTACTACACCGAGTTGGAACGCGGCGGCGGCAGGCATGGCGTACAGCCCTCGGCCCAGACCCTGGCCGCCCTCGCCAGAGCACTGCGCCTCAACGGCGATGAGCGCGACCACCTGTTCCACCTCGCCGAACGCCCGATCCCCCGGTCGACGCACGGACCATCGGCCCACGTACAGCCCGCGCTACTGGGCCTGCTGGACCGCCTTTCCAACACACCGGCACGCGTCATCACCGACCTGCACGAGACCCTGGTGGAAAACGACCTGGCCCGGAACCTGCTCGGCGGGTCCCCCGCCCAGCGCGGCCCGACGGCGAGCTTCGTCTACCGCTGGTTCACCGACCCGCGGACACGCGAGATCCACCCGCCCGAGGATCACCCCCACCACTCCCGGGTGTTCGTGACCGACCTCCGGGCGGCAGCCGCCCGGCGCGGCCGGGACGCGGAGGTCGCGAAGATGATCGCCGTCCTTCGCCGCCGCAGCCAGGAGTTCTCGACGCTCTGGGACACCTACGACGTCGCGGTGCGTCGAATGGACCGCAAGAAGATCATCCACCCCCTGCTCGGCGTCATCGAACTCGACTGCCACAACCTCCTCAGCGAGGACGGACGGCAACGCCTGCTGTGGTTCACCGCACCGCCCGGAAGCCGTGGAGCCGAACAGCTCGAACTGCTGTCCGTCGTAGGGACCCAGGAGCTGAGCGTCACGGACGGCACGGCGCCGGAGGGGCTCCCCACGGCGGAATCCGGATCGCACTGAGCCGCTCCCCGGAAACTCGCAGTCTGAGCTCGTGACACGGCCGCCCCTCCGCGACACCCTCGGTGCCGCCGCCTTCTGTCCATGGTGCGTGAGGCGGGATGCGTGGACCGGGGGAGGAGTAAGGTCCTGTGCCGGCAACCGCGGTGGCTGAAAATGTGTCTCTCAATCCAAGGTTCCAGCGCTGCGGAGTCGGTCACGTACAGCGGTACACCGGCCGGGGGGATGATGTGAGCACGTGGGTGGTGCCCGGATACACCGAGTCTCTTGAGCTCGGGGCGGGAGCGAGCGGTCGCGTAGTGCTGGCCGTGCACGCGGAGACCGGCGTGCCGGTCGCGGTGAAGTACCTCAGTGAGTCCCTGCGTACCCGACCGGGTTTCGTGTACGAGTTCCGGTCGGAGGCGCGTCTGCTTGGTGGGCTCCAGAGCCCGTACGTGACCGGCCTCTATGAGTACGTGGAGAGTCCGGACGGTGCCGCCATCGTGATGGAACTGGTGGACGGCGTCTCGTTGCGAACGCTGCTGACCCGTCAGGGACGGCTCGAACCCGAGGCCGCACTCGTTCTTCTCAAGGGGTCGCTGCTCGGCCTGGCCGACGCGCACCGCGTCGGAGTCGTCCACCGCGACTACAAGCCCGAGAACGTCCTGGTCGACACGGCCGGATCGTCCAAGCTGGTCGACTTCGGAATCGCAGTGGATGCCGGTACGAGCGCCGGCGTGGCCGGGACCCCGTCCTACATGGCTCCCGAGCAGTGGACGGGCGCCCCCGCCTCTCGCGCCGCGGACGTGTACGCGGCCACTGCGACCTTCTTCGAGTGCCTGACGGGTCACAAACCGTACGCGGGCGACAACATCGCCGAACTCGCCCTGCAGCACGTCGACGCACCCGTCCCTGTCGAACAGGTTCCAGGAGCGGTCCGTGAGCTGGTCCGTCGCGGTCTGGCCAAGGCACCGGAGGAGCGGCCGGCGGACGCCGATACCTTCGTGCGAGAACTGGAGACGGTCGCAGGTGCCGCCTACGGTGCCGACTGGGAGGAACGCGGCCGGGCCCGGCTCGCTGCTCTGGTGGCCCTGCTGGCACTGCTGTTGCCCTCGGCCCGCGCCCCCCGCAGCACCACGGACACCGCGCGCACGGTCCTGACTCAGCCGCCACGCCACCACTGGACCCGGTCGTGGCTACCCGGCCGACCCGGGATGCTCGTCTCGGCTGCCGTCGTGCTCCTGGGCATCCTGCTCACGTACGGCATCCACCAGGCCCAGGCAGGCGCCGCGCAACGGACCGCCGAGGCCCTGGCCACCACCGCCGCGCAGGCCAGCACCGACTCGGCGGCACCCACCGGAGCCCCCGCAACGCCCACCACGCCGGCCGACCTGTCGCCGTCCCCCGGCCTTTCGTCCCCCGGTCTCTCGCCCTCGGGCGCGCCGCCCACCGAGACCGGTGAGCCCCCGACTTCCGCCACCACGCCTCCCATCGACGGGACGACGCCCGGCGGGGCAACCACGTCCACGACAGCGACACCGACGGTCACCACCGCCACCACGCCGGCCGGCCCCGCCGTCAAGGATGTCGCGGTGTCGGCCTTCCAGCAGACAGGTCCCACGACCGCCACCGCGACCATCACCGTCACCACGGACGGGACCGGACCGCTGTCCGTCACGGTCTCGTGGCTCACGGGCAGCACCAGTGGGCAGCCCGGCTCTGCCGACGGTACGTCCCAGACCTTCGAGCGCAGCGGCGCCACCCAGTACTCGATCACCGTCGACCACACCTTCCAGAACGACGGCTGCTACTGGACGGTTCAGGCCACGACCAGTCCGGCGCCCGCGTCCGGTGGTGCTTCCCAGCAGATCCTGACCAGACAGTGTGAGCTCCGATGACCGCTCAGAACGACACCGGTCCCACGTCCCCGGAGGAGGCGGAGGAGTCCACCCAGGTGCTCGCGCCCGTCGACGCGCACAGCGCCACCCTCCACCTCGGCCCTGCTGACGCCAGCGCACCGGACGTCGAATCCTCCTCTTCCTCCGACGGCGAGTACAGCGCCACCGTGCTTGCCAGCCACTGGATCCAGCGCCCCGAGTCGGACGACACTCTCGTCGACCGGCCGTCGGTGAGCGTTCCCTCGGTACGGCCGGATCGCGTCGAGGGGAGCGTGCTGCGTTTCGGTCCCGGTGTGACAGCCGCCGTCGCCCACCGGACCGGGCAGACACCGCCCACTGCGTCGTCGCCTCCCCCTCTCGCCGGTCGGAAGCTGCGCCGACACGTTCTGCCGGCGCTCGTGGTGGCAGCCGTCCTCGCGTTCCTGGCCTGGCAGCGCTTCGGGCATTCCCTTGAGGTCACCGGGGTGACGGTCACGGCCCGGCCGACAGTTCTGCGATGCGACAACACCGCGGATGTCGTCGGCCTCGTCACCACCAACGGTCGTTCCGGCACACTTTCCTACCGTTGGGTTCGAAGCGACGGCACGTCGTCCGGCGTCCTGCACGAGGTGATGGTCCGCGGGCAGATACACGCGCGTCTGCACCTGCGGTGGACGTATCAAGGGCGAGGACATCGCACGGCCCGGGCCGAGCTGCGCCTCCTCGCCCCTGCCGCCCGCGCAGCCACTGCCCACTTCACCTACGACTGTCCTTGACCGACCTACGTCAACTCCGGCGCCGCCGACCTCTCCGGCCGTGAGACGGCCTGGCAGCCATGGGCCGTTGCCGTCTTGACCTGAAAATCGTGGAGGGCCCGCGCACGGCTCGGCTCTCGGGTTCTTGGTATGGACCTTTTCCCGCCGTTCTGGTTCACTCTGGCTCGAGCAGTTCACTCATGACTTTGTTCATGACGTGAGTTATCTATGCCCCGCAGACCCGTCAGGACGTACCGTCAGGAAGGGATGCCCCGTGAGAAGCCCCCCACACGCACTGCGGCTGCTGCTGGCCGGCGTGCTCTCCGCGGCCGGCTTCACCGCGTTCGTTCCCCCCGCGCACGCGGCCGGTGAACAGGTCACCGCCTGGCTCACTACCACCGACGACTCAGCCGGACGCCACGTCACGCGCGGACTTCAGCCGCAGGCGCCGTTCACCTTCCAGTCCGGAACGGGTGGCGGCGGTGAGAACATCACCGTCGACGAGAACACCCGGTACCAGACCTTTACCGGCGGTGGCGCGTCCTTCACGGACACCGCGGCCTGGCTGATGAACTCCAGCGGCGCGCTCTCGCAGGCGACACGCGACGCCACGATGAAGAAGCTGTTCTCGCCGACGGACGGCATCGGGCTGTCGTTCCTGCGCAATCCGATGGGAGCCTCGGACCTCGCACGCTACGGCTACACCTACGACGACGTCCCGTCCGGGCAGACCGACCCGAACCTGAACAGCTTCTCCATCGCGCACGACCTCGCGGACGTCCTCCCGCTGACCAAGCAGGCTCTCCAGCTCAATCCCTCTCTGACTGTCATGGCCTCGCCATGGACGGCTCCGGCCTGGATGAAGGACAGCGGCTCGCTCAACGGCGGCTGGCTGAAGGCGGAGGACTACGGGGCCTACGCGAACTACTTCGTGAAGTACCTCCAGGCGTACAAGAACCAGGGCGTCAACGTCTCCTACGTCACCCCGCAGAACGAGCCCACCTGCTGCTCCGGCTATCCGTCGATGAGCTGGAACGCCTCCGGCCTCCAGTACTTCCTCAAGAGCGAACTGCTGCCGAAGCTACAGTCCGCGGGCCTGTCCACCAAGGTCCTCGCGCACGACTGGAACTGGGACGTCTACGACTCCTACGCGGCCGCCTCCGTCGACGACCCGGCCATCCGTAACCACCCCAACTTCGGCGGCATCGCCTGGCACGGCTACGGCGGGGACGTCTCCAAGCAGACCGCCGTGCACAACCAGTACCCGAACCTGGACGCGTTCGGCACCGAGCACTCCGGCGGCACCTGGATCGCCAACCAGCAGCGCGAGGATATGAACAACATCATCGACTACACCCGCAACTGGGCGAAGTCGGTGACCAAATGGTCTCTCGCGGTGGACCAGAACATGGGCCCGCACAACGGCGGCTGCGGCACCTGCACCGGACTGATCACCGTTCACAACGGCGACGGCGCCGGCGGGACCGTCGACTACACCATCGAGTACTACACGATGGGCCAGCTGACGAAGTTCGTCCGGCCCGGCGCCCAGCGCATCGCCTCCACCGCGTCCACGAGCGTGCCGAACGTGGCCTGGCGCAACCCCGACGGCTCCAAGGCGCTGATCGCCTACAACGACGCCGCCAGTGCCAAGACGGTGACCATCAACTGGGGCTCGCAGCACGCCACTTACTCGCTGCCGGGTAAGACCTCGGCCACCTTCACCTGGAACGGCACCCAGTCCGGCGGCGGCAGCACGAGCGGGTCGTTCGTGGGCCTGGCCGGCAAGTGCCTGGACGTGGCGGGCGGTTCGAGCGCGAACGGCACGGCCGTCCAGCTCTACGACTGCAACGGCTCCGCAGCCCAGCAGTGGACCGTGCAGGGCGACGGATCGGTCCGCGCCCTGGGCAAGTGCCTCGACGTCACGTCCGCGTCGACCTCGGACGGGGCCACGGTGCAGCTGTACGACTGCAATGGCACCGGTGCCCAGCAGTGGTCGTACAACCCCGCCACCGGGGACATTGTGAACACCGCGGCGAACAAGTGCCTGGACGTGACCGACAACTCCTCGGCGAACGGGGCCCGAGCGCAGATCTGGAGCTGCACAGGCGCCGCCAACCAGAAGTGGCGGCTTCAGTAGGTGCGGCCGGTCGCGCCCGGTTTCCGCCGCTCGGCACTACGCCGGGGGCATCACCCCGTGAATGCGTGACAGTGTGAACACCCGCTCGTCGTCGCGCAGATGACACCAGGCGTACAGATACGGAGGGTCGAGCTCGAGGCGGCTGACGGTGCGGATCGTGCGGCTGCCCGAGGCGGCGACGTAATCGATGGTGATTGCCGTGTCGTTGTCGACGGCGTGGGCGAGTTGGCGGACGTCGGTGTGGGAGAGGTGGGTCGCGTGCCCGGCGATGATCTCTTCGGTACCGGTGGCGGAGGGGGCGTCGTTGTGCGGGTCTGGGGCGGGTTGGGCGAGTGGCGCGTCCGCCAGCCGGGTGGCAAGCGCGGTCAGTTCGGCCCGCCGTGGGGCGGCAGCCGTGCGGGACCGGACACCGGGTCCGCCGATCGCTGTCCGCTGGGTCGGTACCGACGGCGTCGCCCGGTGGCTGCGGGGTCGTTCGACGCGCACGGTTCCGTCGGCCGTCTCCGCCACGGGCGAGTATCCCTCGGCGCGCAGTGCCGTGAGGGTCTTCTCGAGCGGGGTGCGGCTGACGAGGACGGTGGGGGCGAGGTGCCGCAGGCCCAGTTTGGCGAGTTTGCGATGGGCGGCGATCTCGGTGAGAAGGGCGGGCTCCTCGCCGTGGATGACGCAGGCGGCCGAGGTGACGCGGATCCGTCCATGGCTGCGTGCGGTGTCCGTGATCAGGTATGCCAGGGGCTGGGGCAGCGGGTTGGCGGCTACGGCGGCGAGGTCGGCCTGGATGGCGTCCGGGCCGCGGCCGGCGTCCAGGGCGCGGCGGACGCTTGCCGGGCTGAACCGCCACGTCGAGGCTGTACCGCTGGTCTCCCGCTCGGCGACCGAGTCGAGGAGCGTGACCAGACGTGCGGCGGGTGTGCCGGTGACGACGGCGGTCAGGTCGCTGCCGAAGCGGGCCGTTGTGGTGGCGGTGGGCAGCAGCCGATCGCAGGCCGTGGCCAGTTCTTCGGTGCTGTCGGCCAGCAGGGCGGCGCCGATCGGGGACAACGCTCCGCGAGCCAGGACGCCGAGCAGCTCGCCTTCCCGGATCGCCGTGGCGAACGGTGTCGTGTCCTGCGGCAGGACCTCGGCGAGGGGCCGTGACCAGTGGGTGAGAGGGCCCAGTTCGGCCGCGTCCTTCGCGCCCTGCCCGGCCGGCAGATGGGAAGTGGCGGTGAGCAGCCCCTGCCGGGCCTGGAGACAACCGACGCAGGAGTGAGTACCGGCCAGGGCTGCCAGCGTCTTGTTGTCCTCGTCCCGGGTCTGCGAGGGGGTGAGTCCAAGCGTCCACCAAGCGTGCAGCAACACCGGTAGCCGCTCGGCGGGTTCCGCCTCGGCCCAGGTGTCGTAGGCGTCCGTCGTCGTGACCCGGTCACCGTCCCGGGCCAGGAGTCCGGCCTGGTACGCCGTTTCCAGGGTGAGGCGCACGACGGTGTCCTCGCAGCGTGCCGCTTTGCCGAGCCGGGCCAGCTCGCGGGCTCCGACACCGCCGGACTTCAACCGGGCGGGCGGAGCCGTCGCGCACACCGACAACACCGAGGCGGCGTGGGCGGCGAACGCCGTGGCCGCGGAGGCCGCCTCGCTGTCGACCTCCGCCGGGGTGATGGGGGCAAGGAGCGGGACGGGCGGTGTGGGGTCGAACGGAGCGTGCCAGCCCGGCCCGCGCAGTGCGAGAGCCACCTCCGCGGGCATGTGCGCGGGGCCGTAGTCGTAGCGCCTCTGGACCAGCAGTCCCCGTTCCAGCGCCCAGCGGGCACCCGGCTCGGAGACGGACTGCACTCCGAAGGCGCCGAATACCTCCGGTCGGTACGCGGGGTCCGCCCGCCGCTCCAGCAGTTGCCTGGTGTCGGCCGGCGCCCGGGCGGCCATCTCGGTGATACGTGCCGGATCAGTGTGGTGCTCCACGAGTGTCGCGAGACGCTGCGACTTGGTGCTCGGAGGCCGCACACCCAGGGTCGCGAGGATGCGCCGCAACTCCTCGGACGTCGCATCGTTCAACAGCGTCGCCAGCGACTTGTCCAGTCCGAGAGGGGCGTCCCACGCCCGCCGTAGCGCGGACGCCATGTGCAGATTTCCCTCGCTGTCCGGCCAGACCAGCGCGCGAGTGAACAATGTCTGGAGCGCAGCTTCCAGTCCGCGGGCGGCCTCTCCCTCGCTCGCGCCGAGCAGATCCGCAACGACATGTCGAGATGCCGGCGAACTCAGGACCGCCAGCGCCTCGGCCGCCTGCAGGGCGGGCAGCGGGAGCGGGGGCAGCGCGAGCGCCACCGAGCCCGGGCGTTGTAAGCGTTCAGCCAGTTCGCTGACCGAGCGGGGCTGAGGCGGGGCCACGGCGTCCGGCCGTGCTGCGAGTACCTGCTCCAGAACCTCGACGTCGAGGTGGTGCAGCCACGCTGCCAGGCTCGACTTACCGGACTTCACTGATCACAGCACCTCATGTAGGGGAACGTCACGCTTCGCGCCGTCGGGCTGGGTGAAGCGTGGCACGCCGTACGCGTACCAAGTGTCGCGCACCAAGCGGGTGATGGGGGTGTGTCTTCACTGATGGGCGAAAGCAGGAAAGGGATTGACCGCACGGTGGATCCGATCGTGCAAGGGAGGTCAGCGGGGCAGGGTCTGGTGCAGCCAGGTCAGCAGGTCCCTGATGACCTCCTGGCTGTTGGTCTCGTTGAACAGTTCGTGGCGGGCTCCCGGATATGTCCGGTACGTAATGTCCGTGACGCCGACGGTGCGGTAGCGCTTCACCAGCAGGTCACTGAGCTGGAGTTGTTCGTTGAGCGGGTCCCTGTCTCCGACCATGACGCAGAGGGGAAGCCGGGCCGGAACGCCCTGGGGATCGGCGAGCGTGGGCAGTGCGGCGGCGAGGTCCGCCATGCCCTGCGCGTCGAGGCTGAAGCCGCACAGAGGGTCCGCGAGGTAGGCGTCGACGGCGCGCTCGTCGCGGCTGAGCGAGTCGAAGGGCGTCCGGGCGGGCTCGAAGGCCGCGTTGAGGGCGCGCAGGGGGTCTTCTTAGGCGGTCTGTCCCGCGAGCATCAGGTCGACCGCTGTGGTGCCGGTCAGCGCGACAGCGTCGATGAGGGCGGCATGCCGCAGTATGTACTGCTGGGCGGAGAAGGACCCGAGGCTGTGGCTGATCAGCACCAGCGGGAGACCCGGGTGCCGTTCGCGGGCGACTGCCGACAGGGCGGCCATGTCGTCGACGAGCCGGTTCCAGCCGTTGTCACCGAGATGGCCGGGTGCGGCATGTCTGCTGAGTCCGTGTCCGCGGTGATCGTTGGCGTAGACGGCGTAGCCCTGCTCGGTCAGTGCCGCGGCGAGCGGCGCGTAGCGGCCCGCGTGTTCGCCCATGCCGTGGGCGATCTGCACGACGGCACGCGGTGGTGTGCCGGGCCGCCATTCGTGCACGTGGATCGTGACACCGTCGGTGCTGGGAAAAGTGAACAACGCAACTCCTGTCGTGGGGATCCGGGCAGCCTCGAGTGCCGGGCCGGCTGTCCTGCGTGGCCGGCCGCGGCTGAGAGGCCGTGTTCGAGGCCCGGGGGATGGGTCAGGCGGGGTGTTCGCCGAGATAGCCGGCGACGATCCTGGCCTGGTCGGCGCCGAGTTCCCGGGCCGCGGCGTGGGTGGTGACTTCGCCGTGGGAGAGGACGTAGCCGTGGTCCGCGACCTCCAGGGCCAGGCCGACGTGCTGTTCGACGAGCAGGACGCCGCAGCCGGAGTCGTCCGCGTAGCGCCGTACGACGGGCAGCAGCTCCTCCACGATGATGGGCGCCAGGCCGAGGCTCAGTTCGTCGAGCAGAAGCAGTTTCGGGCGCCGGGCCAGTGCGCGCCCCATGGCGAGCATCTGTTGCTCGCCGCCCGAGAGCAGGCCTGCCCTGCGGTCCTTGAGGCGGGACAGGACCGGGAAGTAACGGTAGGCGGCGGCCTCGTCCAGGCGCTCTCCCCGATGGGCGAGGCGCAGATGTTCCGCCAGGGTGAGAGCGGAGAAGATGCCCCGTCCCTCGGGGACATGGGCAATGCCGAGACGGGCGCGGGTGGCGGCCGGGATTCGTCGACGGAGGGCTCGTCGGAGTCGCCGAGGGCGTCCAGGGTCACCTCCATCTCTGATCTTGCGTGGGTATCCCCGGTGTCAGCCGGGGAGGGAAACGCATCCTGAGATTGCTCTGGCCTGCATTCAAGAGCGGACGTTTTTGCTGCTCGATGTACTGACGGATCATGGTGAGTGGTGGGCCGCGGCACGAGGCTGCGAAGTAGGAGCGGGACCAGAACACTGACCCCATGCCGATGCGGTTGATGCGGCCGGTGTACTCAGCCCACAGCTAGCGGGAGCTGACGCCCTTGAGACTGTTGATCAGCTTGGGCAGGGCGATCTTCGGCGGATAGTGGATCAGCAGGCGTACGTGATCGGCTTCGCCGTTGAACTCCTTCAACTCCGCCTCGAAGCTGCCGCACCCCTCGCGCATGATCTCTTCGCAGCGATCCAGCATCGCGTCATCGAAGACGCCACGCCGGCACCTGGTGACGAACACCAAATGAACGTGAAGGCTGCAGACAACGTGACGGCCGGCACGGACATCGGGATTTGGTTCCCAGCGCGGTGACATACGCCCAACGCAGTAGGATCTTGGAGGCTGATCAGGAAAGGGGGTGGGCCGGATGATCCGTGCGTACAAGTTCCTCATGCGGCCCACCGTGGGCCAGGCCGCCGCGCTCGGGGACATGCTGCGTGATCACTGCTCGCTCTACAACGGGGCTTTGCAGGAACGCCGCGACGCCTACCGGCACGCCTCGAAAACCACCGTCCGGTACGGGCAGCAGTCCGCCCAGCTCAAGGACATCCGCGCCCTCGACCCGGAGTGTCAGGGCCGCTGGTCGTTCTCCTCACAGCAGGCCACCTTGCGCCGTCTCGACAAGGCGTTCGTCGCGTTCTTCCGCCGCGTGAAGGCCGGAGGCAAGCCGGGCTATGCCCGCTTCCGGTCGTCCAGGCGTTTCGACACCGTGGACTTTCCCAGGGACGGCGATGGCTGCCGCTGGGACTCCGCCCCGCACAACCCCACGACCCGGGTCCGCCTGCAGGGCGTCGGCCACGTCCGCGTGCATCAGCACCGGCCCGTGGCCGGCAAGGTCAAGACGATCTCGGTGAAGCGCGAAGGCCGCCGCTGGTATGTGATCCTGACCGCTGACCAGGCCCAGCCCGAACCTCTCCCCGCCACGGGCAGCGTGGTCGGCGTCGACCTGGGCATCGCGAATTTCCTCGCCGACTCGGGCGGCGCCTTCGTTGCCAACCCCCGCCACGGGGCGAAGGCCGCCAAGAGGCTCGAAGCCGCACAGCACGCCCTCAGCCGGTGCAAGCGCGGAAGCAGACGGCGGCGCAAGGCCGTGGAAACAGTGGCTCGCCTGCACCGCAAGGTTCGCCGTCAGCGCCTGGATCACGCACACAAGACCGCGCTCACTCTCGTGCGTGAGCACGACTTCATCGCGCACGAAGACCTCAAGATCCGCAACATGAGCAAGGCCCCCACGCCGAAGTCGGACCCCGAACAGCCGGGCAGCTTCCTGCCCAACGGGGCCGCCGCGAAGGCCGGGCTCAACCGCTCTATCGCCGATGCCGGATGGGGGGTGTTCCTCGCGATCCTGGCCGCCAAGGCGGAAGGAGCCGGACGGCAAGTGATGGCGGTGGACCCCCGCAACACCTCACGGCGGTGTCCCGCATGCGGGCACACCGCCAACGAGAACCGGCCCACTCAGGAAAGGTTCCACTGCGTCTCGTGCGGCCACTCGGCGCACGCGGACACGGTGGGAGCAATCAACGTTCTACGGGCCGGGCTGGTCCGTCGCGAAGCCAAACCGGCATAACGAGAAGCCGCCTCGTTTACGAGGGGGAGGAGTCACGTTGATCTGCCTTCCCACGGTGTTGCGCACGGTCACGGCGCAGTTCTTGCCGGTCGACTGGTTCCAGGTGAGGAACACCTTGCCGGAGTTGCCGACCGGCGTGGAGTCGATGACCGTGTAGCCGGTGCCGCAGGCACCGTTGTACGTTGCCGTGGGCGCTGCCTGGGTGGTGGTGTGGGTCGTGGCCGCCGAGGCCGGGGTGGTCGCGGCGAGTGTGCCTCCGAGGGCCAGCCCGGCCAGCGCGATGGCGGTGGTGGCGCGACGGGACAGCTTCATGGTTTTCCCCCTGCTGATGTGTTCGATGAGGTGCCGTGTCGGTCAATGCCAGTGAGGCGGCCGGTCGCTGCCGTCCACACATGGTGAGACCAGGAAGTCTGGAGGTGGATCGGTGTGCCGGAACGTGCCCCCATCACGCCTGTCGGCGGGTGCTACGGTCGGTTCAGCACGACCGAGTTGATCGGCGTGAGGTTGTAGACGCCGAACTCGTTCAGCCCGATGGTGATCACGCAGTCGGCGCCGTTGTAGCCGTTGCACAGCTGGGCGGTGGCATTGGCGCCGCCGTACTGGTTGTTGAGCACGTAGTGGTTGCCGAACTGGTTGCTCAGGTTGTGGGCGCCGTAGCTGTAGTAGATGTTGGTCGGCGTGCTGTTGTGGATGTCGGCGTCCCGGGGGTAGATGCAGACCGCCCCGCCCGGACAGCCGTACACGGTGCGGTCGTTCGCTTGTGCCGAGCTGGTGCCGATCGCTGCCACGGCGGCCGTGGCGATGGCGAGCGCGGCGGCGCCTCGCGTGATGGTGCGCATGGTGGTGTCCCTCCGTCGCGGCCGGGCGCGTTGCCGGCCCTCCCCACCGGCGCCGGGCGGATGCCGGGCCGGTTCTTCCCGGTGACGTGACCGGAAAGGCGGTTTCCTTCTGCGGCTGCCCGTCAGGCTCAGGCCGCCGGTCTCCCGTTGGTGATTGCACTCGTACTGGCCCGCGGCGAGCCGGGATCGGCGACCTGGTCGACTGACGGGTCCCGACCTGCCGTGATCGCACCGACCCTGCGGCGGTTGGGGCGCCTGGTCCAGCAATTCGATCCTGTTCAAAGCGATTCGGCGGTCCGGCAGCTTTCGGAGCGGGGTGCAACGGGGTGCCCTCGCAGAGATGTCCGGCAACGGGCGAGGTGTCCGGGGTGGAAGCTTCGCCTCGCGTGATCGCGGCGAATTGCGTCGTTGGCCCGGGACTGTCGTGGCTAGGCTGGCCGCGTGACAGTCGTGTGGGTGACGGGCAATTCGGGCACCGGTAAGTCCACGGTCTCCGGGGTGTTGCGCGCGTGGGGCTACGTGGCGTTCGACGCCGACGAGGACGGCTTCAGCCGCTGGATCGACCGGTCCAGCGGCGAGGTCGTGATGGATCCTCCGTATCCGGTCCCCGAGGGCTGGCTGGAGCGATACGGGTGGGTGATCGTCCGCGAGCGTGTTGAGGCACTCGTCGAGGAGTCGCGTTCCCGTATCGCGTTCTTGTGTGGGTCGGCGGAGAACGAGGAAGACGTCCGCGACCTTTTCGACGTCACCGTCTGTCTGGTCATCGACGAGGACACCCTCCGCCACCGGCTTGCGACCCGCACGACGAATGCGTTCGGTCAACATCCCGAAGAGCTCGCGGCGGCCCTGGAGTGGAATCCTCGGATGCGAGCGATCTACGAGAGCCTTGGCGCGACGGTCATCGACGCCTCCAAGCCGGTGAACGAGGTGGTGGACAGTGTGATCGACGCGGTTCAGCCGCGGAGGGGTGGTGCTTGACGTGCTCCCTGGACTTCGGCCAGGGAGCACGTCAAGATGTTCTTGTCATGATCACTTTTGAGGTGCTCGGTCCGTTCCAGGTGGAGGTCGACGGACAACCGGCGGACACGCGGGGCCGACTCCCACGTATGGTCCTGGCCCAACTGCTGCTCGCGCAAGGCACGGTCGTGCCCACGGATCGCATCGTCGAGAGGTTGTGGCCGAGCCGCGTCCCACCGAGCGCGCAGGCATCGCTGCACGCCTACATCGCGCGCCTGCGGCGAACCCTGGAGCCGGGACGGGCGCCGCGGGCTGCAGCCCGGATCCTGCTCAGCGCACCCTATGGCTACGCCCTCGCTGTGGAGCGAGACGCTGTGGACGCCTGGGTGTTCGAAGACCGGGTGGCGGCCGGTTCCACGACGGGGCTGCCCGCCCACCTGGCTGCCGACCGCCTGTCCCGGGCGCTCGCCGGCTGGGGCGGGCAGCCGTACGCCGAGTTCGCGGACGAGCCGTGGACCGCGGGTGAGCGCACCCGGCTGGAGGAGATCCGCCGCACCGCACGCGAGCGGCTCACCGCGGCACAGTTGCGCTGCGGTCAGGCCGCGCAAGCGCTCGCCGAGGCACGGGCGCTGACCAGGGACCAGCCCCTGCACGAGGAGGGGTGGCGGCTGCTGGCGCTGGCGCTGTGGGCCCGCGACCGCCAAGGAGACGCCCTGACGGTGCTGCGACAGGCCCGGCGCGTCCTCGGCGAGGAACTCGGCATCGACCCCGGTCCCGCCCTGCTGGAGCTGGAGCACGCACTGCTGCACCAGCGTCTCGACCTCCTGCACCGGGAGACCGGCGTGCCCGCGGCGGTCTCCGTGCACCCCGGCACGCCCCGAGCCACGCAGGCTGCAAAGGAGCTGGTCGCGGCCGAGGAACACCGAGCGCGGGCCACCCCTACGGTGCTGACGACGGACCGTCTGCTGGGCCGCGACGAGGAGCTGACCCGGCTGGCCTTGGCCGCCGACCGGGCCCGGACCGGACGGTCACAGGTGGTCCTTGTCTCCGGCGAAGCAGGCATCGGCAAGTCGAGCCTGCTGGAAGCCGCCCTTGGGCAACTGCCCGCCCAGGGCTGGCTGTCCGCCATCGGGCGGTGCCCGGAGAGCGAGGGCGCCCCGCCCGGCCGCGCCTGGTTCGACTTGCTTCCGCGCCTCGCGCAGAGCGCTCCGCCGGGCCCGTACGCCGACGAACTCGCGGCGTTGCTCGCTCCCGGCACCTTGAGCGGTCCCGAGCAGCCGGACGGCAGCCCGGCGCGACGCTTCCGCCTCCACAAGGCCCTGCTCGGGTGGCTCCGGGACGCCGGGCGAGGGCAGCCCCTGGCGATCTTCGTGGACGACCTGCACCGGGGTGACCAGGAGAGCGTGGAGCTGTTCCTGCTGTGCGCCGAACAACTGCGTGACGTGCCCCTGCTCCTGGTCGGCTCGTTCCGCACCGGCGAGGGTGATCTGACCGCGGCCCTGGCCCGACTGGCCGCCTGCGCCCCCGTACGGCTGGCACTCGGCGGACTGTCGGACACCGAGGCGAAGGCCCTCTTGAGACGCGCGGCGGCCGGCATGAGCGAGCGGGCCGCCGTGGCCCTGGCCGAACGGGCCGGCGGCAACCCCTTCTACCTGCGCGAGAGTTGCCTGCTGCTGGCCGGCGAGGGCGAGGAGCGGGCCCTGGCCAGCATTCCTCAGGGGGTCCAGGACGTGCTGCGGCGCCGGCTGGCCCTGCTCGCGCCGACCGCGACGGCCGGACTGCGCCTGGCCGCCGTCGCCGGACGCGAGGCACCGGTCTCGCTGTTGATCCACGCGGCCGACCACGATGCCGACCAGCTCCTCGACGCCCTGGACGCCGGTGTCAGCGCGGGACTGCTCACCGAACCGAGACCGGGCACCATCCGGTTCACCCACGCCCTCGTACGGGACGCGCTGGAGGCCGACCTCACCCGCCTGCGGCTGGCCCGCATGCATTCCCGGCTGGGCCGCAGCCTGATCGCCCTGGGTTCCGACGACGTCGCCGCCATCGCCCACCACCTCCTCCAGGCGGCCCCCGTGCTCACCGACGACGCCGAGCCCGCGGTCCACCACGCCCGCCTCGCGGGCGAGCAGGCCGTACGCCGCTACGCCCCACAGAACGCCGAAACGCTTCTCGACGCGGCCCTGAACCTGCTGGCTGCTCACCCGGCGGCCTTCGCGGGCCAGGACGTCCCGCTGCTGCGGGTCCGCCTACTGGGCCAGCTGGTCGACTGCCGGATCCGGATGGGTGCCGTCGTGCCCGCACGCGACGCCCAGCTGAAAGCCGTGCGGATCGCCCGTGCCGAAGGCAGGGACGATCTGCTGACCGAGGCGTACACGAGCTGGACCGAACCGACCCCCTGGCGCGTCCGCGCCTACGCGGACTCCGACCCCGAAGCCGTCGAGGAGCTCGACAGGCTGCTGCGGACCGGCTGCCCGGACGACCGGCAGCGGGTCCTGCTCCTCGACCAGCTTGCCGACGCCCTCGACGACAGCGATCCACGGGCCGTCGCCGTCGCACGCCAGGCGGTCGAACGCGCCCGTGCCCTGGGTGATCCCCGGATGCGGGGCCTGACCCTCACCTCGCTGCTGCGCCGGGTGGACTGCGAGCTCGATCCCGTGGCCTACGAGCAACTGCACAAGGAACTCACCGAGGTGGCCGACTCCCAGGACATTCCCGAGCTCTCCTGGATGAGCGCCTACACCGCCGCCCGCCTGGCAGCAGCGGGCAACGAGCCGGCGCGCATGGAGCAGTGCCTCGTACGGGCTGACGAGATCGCCCGTACCTATGAGCTGCAGGGCGCGTTCGCGGTGGCCAGGCTGCGCCGCCCCTTGCTCGCCATGGCGCAGGGCCGTTTCGAGGAGGCGGAGCAGGAACTGGGCGCGGCGGTGGCGGACCTGAGGGCGGCCGGGGCGGTGGACCTCAGCGGGCTCGCGGGTCTGGCCATCGGCTGCATCCGGCTCCAGCAGGGCCGCCTCGCCGAGGTCCTCCCCATGCTCCTCGCTGTGTGGGAGCAGTACCAGCCGCACAACGAAGCCCTCACGGCCCTGGCCCTGCTCGCCGCAGACCGGCCCGACGAGGCCCGGGAAGTCTTCGGCAGGCGCGCGCCGCTGCTGCGGGACTTCGCCTATCCGATACTGGCCGGCCTGCGCGGTGTGGCCGCGATCGCCTTCGCTGATCGGGAGGCCGCCGCCGGGGTCTACGCGGACTTGCTGCCCCTCCAGGGGCGGGCAGGGGGTGCGAGCAGCCTCAGCATCGTCTACCGGCCCATCGCCCAGACCCTCGGCGACCTCGCCCGGTTCCTGGGCAGCCCGGACCGGGCCAGGCGTCACTACCTGGACGCCGTACAGGTGGCCGCCGCCTGGGAGTCGCCCCATTGGGAGGCCTCCGCCCGAGCTGCCCTGGCCGCTCTGCCGGCGGCGCCCACCTCCTAGCCACGCTACGGGACCAGTTGGGCCATGAACTCCGCCGCCAGATCGAGGTACTCCTCCGGCGAGTCCGTCGTCAGCTGGAGGTCCACCAGTACCTCGTCGGTGTCCGCCCGGCACATCGTTCTCAGGTGGTCGCAGAGCTGGCGCACCGTTCCCCGCTGGTAGGTCTCCGCCGGATTCGCCGCGGCCTGGGTGACATGGGCGTTGATGCGAAACACCCGACGCAGCACGTCCGGGTCGCGCCCCGCCCGCTCGGCCGCTTCGCGGGCCACTGCCCACAGGGCGTCGAAGTACGGCAGCGGCATCGCGGCCGCGAGCCAGCCGTCCGCACGCCTGCCGACCCGCTCCAGGGCGACCGGGGTGAAACCGCCCAGCAGGACGGGCGGTCGCGGCCTCTGCAACGGTTGGGGCAGGACGGTGGACGAGGGAATGGTCCACAGCGGCCCCGTGTGCACGACCGTGCCGGACCGCCACACGGCCTCGAGGACGTCCAGCGTCTCCTCCAGCCGGCCACCGCGCCCGTGCCAGGGCACTCCGACGGCCTCGTACTCCTCACGCATCCAGCCCAGCCCGAGCCCGACGTCCAGACGCCCTCGGCTGATCAGGTCCAGGGTGGTGAGCGCTCGGGCGAGAACGAGGGGCGGCTGCCACAGGGCGTTGAGGGTGCTGCTGCCCAGGCGCACCCGCTCGGTCACCGAGGCCGCCACACCGAGCGCGAGCAGCGGATCGAGGTGCGTACCGTACCGGGCCGGCATCGTGCCGCCCGGGTAGCCCTCGGGCGGAGTCAGCGGCGACAGCAGCCGGTCGGCCACCCAGAGGCTGTGACAGCCCAGCGCCTCCAGGGCCGCGCACATGGCGGCAGTGTGATCGGGGTCGGCGAAGGGGCCGAATTGGGGGACGGAGAATCCGATGCGCATCGGTCAGGAGGTTCCTCAAGCGGGTCGGTCGGTACAGGGCGGACGGCGGCCGGGCGTCCGGGCCGCGCGGCAGGGCCTGGCGGCTCAGACGGACGTGTGCCGGCCGCGGATGCGGCGGGTTTCGCGCCGGTACTGCCGCTGCCCGAGGACCTTCCACATCACCCTCGCGGCGACCGGCAGGCGGGCGAGGAACTCTCGGCGCTCATCGGGCGGGCAGTCCTCCAAGATGGCGCCCAGCGCGATCATCAGGCGGTTTCTCGGCGTCTCGGCCAGACCCCGCTCCCCGACCGTGCGCCACTCGCTCTCGTTCACGTGGCGCACGACCAGCGGCATGACCACCTGCTCCTCCTCATCGAGGTGGGCGCTCAACTGGCGGTGATGTCGGCGCAGCGCCTCGGCCAGCTCGTCACGGTCGGCTGCCGGCGCCTGCGTCCGCCACCGGTCCATGAGCACCTGGACCTCGTCCATCCCCGTACTGAGCTCGTGGTGCTGCGCCTCCATCGCCAGCACCTGCTCTGCGTCCATGTCGAGGCGGGGGAGCAGGGCAGGCCACAGCACCTGGTCTTCCCCGGTGTGATGGGCGTGCAGCCCCACGGTGTACTCGCGCCAGTGCTCGGCGAGGATCCCCGCGCGGACGGTGTCCCATGGCGCAACGTCCTGTACGAGTTCGGCCAGCAAGCGCGACTCACGGCGGAACACCCGGTGGATCATCGCCATCTCGCGGGTGTAGGGGTGGGCGGTGGAATGGGAAGCATTGCTCGTCGTCATGCCCGCAAGCCTGCTGACGGTAATTGCCGCCCACTTGCACGGCACTTGCCGTCCCCGTCGCGCGTCGGCACCAACCGGTAGTTGCCGCTTGAGGGCACCAGGGCCGGCTCGATCAACTCCCAGCGAGCATCGTCCAGATCACTCGGAACCGACGGCCCGGTCAAGACCCGTCCCACGCCCTGTATGCACCACGGGTGAGCGCTCCATACGGTGATCGCATGGACAGTTCCGTCATCTTCAATGTCGTCACCACGGGTATCGCCGTTGTCGCAGTGGTGACCTCCGTCGTCTTCAACGCCCGACAGGTCCGCACCGCGCAGCACGCCAACCACATATCCGTCATGGTCGACCTGCTCCAGGAGTTCCGCTCGGCAGACTTCCATGAGCAGCACGACTACCTCCGCACGCGCTTGGGCGCAGAGCACGATCCGGAAGGCGGTGTACGGGGATTACCCTCGGAAGCCAAGGCGGCCTTCTACAACGTCGTGTACTACTACCAGTCCTTCGCGAACCTCGCCGTGTTCGACATGCTCGACGAAACCCTCATGGTCACGGTTTTGCGGACCCGGATCGTCTCGGTCTGGCAGGCCGTGCGGCCGTTCGTTGAACGCGAGCGGGAGTTGCGCGGCGAGACCGGCCGAGGCTCATACATGTCGATCTTTGAGGAGCTGGCGCGACTGGCGGCAGCGCTACCACCAGAACACGTCCTCGACGCAATGGCCCGGACCCGACGACCAGCACGCTCCCGGCTGCTTCGCTGAACGGCCGGTGCTCGTGGCAAGCCGTTGGCGGGAATCGGGGCGGAGTTCGATGGCCAAGCAGACCGTCTCCGCTCCGTGTGCCGCTTGTGCCGGCGACGTCGGTCTCGCTGCGTCATCGCCCCGCTGAGGACTGCACCACCAAGGAACGGCCCGGCTGGCTCACGCTGCGCGCCCGGGGCGCGTCCCTGGACGACACCGACGTGACGTTCGTCGGCCGTCGGCAGCAGCACGCCTCCTGCCGGGTGGCGCGCTCTGGTCGATGTGGCGGAAGGGCGTGGCGGTGTGGCCGTTCGCCTCGACGAACAGCACCACTACGACATCGAGGCCACGTCGGGCGAGGTTCGGGTGCGTGCCCGTATCGGCCCCCTGGTTACCGTCGTGGCGGCCCGGCCGGTACCACCCGGACCCGTCGTCCTGCGCGTCGAAGTGGCCGCCATCGAGACACTGAACCACGCACGCACCGGTCCCGATACCGTCACATCGGCATCGAGGAACCGGACGGAACCTTCGTCGCACTCACCGCGCTCGACGGGAAGTACCTGTCCACGGAGGTCGCCGGCGGTTTCACCGGCCGAGTCCTAGGGATGTTCGCATCAGCCGGTTCCCTTCACTTCGACTGGTTCGACTACGAGCCGCTCGATCGCTGATCCATGGTCATGGTTTGCTGGTGCCTGCTAAGCCGCGATGCTCCCGCAGGGCGCAGACCACGAGGCACGTCGACACAGCCCTGGCACCGCCGTGCGACCGGCGCTCCAGTGACCCCGACCGCCGGTCACTGGGGCGTTCCCCGGATCGAACCGCCCGCCTACGCCCGCCCCGTCGGCCGGCTTACGTGGATGGTTCACACGGGGCCCAGCCGAGCAGGCACCTCCCGGTGGCCGTTGGATATGAAGGACTGCAGCGGGCGCAGGTCGGCCATGGGCACGGCCGCGTTCAGGTCCGGGTAACGGGTGAAGAGGGCCGACAGGGCGATGGACGCCTCCAGGCGGGCCAGCTGAGCTCCCAGGCAGTAGTGGACGCCGTGGCCGAAGGACAGGTGCTCGCCCCGTGTGGCGCGGGTGACATCGAAACGGTCGGCGTCGCTTCCGTGCAGCGCGGGGTCACGGCCCGCGGCCGCGTACGAGATGGTGATGGCCTCGCCCCGGGCGATCGTGACCCCGCCGATCTCCAGGCCCTCCACGGCGTAACGCAGAATCGAGTGCGCGCCGGGCGCGTCCAGGCGGAGTGACTCGTCGATGACGTCGTCCCACGATGCCCGGCCGGCGCGGACCAGCCGGAGCTGCTCGGGGTGGGCGAGCAGCCGGGTGATCGCGTTGTCGAGGAGGTTCACCGTCGTCTCGTAGCCGGCGGTGAGCAGCAGGATCAGGTTGTCCGCCAGTTCCTTGTCGGTCATCGCCGTGCCCTCGTCGTCGCGGGCGGTGACCAGATCCGTCGTCAGGTCGTCGCCGGGCTCGCGCCGTTTGAGGGCGATGAGGTCGTTCATGGTCCGGTAGAGGTGGAGGACATTGCTCTGCGCGTCTTCCTTGGACGCCGTCGTCGCGAAGAAGCCCTTGATGATCCGGTGCAGCTCGCCGCGCGCCGACTCGGGCACGCCGAAGAGTTCGGAGATGACGCTGCTGGGCAGTGGGTGCGCGTAGTGCTCCCGGAGGTCGACGACCGAGTCCGGGGTGCGGGCCGCCTGCTGCGCGAGTCCGTCCAGCAGATCTTCGACGATCCTTTCGATGCCGGGTCGCAGCGCGTTGACGCGCCGGATGCCGAACGCTCCGGCCACCGGCCGGCGCAGCCGGGTGTGCTCGGCGCCGTACGCGGTGACCATGTTCTGCACGGAGACCCAGATGGACAGCGGCCAGTCACCTGTCACCTCGCCGTCGATCCAGGCCTGCCAGTGCCGGTAGGCGTCCTTGGAGACCCGCGGATCAAGCAGGAGTCGCTTGATCAGGTCGGCGCTGGTCACCGACCATGCCGGCACGCCGCCCGGGAGTTGGACCCGGGTCACGGGACCGCGTGCGCGGATGTGTTCGATCTCGCCCTGGATATCGCTTCCGGTGGGGTCGATCGCGAAGGGGCAGGCTGAGGGCTGCCGCGTGGACGATGTGGTCTGCATCGTTGGTTCCGCCTTCTGCATTCGGTGGTGGGGAGGGTTGGTGGAGCATCGTCCGTGCTGTGCGCGCGTTTCAGCCGGCCGACGGCAGAGGTGCGGGCATCACGTCGTCGAGGTGTCCGCGGTACCAGGGCGCGCAGGTGGCGAAGCCCTCGGCGATGCCGGGGCCGGGTTCCAGTCGGGTCAGGGACCACAACGGGGTGCAGTCGAACCAGTGGTCCTCGCCCAGTTGGGTGAACCGCTGCAGCAGAGCCGCATCGGTCCGGCTGCCGAGACGTTTCGCCAGGTCCGTCGGGGGCACGTCCCCGCGCGGCAGTCGCAGGCCCAGGTGCCGGCACAGGGTCGCGACGACTTCGCGCACGGTGACCGGGTCCGGGTGCGCCGCGTGCAGCACGACGGACGTGGGCAGCGGCTCGGGTCGGGTCGCGAGCGCGGCGGCCGTCCGGGCCAGATCGTCCACAGAGATCCACGACAGCCTGGCCCGCCCGCCGTTGATCCAGTGCGGGAACCCGCTGATCATCCGAGCGAGGGCGGGTACGGCCCACACGTCACCGGCGCCGTAGACCAGCCCGGGGCGCAGGATGGTTCCGCCGGCGGCGAGGACGCTTCTGTCACCCGCCAGCCGCGAGGCGCTGGTCACCGACGGCCGGAGATCGGACGACCGGGGCTCACCCCGGTGTGGGCCCGGCCCGTAGACCGCGGTGGTGCTGAGCCGAACGAAGCGCCGGACACCCGACCGTCCAGCCTCGGCCAACAGGGCTTGCGTCCCGGCCGTGTTGACGGCGTGGGCGGTGACCGGGTCATTGGTGATCACCGAGGCGAAATGCAGCACCGTGTCCACGCCATGGCACACCTCGTGCAGGGACGCGGGGTCGGTGAGGCTGGCAGTGACCACGCCGGCTGTCTGTGTGCAGCAGTTCGGGAGGCTTTTCTTGTGCGTGAGCAGCCGCAGACGTGGCTGGGCCGGGTGTGCGCGCAGTCGATGGACGACCTGATGGCCCACGAAGCCGGTCGCACCCGTGATGAGGACAGTCGGTGTGCGGTCCTTCACGCCGGCTTCAACCGGCTTCACGAATGCGTCTGTTTGCGAAAGAGACAAGCCGGATCTGTGAACGGTCTGCGGCGATGCCCCTCCCGCCGGATAGCATGATGGTGCTGTGCTGACTCTTGTAGTGCGTGCTGCACGGGACGCGGCCCACGACGGAATGAGGCCTGACGGGTGCGGGGTGAGGGTGTGCGGGGGTGGTCGGCCGATGGTCTCGGCCGGGAACTCGGGTGTCATGAGAGTCGGTTGCCTTTGCTGATCGGGATCGTTGATGCACATGCCGCGACATGAGCCGTGGGACACATGGTTGCGCGGCGTTCGGGCACGCCCGGCGGCACGCCCGTGTACAGGGCATGCAGGGTGGCCGCCGGACGCGAGCGGCGGTCGATGGCCGTGATACGGGGTGTGCCGGAGAGCGGGAGGCGTCGGCTGCGGCGGCGACGCGTCGGGTGAATCGCTGTTCGGTCGACCGTGACGCGGGCCGTGTCCGATGGCGCGTCCGCGGACGGAGAAACCGTCAGCCGTGCATCGAAGTGCCCGCCAGCAGAACCCTGAACACCGGGCGCTCGCTCTGGTGACCGGTGACTTCGAGTTCGGTACGGTGCGGCAGGTCGGTGGGCACGGTGCGGACGTCGATCCAGCACGGCGATCCGAACTCGACGTAGCCGTGGAAGGCCACCTGTACCGAGGACCAGTGCTGGCGGACTGGTGCGGTGGCCGCGTTCGCGGCCTGGAGTGCCGCTTCGACGAGGACCAACCCCGGGAAGTGGTCGTTGCGGTGGTCGAAGACGGTCGGGTGGGCGCGGTCCGCGCGCAGTTGCCAGCGTCTCTGCGATCCGGCGGCGGTGGGCGCGGGCCCGGGAGCCGGGGCGAGCAACACGTCCATCGGTCGTGCGCGGCCGACGACGACCGGTGGTACGGGTTCGCGCTGCGCGGGGGGTGCGGTCGATTCGATCTGCTCACCGCGTAGTCTGCGGTAGACGGCGGGGCTGATGATGTCGAAGCGACCGCCGCCCCGTGCCAGGGTCTCACCCTGTTCCGTGCGCAGCGTCATGTCACAGGTCATGGCCGCCAGTCGGCGGCCGCGGAAGCGGAGATCCGAGCAGGCTGTCTCCACCTCGATGCGGCGGGGCCCGGGGGCCGGAGCTGGGCGGGTCCGCTCCCGGGTGTACGCCAGGTTCCACATGACGAAGTGGTGATCCAGAGGTACGTCGTAGGCGGCGTGAGCAAGCAGGAGTCCACACTGACGGATGGTCTCTGCGGTCAGGTTGGCCGCGTGATTACCCTTCACGGTTGTATAGAAAGGGTGGTCGTGGGGCCAGGCGACGTTGATGAGATAGCGGTTCTTCGTCTGAGGCCGCCATCGGACAGGCAGAACATCCAGCGAGGTCGAGCGATGCACCAGTTCTTTGAAGACCGGATGGGATGTCGCGTCGGGCGATATGTCAGGTTCTGTGTGCCAGGAGGGCTGTCTGCCCTCCTGTTGCACATGGGTAGCCTGCACGCCTTCCCCCTAGGTATGCCATAGCCGAGCTCGAGGTGAGCTCGAGCGGGACGTAACATACGTGTGAGTCGGTATGTGGCTCAATGACTTGTCTCGCATGATGAGATTAATGATGAGTAACATCCGTTCCACCTGCACAAACAGGCGAAATGCTCTGGAGGGAAGTCAATGGTGACGCAGGAACGGGCTCTCGCGACCCGGCGCATGATCTTGGAGGCAGCTGGGTCCGTCTTCGCTGAACGGGGTTACAGCGCCACGACGGTCGCCGACGTCCTCAAGAAGCTCACCCTCACGCGTGGAGCCGTGTACTTCCACTTCTCCTCCAAGGAGGAACTCGCACGGGCCGTGCTGGCGAGCCAGGCGGACGTCCCGACCGTCGTCCGGGACCTGAAGCTTCAGGAACTCATCGACCTGGGCTTGGTGTTCGCCTGCCAGCTGGCCAGGGATCCCGTGCTCCAGGGCAGCGTCAGGCTGTCATTGGAGCTGGATTCGGTGGGACTGGACCGGAAGCTTCCCTTCCAGGGGTGGGTCGACCGCAACCTCAGCATCCTGGAGGAGGCCGGCGCGCGGGGTGAACTGCGTCCGCACGTGGACCTGGTGGAGACGGCCGAGCTGCTGTGCTCCTGTTTCACGGGAGTGCAGCTGTTCTCGCAGGTCATGACGGGTTGGACGGATCTGGACGCCCGGGTCAGGGTGCTGCTGAAGCATGTGCTGGCCAACATTGCGGAGCCCGTGGTACTGCTCCAGCTCGACCTGAGCCCGGACCGAGGCATCAAGGTCGGGGCGGAGTTGGGTGCCCTGGCGGCCGAACGGGCGGCCAACAGTGAGGAAGAGCCCGTGGGGGGCTGATCCGGCCCTCCCCGTGCGTGTCCGTTCCTTCGGACGAGCCACCATGCGCGCGAGCCCGCCGGAACATCGGGCGGGCCCGGCCTGTGCAGGGTTTACGCGTCAGGGACCCAGCTCGTGGGAGGGGCCCCGGCCGCCGTCTCACTCCATGCGGCCCACCGACGGCGGCAGGAGATTCCATACACCAGTGACGGTTGACTCGGCGAGCCACTGCTCGCCCTCCTGCCACAGATACGCCAGTCCCACGGTCATGGCGACGACCGCGTTGGCGGTATGCCCCGCCGTGACGGAGCGGGCGAAAGGATACCGGCGCTCCGCGAGCGCGACGGCATCCCGTACGTACTCCTCCCACTGCTGGATGACGTTCACCGTGGGCTTCCTGTCCTTCTCGCAGCTCAGCAGTACTCCCGCGCGAAAGGTGACATCGCGCCGGTACAGCGCGGCGAACATCTGCACCGCCCATGCCAGGCCCTGCGCACCGCTTTCCCGCCCGCCGCTCGTCACTCTCCCGAACTGCTCGGCGGCTGCCGCTTCAACGGCGTCCGCCAGGGCGTCCTTGCTGGGGAAGTGGAAGTAGAGGGCCCCTCGGCTCACTCCCGCGTCCATGGCGATCGTGGACAACTTCGCCCGCGAATAGCCGTGTTCGGCGAAGACCGTCGCGGCGGAACGAATCAACTGGGAACGGGTCCGGGTCGCTTTGTCGCTCAATGCCGACTCCTCACGTCCGTGCAGGTGGCCTTGCAGGTGCCGGCACGGTCCGGATCGATCCGTGAGGCCCTGCAGGAGACCATGAAGATAACATTCATGGCTGTATCTTTACCCCGCTCGCGCGGGAGCATTTCGGCGGTTGGATCAGTTGTTGAACGAACAGTCATGTCCGATACGCACGATTAGTCCATGTTGCATGAGGCTGTTCGGGACATCGGAGGCGTGATTCACGCCACTCGAAGCGCGTTGACATGCATGCGTGTCGGTTTGTAATCTCAGAGTGCTCGATCGGTTTTCGGCGTGGGCTTCCACGCAGGAACGGGGGAACGACGACATGAGTCAGCAGGGCACGGTTCTGCACCGAAGGCACGGCACGCATCACCGTCATCGCGGATCCGAGGCGCAGCGCGGCGCCTCGCGGGGGGTGGAGGGTCACATACCGGGGGTGGACGTGGCTGTCGAGAGATGGCGTGTGCTCGTGGTCGAGGGCGACCCGCATGCTCAGCGGGGAATCACCCACAGCCTCCGGCGGCAGGGCTGCGAGGTGGTCGCTGTCGACAAGGGCGGCAAGGCGCTGGAGATGTACGAGCACGCGGATCTGGTCCTGCTGGACCTGGAACTGCCGGACCTGCACGGCCTGGACGTGTGTGCCGCGATCCGCGCCGCGGGGGACACCCCCATCATCGCGTTCACCTGCCGCAGCAGTGAGTGGGACCAGGTGCTGGTGCTCGAGGCCGGGGCGGACGACTGCCTCCTCAAGCCCTACGACCTGCGGGAGTTGACCGCGCGGATCGGTGCGGTGATGCGGCGCAGTGTGCGACAGGTTCACGCGCCGGATGTCATGGAATGGGGCCCGCTGCGCATAGACATGAAGCTGCGTCAGGTCACGCTGCGGGGCGAGCGCGTCGAGTGCACCCGAAAGGAGTTCGACCTGCTGTGCCTGCTGGCCTCACAACCGGGAGCCGTGGTGTCGCGGCGCCGGCTCATGAGCCAGGTGTGGGGAGACCACTGGTCGCCACCGAGCCGCACGATCGACACGCATGTCGCCAGTCTGCGACGAAAACTCGGACCCGACGAGTGGATAACGACCATCCGCGGAGTCGGACTGTGCTTCCAGCCCGCCGTTACTCACTGAATCCCGAATGCCCTGCCCCTGACCGGGCGGCGCCCGAGATATCCCTCTTTCTTGGCCCTCCTGAGCAGGAGGGCGACCGAACCGCACACGTCAAAGGAATCCATATCCATGTCTGATCTCACTCCCGAGCGCGTCGGCGCAGCCTGGGCCTCCCTGGCCACAGGGGACCGCGCGCGAATAACGGAATTCTGGGACGAGAAGGTGCGCTTCGAGGTTCCCGGACTGCACGCGTATTCCGGCTGGTACGAAGGTCTCGACGCGTTCCTTGAGTTCTTCGGGAACATGTTCCGGCTGTCCGGCGGCACGATGCACGGCGAGAACATCACGGTTCTGGTGAATCCCGAGGCCGGCTACTCGGTCGACGTCAACCACATCTCGGCGGTGCGTGCGGGGGCGGAGGCCGACAGCACCTCGCCCTACGACACCTTCGAGATCGAGGCGCTGCACCTGCTGCGCTGGAGCAACGGCCGCATCGTCGAGGGCCGTTGGACCGTGCTCGGGCCCGGTGCCGAGACCACCGCGCTGTGGTGGTCCCCGCGGGATGCCGCCGGCGCCCGCCGCCAGGTCGTCTGACGTCCCGCCACACAGACGCCGGTACGGCCGCGGCGGCAGCGGAGGCCACGGCCGTACCGGCTGACGGTGCCGGCGCGGTGCGGCGGTGACGTGGGGACGGCCCGCCGCACCGCACCGCACTCCAAGGGGCCGAGAAGGCCCGGTAGTTCAGAAAAGCGCACACAGCACACCTTCGACCGTGAGGATCCCCATGTCCGAGGAACGTCTTCGAGTAGCACTGGTGATCGGAAGCACCCGTGCCACACGGTTCGGCCCCACCATCGCGCAGTGGTTCGCCGAAGAGGCGCGGCAGAACGACGCCGTCGAACTGGACGTCGTGGACCTCGCCGACTACCCGCTGCCGGTGGCGGTGACCGAAGCCCCCGAGCCCGCGGACGCGGCGACAGCGCAGGCCCTCAGCGCACGCCTGGAACGGGCCGAGGCCTTCGTCGTCCTGACGCCCGAGTACAACCACAGCTTCCCCGCCCCGCTCAAGGTCGCCATCGACTGGAACTACACGCAGTGGCAGGCCAAACCGATCGGCTTCGTCTCCTACGGCGGTCTCGCCGGAGGTCTGCGAGCGGTCGAGCAACTGCGCCAGGTCTACGCCGAGATGCACGCCGTCACCCTGCGGGACACGGTCAGTTTCCACGGCGCCCGCGCCACCTTCGACGCGGAGGGAAACCCCAAGGAGCCAGAGGGCTGCGCCGCCGCGGCCAAGACCATGCTCGACCAGCTCGTGTGGTGGGGCGTCGCACTGCGCGAGGCCCGCGCCAGGCGCCCGTACCGCGCGTGATCCGCCCCGCCGCTCGCCGCTGCGACGTCGACGAAATGAGACAGCCATGACCGGGATGCTCCTCGCTCCCCGCACCACCCCGGACGCCTTCCTGTCCGCCGCACGGGCGGCGGGCGTGCCGGCCGGCCACGACGCGGCCCGTGCCGACCGTGAACGACGGCTCTCCGCCGACGTCGTGGCGGCGCTGGTCGAGGCCGGCTTCAGCAGGGCGCTCGTCCCGGCCCGCCACGGTGGAGTCGGCACCGACTTCGCCACGCTCACCGAGGCGGTCGCCGCGGTCGGAGAGGGCTGTGCCTCCGCCGCCTGGATCGGCTCGTTGCTCGCCTACACCGCGCGCTTCGCCGCCTGTCTGCCCGCCGAGGGACAGGCGGAGATCTGGGCGGAGGGGCCCGACACCCGGCTGGTGAGCTCCCTGGTCTCCACCGGCGCCACCGCGCTGTCGGCCGACGGCGGCTGGCGGTTGACCGGGACCTGGACCTACGCCAGCGGTGTCGACTTCTCCGACTGGGCCCTCGTCATGACGCTGGCACCGGGCGTGGAAGGACCGGAGCAGGCACGCTTCTTCGCCATACCCCGCTCCGCCTACCGGATCGAGGAGACCTGGGACACGGTCGGCATGCGGGCGACCGGCAGCCACACCGTCGTGGTGGACGAGGTGACCGTGCCGGCCCACCGGACCTTCCTCATGGACGACATGTTCACGGGACAGGGCGCCGTGTCGGACGAACTGCGCCACGTGCAGCCGCTGTTCGCCGTGAACGGCCTCACCTTCGCCGCACCCGTCCTGGGCGCGGCCCGGGCGGCACTGAAGCTCTCGGGGAATGCTCTCGCCGACAAGGTGGCCCGCGGCACTGAGCCCGCCGAGGCACTGCAGATCGCCCATGCCCGGGCGGCCGGAGAGATCGACGCGGCCGCGCTGCTGCTGTCCCGTGCCGCCCAGAGCGTCGACCGGGCCCGGGCCGGCGATGACGTCCTGGTGCGCAACCGGCGGGACTGCGCGCTCGCCACCCGGCTGCTCCGCGCCGCCGTCGACGCGCTTTTCCACGCCGGCGGGACGCGCAGCCAGTCCATGTCCGACCCGCTCCAGCGCATCTGGCGGGACGTCAACTCCGCCGCCAGCCACATGGTGCTGCAGTTCGATGCCGCGGCGCTGGCCTTCACCCGTGGCTTTCTCGACGCCGCCCGAGCAGGGAAGAGCTCCTGACCATGACCACAACGGACGCGATCGGCAGCCGCCTGCTCTTCCACGAGGACTTCCGCGGCGGCTTCGCCGTCAACGCACCGGACGCCGGCTGGCACACCCAGGACACCGCGGGCGTGGCGGGCGGCGACGGAGTCGCCCACATCTCGCAGCTCGGGCTCGCCGTGGTCCCCACCGGAGTCAACCCGCGCACCGGTGCCCCCGCCTTCGTCTCCACCACCGGTCAGCAGGCCGACGGCGGCGAGGGCACCCGGGACCATGTCAAGTGGACGGCCATGCCGAACCGTTCGGCGGGGACCGGCCTGCCGGGCTTCGACGTCCCAGCGGCCGGCCAGCTCGTGTGCACCACCACCCTCGCCGTGTCCACGTACGGAACGGAGGACCACCCCTTCGGCGAGGCGGTCGACGACCCGCAGGCCGACCCGCGGCTGGCCTGCGGCTCGGTGATCACCGCGGACGTGGAGACGGCGTCCATCTTCGGTTTCTTCGTCACCAACACCCGCGTCTACGCGAACTACGAGCGGCTGCGCATACCCGGCACGACGTACGCGGCGTACACCTATGCCGTCCCGGTCGCCGAGCGGGCGCCCGGGGACCTCGACACCCTGCGGATCACCCTGGACCGCGCGCGCTCCACCGTGACGTGGGCGGTGAACGGCACGGAGGTCCTCGCGGTGGACCGGATCGGACACCCGGTCCTGGACCGCGCACACCAGCTGCTCGACCACGCGGGCGAGCCCGAGGACGTCATGCCGCGCCAACTGACAACCGGCGTCGGCATGTTCACCCTGCTCGACGGGGCCCTGGGCGCCGACTCCGCCGGTCTGGTGCGGATCGACTCGGCGCCCTCCCACTACGTCGACCCGCGACGCGGTGCGCCCTGGCCGCAGAAGTTCCTCGACCAACAGAGCGTCACCGCCAGCCGCCTGTGGGGGCAGGGCGTCGCGCTGAACGTGCGCGACGTCTCCGTCACCACTGCCTGAGTGCGGGTCGCTGTGCTCAATGGCCCGTACAACTCCGCCATCCCCGATGAATTGCAAAGGACAGAGTTGTGACCGCAGTAACGCCCGCGAAGGCGGGCCGCCGTGAGTGGTTCGGCCTGGCAGTCCTGTGCCTTCCGGCCCTTCTCACGACGATGGACCTGACGCTCCTGTTCATGGCCGTCCCGAAACTGACGGCCGATCTGAACCCCTCCAGCACCCAGCTGTTGTGGGCCAGCGACATCTACGGCTTCCTCATCGCCGGCTTCCTGATCACCATGGGAACGCTCGGTGAGCGCATCGGACGCCGTCGCCTGCTGATGACCGGAGCCGTGTTCTTCGGGGTCGCCTCCGTGCTCACGGCCGAGGCGAGCAGCCCCGAGATGCTCATCGCGGCCCGAGCCCTGCTCGGTGTCTCGGCCGCCACCCTCGCACCGTCGACACTGTCGCTGCTGCGCGTCATGTTCCGGGACGAGAAGGAGAGCACGACCGCGGTCACCGTCTGGACGACGTCCTTCATGGTCGGCGGTGTCGTCGGCCCGATCGCCGGTGGCCTGCTGCTCGACCACTTCTGGTGGGGCGCGCCCTTCCTGATGGCCGTGCCGGTCATGGTCCTGCTGCTGATCGCGGGCCCGATCCTGCTGCCCGAGTACAAGGACCCCTCCGGCGGCCGCCTCGACCTGCTGAGCGTCGGCATGTCGCTCGCGGCGATCCTGCCGGCGGTGTACGGCGTCAAGGAACTGGCCCGCAACGGGTTCGAGACCTGGCCGACCGTGAGCCTCGTCGTCGGCCTGGTCTTCGGTGTGGTCTTCGTACTGCGCCAGCGAGGCCTGTCCGTGCCGCTGATGGACGTCACTCTGTTCTCCCGCGCCGCGTTCTCGGTCTCCGTCGGCACCCTGCTGCTGACCACCGGCCTGATGATGGGCATTCAGTACCTGCTCGCCACCTACCTGCAGATCGTCCTGGGCATGACGCCGGCCGAGGCGGGTCTGTGGCAGCTGCCGGTCATCATCCCCGGCATGGTCGCCGCCGTGGTCGGCACCGGCATCTCCCAGAAGATCGGCACGCCGCCGGTCCTGATCGTCGGCCTGCTGATCGGTTCCGTCGGCTTCGGAGTGCTGACCCAGGTCGACGGCAACTCCGGTACGGCGCTGGTCATCACCTCGTCCGCGATCATGTTCGTCGGTCTCGCCCCCGTGATGGCACTCGGGATCGGCACCATCGTCCAGGCCGCTCCCGTCGAGCGGGCCGGCGCCGCTTCCGCGCTGGCCTCCACCACCAACGAACTCGGCGGCGCCGTCGGCATCGCCCTCATCGGCAGCCTCGCGACGGCCGTCTACGGCTCCACCCTCGACGACCACCTGCCCTCCGGAGTCACCGGCGGGGCGCACGACGCCGCGCGCAACAGCGTCGCCGAGGCGGCCGCCGTGGCCCGCGACCTCCCCGGCAAGGTCGGCGGCGAGCTGTCCTCGGCGGCCCACGACGCCTTCGCCCACGGTATGGAGATCGCCTCCTACGTCTCCATCGGCGTTCTGCTCGCGATGGCCGCCCTGGTCGCCGTACTGCTGCGCCGGGCGCTTCCCGCGCCGGCCGCCCAGCCTCCGGCCCAGCAGCCGGTCGCCGCCGAGGAGACGCTGCCTTCCGGCGCGTAGCGCCCCCGGGTTCCGCCCGTTCGTCTGCGAACCGCCCACCGGTGCCGACCAGGCACCGGTGGGCCACCACAAGGAGGTTCCTCGGATGACGAGGATCAGTGTCAAGGACCAGTACTACACGCTGGTCAACATCTTCGAGACGTCCCCGGAGCACCAGAACCGGCTCATCGAGATCTGGCAGAGCCTCGGCCCCGCGGACGAGCGCGGCGGGCTCGTGTCCGTCAACGCCCATCTCAGCCACGACGGCAACTCCGTGATCAGCTACATACAGTGGCGTGACAAGGCCGCCTGGGAGGGCATACTCAGCGACCCGGGCAGGCAGGAGCGCTTCAAGGAGGTCCTGACCTTCGCGACCTTCGACAGCATTCACTGCGAGGTCGTCCACACCCAGCGCAACCCGCAACTGGGCGACTCGACCATCGAGATATCCGAGCAGCAGGACGTCTTCACGGTCGTCGAGGTGGCCCGCACCCGGTCGAAGTTCCAGCAGGACGAGCTGCTCGCCGTGGTGACACAGCCCAACCTGGTCCTCGACACAACGCCCGGTTACATATCGCACAGCGTGCACCGCGACTTCGAGGGCGAGGCCGTCGTCAGCTACTCGCAGTGGGAGAGCCAGGAGGCGTACGACGCCTTCCGCGCCGACCGCGACGCACGCCCCGCCGCCCTCGACGGGGTGGACCTGCGCGAGTACACCCTGCGCATCGCCTACGTCACCGAGGCGACCACCGTCTGACGGTCCGACGGCACCCGGCCGCCGAGACCGGCAACCGATGACCCGCCGGTCGGGTGGAACGACACAGACCCTCCCGTACGCCCCTTGCGCGCCGTCCGTCAGGGACGGCGCGCGGGATGTGGCCGGGAGTTCCCCAGCCCATTCACGACACCGAAGGGAGGAGGTGACAGCCATGACCGAAGCCGCGCTGAGCGCTGCTCTGGAGGAGGTCCTTGCCACGTTCTCGGCCGAGAACGAGCTGACCGAGAGCGAATTCGAGCTCGCCCTGGGCAACGAGACCTGGTAGCCCAGGGTCCTCTTGTCACCGGCCCTCGCTGCCTCAGCAGCGGGGGCCGGTCTCTTCCCCCGGACAAAAGACTTCGTCGACCGACCGACAGGAGCGCGCCGTGAACTCGTCCGCCGTGGCAGCCCGTCCCGCCTGGCTGCAGGATCCGACCCTCGCATGGCGTCCCGCCGTACGCGGCGTGGTGCTCTGCGCCCACCCCCATGACCTCGCCGGCTGCCTGGGCCCGAACGCCGTGCTGGCGGCTGTGGCCATCGGCCCGCCTCCGCCCGGTTACGACCATCTGTGCGGTGTCCAGGAGCTGTTGGCCGTTCTGCTGCCCGCGGCGCGCGCCGCGCTGCCGGAGGTGTTGCAAAGGCACGCCGAGGTGCTCTCCCTGCTCACCCGCGCGAACGAGCCGGACGGACCGGACGGACCGGACAGGCCGAACGGCCAAGGGCACGTACCGCGGGGCCGGTTCGTCCCCGTGTCCGAGACCGCGTCGCTCGGCACCACCCGGCGCATCAGCCGGGAGTCCCACACCACCGCCGGCTGGATCGACCGCGCGGCCCGCTTCCTCGTCGACGCCCTGCCGGTGCTGGGCGAGCGGCCCGTCCTGGTCATCGAGGCTTTCGACCACTGGGACCGTATCTCGGTCCGCATCCTGTACCGGGCCGTCCTGATCGCCGACCAGCAGGGCCGGCCCATCACCGTCCGCGGACTGCTGCGGGACGGCGGCACCCAGTTCCTCCAGCGGCTCTCCCGGCAGCGGGCCGTGCGGGTGTGTGGGACGCCGTCGGTGCCGGACGCGCCGCGCGCCGCTCCCTCTCCGGCGGTCGAACCGTGGCGCTCCGCGGAACCCATCGGACCGCTGCGTGCCATCGGCGACGCGATCGCCCTGCAGAACTTCGAGCGGGCCGACCTGCTGATCGCCGCGCACTTGGCGGCGGTGGGCTCCGCGGGCGGGCGGGTGGACGACCTGGCCGACCTGATCAGGCTGCAGGCCATCTCTCAGGCGCAGACCGGGCGGATCGACAGCGCCGTGGCCAAGCTGGAGGAGTCCCTGCGGTTGGCGGAGAGGCCCGAGTTGAGGGCCCATCTGAACTACCTCCTCGCGCTGCTCGTCACCAAGCGCAGGGACGACACGGACACGGCGCGCACCTACTACTTGCGGGGACTGGAATGCCTCGCCTCACTCGCCGAGCCGGGAGTGGACGCGCAGGTGGAGAAGGCGTGGATTCTCAACGGCCTGGCGCTCGCCGCGGCCATCGATGCCCGGGAGGCCGAGGAGAGCGGGCGACGGGAGCAGTTGTTCCAGGCCGCTTTCGAACTGGAGTTTGACGCGTTTCGGCTGGTCCGCGAGATGCCCGGAGACAGTGCCTTCTATCTGCGCTACAACCTGAGCCACAACCTGGCCTTCCTGCTCCAGATCACCGGCCGGCACCGCCAGGCGGAGGACTTCCTGCGCTCGGTCTCGGCGACGATGCTCGGCACCGGCAGGCCGGAGTTCTACGTACCGCACCACTATGCGATCGCCGTGCTGCAGTTGCGCAGGGGCAGTCACGCGGAGGCGGCGGAGTCCTTCGCGGCGGCCGTCCGTGTCGCCGGAACGCTGCGCGACCCCTTCCACCTGGAGAAGCTGCTCGCGGCCGCCGGGTACACGGACATGCGGCGCGGCGACCACACGGCTGCCGCCCGGCACTATCGGGACGCGGCCCGCACCGCCCGCCGGCTGTGCGACGAGAAGGCGTTCGCGCAGGACCTGGCGGGCCTCTTGTGGGCACTGACCCTCGGGCGGTCCCAGTGGGACCGGCACGCGCTGGCGGCGGCCCGGATCTGGTACCCGGAGGCGGCCGGCGCGTACGACCGTGGCGCCGGCCAGGAGAGGCTTGCCGAGGCGCTCACCACGGCGGGCGCGGAGGTCGCACCCCCGTCCTCCAAACTTCCCTCCTATCTGCCCGCCGTCGACCTCGAGGGACTGCCCGAACGCGACCTCAACCGCTTCCTGGCAGGTATCACGTCACGCGAGAACCCCGGACAGCTGTCGGGCCGGAGCGTGGGGGAGCGGGAAGCGGTCGCGGTGGACGCGGTGGGTGTGCCTGAGACCGGAGCGGTCGTGGAGGAGGGCGAAGCAGCGGCGGCAGTCGCGAAGGAGGTGCCCCCGTCTCTGCGCGGGGGGTCTGGGGGAGGGCCCGAGGTCTGGCAGGCCGGGGCGGTAGAGCCGCCTGTTTCACGGCAGGAGCGGTCCGAAGCCGTGCGTGGGCCCGTGGCGGCCGGGTCGGGGGCGGCGTCAGGGACCGGGCCGGCCGGGTCCCAGCCCGTGGCGGAGGCTGTCGTGGCAGAGGCGGCCCCCGGGGCCCGGCCGGCCCCGGCGGAGACGGCGCCCCCGTCCAGGCATGCCGAGGCGGAGAGGGCGCACGCTCCCGGGCCCTCCGTAAGCGGCGGTGTCGGGCGATGAGTTCGTTGCCGCGACTGACCGGCGCTCAGGCCGACGCGCTGGCCGAGCGGTTCCTCGAGCACTGCCGGGCGGCCGGTGTGCTGGAGGCCGAGGCACCCGCCGTGTCGTGGCCGGAGTTCCATGCCTTCCGTGCTCGGCTGACCTCCTCCTTCGAGGTGCCGACCACCACGCTCACCCCGCTCGCCGCCCGTGTGCTGTACGGCCTGGCGGCGGCCCACCGGCCCGCCACGGTCGCCACCCTCGGCTGCTTCGCCGGGAACCTCATGGCCTGGGTGTCCGGGCCGGGCTTCGGTCCCGGGTCCCGTTATCCCGGCCGCCGGTCCCTCGGGCTGGACGTGGCCGCCGAGCCGGTGGCGCTCGCCGCGGCGAACCTGCGGAGAGCCGGGTTCACGCCCGGTGTCGAGGCCGTCCTGGGCGATGCCTTCGATGCCGCGGCACACAGTGCGGACGACACATGGGACCTGCTGCTCATCGACATCGACGTACCAGGCGCACGCAAGTCCGGATACGCCCGGCTGCTGGAGCGCTGGCTGCCCCATCTGGCGCCGGGAGCGCTGGTGATCGCCCACGACGTCTGCCACCCGGTCTTCGCGTGGGACCTGCGCGACTACGCGGCCTTCGCCAAGGACCGAGGGGCTCTCGCCACCACGACCCTTCCGGTGGACGACTGCGGCCTCGAAGTCAGCCGCTGGCCGGGCTGATCTCCCCGTCCGTGCACCGCCGATGCCCGGCGGTGCACGGAATTCAATTCCGCGGAAACACGACTGTCATGCGCCCGCGTCACTTCACAAAAACATGACGCAACTTCGCACAGCCCTGACGAGGTTCCGGTCGAATCTCCTTGAACCGGCCGGTCGGTTCGAAGGAGTATTTAGTCGGCTTCCGGAGGCGGCGCAAGTGTCCGGCGGATGCCATATCCGATGACCATTTACGGTCCATCGATGCTGAAATCAATTTCCCCAGGACGACCGAGGAGAGTGGCATGGACGCCGAAGTCATAGTCGTGGGAGCCGGTCCGGCAGGATTGATGCTCGCCGGTGAATTGCGCCTGGCCGGAGTCGACGTCGTCCTTCTGGAACGGCTCGCCGAGCGCACCGGTGAGTCGCGCGGACTCGGATTCACGGCACGCACGATGGAGGTGTTCGCACAACGCGGTCTGCTCTCCCGGTTCGGGGAGATCGAGGTCAGCAATTTCGGTCACTTCGGTGGCCTGCCCGTCGACTTCGGTGTCCTGGACGGCGCCCATCAGGCGGCGAAGACCGTTCCGCAGTCCCACACCGAGGCGGTGCTGGAGCAGTGGGTCGGCGACCTCGGCACGGACATCCGCCGCAGTCACGAGGTGCTCTCCGTCAAGGACGACGGCGACAGCACCCTCGTGGAGGTGCGCGGCCCGGACGGCGTGCACGAACTGCGCGCCCAGTACCTGGTCGGCTGCGACGGAGGCCGTAGCAAGATCCGCAAGGAGGCCGGCTTCGACTTCCCCGGCACCGCCGCCACGCTGGAGATGTACCTGGCCGACGTGCGGGGACTCGACCTCGAACCGCGCATGATCGGCGAGACCCTGCCCGGCGGCATGGTGATGGTCGGTCATCTGCCCGGTGAAATCACCCGGCTGATCGTCTGTGAGCGCGGCACGCCCCCGCAGCGCCGCACCGAGGCCCCCGCCTACGAGGAGGTCGCGGCCGCCTGGAAGCGCCTGACCGGCGTCGACATCGCGCACGGTGAGCCGGTGTGGGTGAGCGCGTTCGGCGACGCCACCCGACAGGTGACCCAGTACCGCAAGGGGCGCATCCTGCTCGCCGGTGACGCCGCGCACATCCACCTGCCCGCCGGCGGCCAGGGCATGAACACGAGCATCCAGGACGCGGTCAACCTGGGCTGGAAGCTCGCGGCGGTGGTCCGGGGGCGGGCGCCCGAAGCGCTGCTCGACACGTACCACGACGAGCGCCACCCGGTCGGCCGGCGCCTGCTGATGAACACCAGGGCCCAGGGCCTGCTCTTCCTGAGCGGGGCCGAGGTGCAGCCGGTCCGCGACGTGCTCTCCGAGCTCATCGCCTACCCGGAGGTCTCCCGGCACCTGGCCGCCATGGTGAGTGGACTGGAGATCCGCTACGACACCGGCTCGGGCAGGCACCCGCTGCTCGGCCGGCGCATGCCACGGCTGGAGCTGACGACCGCCGCGACCTCACGGCCCACCACCAGCCTCGACCTGCTCGCCGCCGGTCGCGGGGTGCTGCTCGACCTGGAGGACACCCCCGCCCTGCGGGCGCGGGCGCTGCCGTGGGCCGACCGGGTGGACATCGTCACCGCCGCGCCGGTCGGCGTACCCGCCGACAGCCCCCTGACGGACACGGCCGCGATCCTCGTCCGCCCGGACGGCTACGTCGCCTGGGCCGCCCCCGGCAGCCACCACGACCTGCCGATGGCGCTGGAACGCTGGTTCGGCCCCGCCCGCGCGGGCCAGCCGCGCTGACCCCCCTTTTCGATCCGCACGCCGGGGCCGCTCGGCCTTTCTGGCGCCTTGCTGCCGCGAAGGAGAAGAAACAGACCATGCACAGCACATTGATCGTCGCCCGAATGGAACCCGGAGCACGCTATGACGTCGCCCGGCTCTTCCGGGAGTTCGACGGCACGGAAATGCCGCACATCATGGGGACCAAACGCCGTCAGCTCTTCGTCTACAAGGGTCTCTACTTCCACCTCCAGGAATTCGAGACGGACAACGGCGGAGAGCTCATCGAAGAGGCGAAGACGGATCCGCGCTTCGTGCGGATCAGCGAGGACCTCAAGCCCTACATTCAGGCCTACGACCCGGCCACATGGCGTTCGCCCGCCGATGCCATGGCCAAGTCGTTCTACCACTGGGAAGCGTCCTCGTGAGCGGTCGTCGTGTCGCCATCACCGGAATCGGAGTGCTCGCTCCGGGCGGAACAGGCGCCAAGAATTTCTGGAATCTGCTGAGCGAGGGCCGGACGTCGACGAGGGGCATCACCTTCTTCGATCCCTCCTCCTTCAGGTCACGGGTCGCGGCGGAGATCGACTTCGATCCCGAGGAACACGGGCTGAGCCCCCAGGAGATCCGCCGCATGGACCGCGCCGCCCAACTCGCCGTCGTGGCGACCCGGGAGGCCGTCGCCGACAGCGGCATCGTCCTGGCGGACCTCGATCCGTACCGCACCGGCGTCACCATCGGCAGCGCGGTCGGCGCCACCACCGGGCTGGACCAGGAGTACCGCGTCGTCAGCGACGGCGGGCGGCTGGACCTGGTCGACCACCGCTACGCGGTACCCCACCTCTACAACCACTTCGTGCCGAGCTCCTTCGCGGCCGAGGTCGCCTGGGCGGTGGGCGCCGAAGGCCCTTCGACCGTCGTCTCCACCGGCTGCACCTCCGGCCTCGACTCCGTCGGCCACGCCGTGGACATCATCCGGGAGGGCACCGCGGACGTCATGATCGCGGGCAGCTCGGACGCCCCGATCTCCCCGATCACCGTCGCCTGCTTCGACGCGATCAAGGCGACGACCCCGCGCAACGACGACCCGGAGCAGGCGTCCCGTCCCTTCGACGGAACCCGCAACGGCTTCGTCCTGGGCGAGGGTTCGGCGGTGTTCGTCCTGGAGGAGCTGGAGAGCGCACGGCGCCGCGGGGCGCACGTCTACGCCGAGATCGCCGGCTACGCCTCCCGCTGCAACGCCTTCCACATGACAGGGCTGCGCCCCGACGGCGCCGAGATGGCCGAGGCCATCGGTGTCGCCCTGGACGAGGCGCGGGTCAACCCGGACGCGATCGACTACATCAACGCGCACGGCTCCGGCACCAAGCAGAACGACCGTCACGAAACCGCCGCGTTCAAGCGCAGCCTCGGTGACCACGCCTACCGGACGCCGGTGAGCTCGATCAAGTCGATGGTGGGCCACTCGCTCGGCGCGATCGGTTCCATCGAGATCGCGGCCTCCGCGCTCGCGATGGAGAACCACGTCGTTCCGCCCACGGCCAACCTGCACACCCCGGATCCCGAGTGCGACCTGGACTACGTGCCGATCACGGCGCGGGAGTGGCGCACGGACACCGTCCTGACCGTCGGCAGCGGCTTCGGCGGCTTCCAGAGCGCCATGGTGCTCGCCCGACCCGACAGGAGCATCGCATGACGACCCCGGTCGTGGTCACGGGCCTGGGCATCGCCGCTCCCAACGGTCTGGGCACCAAGGACTTCTGGGCGGCCACGCTGAAGGGCGAGAGCGGCATCGGACCCGTCACCCGCTTCGTCCCGGACCAGTATCCGGCGCGGCTGGCCGGGGAGGTGCCCGGCTTCGTCGCCGAGGACCATCTGCCGGGCCGGCTGCTGCCGCAGACCGACCGGATGACCCGGCTCGCGCTGGTCGCCGCCGACTGGGCCCTCGAGGACGCCGAGGTCACTCCGCAGGAACTCAACGCCTACGACATGGGCGTGATCACCGCCAGTTCGTCCGGGGGCTTCGAGTTCGGTCAGAACGAGCTGCAGAAGCTGTGGAGCAAGGGCGGTCAACACGTCAGCGCATACCAGTCGTTCGCCTGGTTCTATGCCGTCAACACCGGCCAGATCTCGATCCGCAACGGCATGAAGGGCCCCAGCGGTGTCGTGGTCAGCGACCAGGCCGGCGGTCTCGACGCGCTGGCGCAGGCGCGGCGACAGATCCGCAAGGGCACCCGGCTCATCGTCTCCGGTGCGGTCGACGCCTCGATCTGCCCCTGGGGCTGGGTCGCCCAGCTCGCCGGCGAACGGCTGAGCAAGGAGGACGACCCGGACCGCGCGTACCTGCCCTTCGACGCGCTCGCCGGCGGCCATGTGCCCGGCGAGGGCGGCGCGATCCTCGTCCTGGAGGACCTCACGGCCGCCCGTGCCCGGGGCGCGCGGATCTACGGCGAGATCGCCGGCTACGGGGCGACCTTCGACCCCCGGACCGGCAGCGGCCGGCCACCCGGCCTCGGCCAGGCGATCCGCGCGGCTCTCGCCGACTCCGGCACCCAACCGGGCGACATCGACGTCGTGTTCGCCGACGCGGCGGGGGTGCCCGCGCTCGACCGTGTCGAGGCCGACGCCATCACGGAGGTCTTCGGCCCGCGCGCCGTGCCCGTGACGGCGCCCAAGACGATGACCGGACGGCTCTATTCCGGCGCCGCGCCCCTGGACGTGGCGTCCGCCCTGCTGGCGATCGCGGACGGCGTCGTCCCGCCCACCACCAACGTGGAGGTCGCCCCGGAGTACGACCTCGACCTGGTCACCGGCGAACCGCGCAAAGCCTCCCTGCGCGCCGCGCTGGTGATCGCCCGCGGCCACGGCGGTTTCAACTCCGCGGTGGTCGTCCGCGCCGCGCAGTGACCCGCCGGCCCGCGACACGAACAGCGCCCACCCCCTCAGTACGAACCTCACCATGAAGGAACCGACATGTCCGACCGGATATTCACCCTGGACGACCTGCGCCGCATCCTGCTGGAGAGCGCGGGCACGGAAGAGGGCGTCGACCTCTACGGCGACATCGAGGACAGCGACTTCGAGGAGCTGGGCTACGAGTCCCTGGCGCTCCTGGAGACCGGCGGCCGCATCGAGCGCGAGTTCGGCGTCAGCCTCGACGACGTCAACCTGTCCGACATCACCACCCCGCGGGCCCTCGTCGCAGCCGTCAACGCCCTCCTCACGGCCGACATCGCCGCCTGATCCGGACTCGGTCTGACGTCCTCGATCAGACCGACGAAGCGGGCCGGGACGGCCATCCCCCGACCGCCCGGCCCGCTTGCACCCCTTGAGGACTTCGTCCCTCCACTTCCCGCGCGGCTGCCGCGCAAGGAGACGCAACATGACACAGCAAAACGGCCGGGTCGCTCTGATCTCCGGCGCCACCAGCGGAATCGGCCTCGCCGTCGCCCGCCTTCTGGGCACCGCGGGACACAAGGTGTTCATCGGCGCCCGCACCGCAGACAAGGTGACGGAGACGGTGAAGCAGCTGCAGAGCGAGGGCATCGACGTCGACGGCACCACCCTCGACGTGCGCTCCACGGACTCGGCGCACGCCTTCGTCCAGGGGGCAGTCGACCGCTTCGGCGGCGTCGACATCCTGGTGAACAACGCGGGCCGCAGCGGCGGCGGTGTCACGGCCGACATCGCCGAGGAGCTGTGGGACGACGTCATCGACACCAATCTCAACAGCGTCTTCCGGCTCACCAACGCGGTCCTCAACACCGGGGGCCTGCGCCACAAGGACTGGGGCCGGATCATCAACATCGCGTCCACCGCGGGCAAGCAGGGCGTCGTCCTCGGCGCCCCCTACTCGGCCTCGAAGCACGGCGTGGTCGGCTTCACCAAGGCCCTCGGCAACGAGCTCGCCCCCACCGGCATCACCGTCAACGCGGTCTGCCCCGGATACGTCGAGACGCCGATGGCGCAGCGGGTGCGGGCCGGTTACGCCGCCGCGTACGACGTCAGCGAGGACACCATCCGGGAGAAGTTCCAGGCCAAGATCCCGCTCGGGCGGTACTCCACGCCGGACGAGGTGGCGGGCCTGGTCGGCTACCTGGCCTCCGACACGGCCGCCTCCATCACCTCCCAGGCACTGAACGTCTGCGGCGGCCTGGGCAACTTCTGAGCCGCCCCGCCCGCCGCCCACGCACTCATCCCAAGGAGCCCGACCATGTCGCAGCCCGGCCTGCGCGAGGTGGAGCACGAGATCACCGTCTCGGCTCCGGCCGCCGCCGTCTACCGTCTGATCGCCGAGGTCGAGAACTGGCCGCGCATCTTCCCGCCCACCATCTACGTCGACCATCTGGAGAGCACGGGCAACGCCGAGCGCATCCGGATCTGGGCCACGGCCAATGGCGAGGCGAAGAACTGGACCTCCCGCCGCGTCCTGGACCCCGACAACCTGCGGATCGAGTTCCGCCAGGAGGTCTCCGCACCTCCCGTGGCCGCCATGGGCGGCACCTGGATCATCGAGCCCCTCGACGACGCGACGTCCCGCATCCGCCTGCTGCACGACTACCGTGCCGTCGACGACGACCCGGACGGCCTGCGCTGGATCGACGAGGCCGTCGACCGCAACTCGCGGTCCGAACTGGCCGCCCTCAAGACCAACGTCGAACTCGCCCACGCGGCCGAGGAGGTGACGTTCTCCTTCGAGGACTCCGTCCGTGTCGCCGGCTCCGCGAAGGACCTGTACGACTTCGTCAACGAGGCGCACCTGTGGCAGGAGCGCCTGCCCCATGTCGCCTCGGTCCGGCTCGACGAGGACGTACCGGGGTTGCAGACCCTGGAGATGGAGACCCGCGCCAAGGACGGGTCCACCCATCTGACCAAGTCCTACCGGGTCTGCTTCGAGGGCCGGAAGATCGCCTACAAGCAGGTGACGCTGCCGGCGCTGATGACCCTGCACACGGGTTACTGGACCTTCACCAAGGACGCGGACGGTACGACGGCCTCCTCCCAGCACACCGTCGTCCTCAACACCGAGAACATCACCAAAATCCTCGGTCCGGACGCCGGTGTCGCCGAGGCCCGCGAGTACGTCCGCACCGCGCTGAGCACCAACAGCCGGGCCACGCTGGGGCACGCCAAGACCTACGCCGAGGCGCGCTGACCATGGCCGGCACCCTGCGCACCCAGGTACTCGTCGTCGGCGCCGGTCCCGCGGGCCTGATGCTCGCCGGGGAACTGCGGCTCGGCGGCGCCGAGGTCCTGGTCGCGGAGCGCCTTCAGGCCCCCACGACGGAGTCCCGGGCCTCCACGCTGCACGCGAGGACGATGGAGACCTTCGACGCGCGGGGCCTGCTGGAGGGCTTCGGCACCCCACCGAACGAGCTGATGGGCCACTTCGGCGGCATCCCGCTCGACCTGACCCTTCCCGGCTCCCATCCGGGGCAGTGGAAGATCCTGCAGGCCGACGTCGAGCGGGTACTGCAGGAGTGGGGCACCGGCCTGGGCGCGATCGTGCTGCGCGGCCATGAACTACGCGGACTGACCGCGGCCGCCGATCACGTCACGGCGGAACTGTCGGGCTCCGACGGGACGGTCGAGGTCCGCGCCGAGTACGTCGTGGGGTGCGACGGCGAGCAGAGCGCCGTACGACGCCTCGCGGGCTTCGACTTCGCCGGGACGGACGCCGAACGGGAACTGGTGCGGGCCGACGTGGCCAGCGTCGACATCCCCAACCGGCGTTTCGAGCGGCTGCGGCGCGGGCTGGCGATCGCGGCCCGCCGCCCCGACGGCGTCACCCGCGTCATGGTGCACGAGTTCGGCAGCGTCGCCCGGCCGCGCACCACGGACCCCGACTTCGCCGAGATCGTGGCCGTCTGGCGCCGCGTCACCGGCGAGGACATCGGCCACGGCACCCCCCTGTGGGTCAACGCCTTCGGGGACGCCTCCCGTCAGGTGACGGCCTACCGCAAGGGACGCGTCCTGCTGGCCGGGGACGCGGCGCACCGGCAGATGCCGATCGGCGGCCAGGCCCTCAACCTGGCCCTCCAGGACGCCGTCAACCTCGGCTGGAAGCTGGCCGCCCGGGTGACCGGCCGGGCGGACGATGCGCTGTTGGATTCGTACCACGGCGAACGCCACCCGGTCGGCCGCAGGGTCCTGGGCAACATCAAGGCCCAGGCCAGGCTGCTCCTGGGCGGCGACGAGGTGGAGGCCGTCCGTGGGGTGTTCGGCGAACTGGTCTCGCTGCCGCTCGCCCGCGCTCACCTCGCGTCGATGATCGCGGGGCTCGACATCGCGTACGACGACACGGACGGCACCGCCACCCGGCATCCGCTGCTCGGCCGCCGCTTCCCCCCACTGCCTCTGACCACACCGGACGGTGACGACACGCCGGCCGCGCTGCTGCGGGCCGGGCGGGGGATGCTGCTCGACCTGTCCGGGCACCCCGGGCACGCTGCGGAGCGCTCCGCCGTGATGGAGCCCTGGGGCGAGCGGCTGTCCCTCGTGACGGCCCGGCTCCGCGACGCGGGGGACCTCGCGGGCACCGACGCTGTCCTGCTGCGGCCCGACGGCTACGTCGCCTGGGCGGCGTCGGGCGGCACCACCGGTCTCACGGCGGCCCTGCACCGCTGGTTCGGCACCCCGCCGGGCGTCCCCGCACCCGGGATTCGCACCACCGCACCCCACACACCGGCGCAGGCATCCGCCGCCACGGCCGGCCACGGCAACCACAGGAGGACCACGATGGGAACGCTCACCGGGAAGACGGCGCTGGTCACGGGATCCAGCCGAGGCATCGGCCGGGCGACGGCCCTGCGCCTGGCCGACGAGGGAGCACTCGTCGCCGTCCACTACACCAGCAACCAGGAGGCGGCCGACGACGTCGTCCGCACCATCGAGAAGGAGGGCGGCCGGGCCTTCGCCGTCCAGGCCGAACTCGGCGTCCCCGGCGACGTCCACGACCTGTTCCTCGGCGTGGAGCGGGGCCTCAAGGAGCGCACCGGCACCACCGACCTGAACATCCTGGTCAACAACGCCGGAGTGATGGGCGGCGTGGCCCCGGAGGACACCACCCCCGAGCTGTTCGACCGGATCGTCGCGGTCAACGCAAAGGCGCCGTTCTTCATCATCCAGCGCGCGCTGACGATCATGCCCGACGGCGGTCGCATCATCAACATCTCGACGGGTCTCACCCGGACGGCCAACCCGCAGGAGATCGCCTACGCGATGAGCAAGGGCGCCGTCGAGATGCTCGCGCTCCATTTCGCCAAGCACCTCGGCCCGCGCGGCATCACCGTCAATAGCGTGGCGCCGGGCATCACCCGCAACGACAACCCGGTCTTCGCGATCCCCGAGGCCGTCGAGCAGATGGCCAAGCTGTCGGTCTTCAACCGCGTGGGCGAACCGCGCGACGTCGGCGACATCGTGGCGCTGCTGGCGTCCGACGACGCCCGCTGGATCACCGGCGCCTTCGTCGACGCCAGCGGAGGCACCCTCGTCGGCTGACCGGAAGGCGGCGAAGGAACCAGGACGAGACGGGGGACAGGACGATGAGACCGACGAGCACGGCCCCGGTCGCCGGCGGCACGGGGAGCGGACACTGGAGCCCGCGCCAGTGGGCGCTGCTGACGGTGCTGGCGGGCAACATGCTCATCGACGCCCTGGAGGTGTCGGTGGCCGTGGTCGCCCTGCCCTCCATCGGCGGCGACCTGGGTGCGGACCCGACCTCACTCCAGTGGGTCATGAGCGGCTTCGCCGCGGGGTTCGGGGCGACGATCCTGTTCGGCACCCGGCTGGTGGAACGACTCGGAAGGCGCCGGGTGTATCTCGGGGCCGTCTCCGTCTTCGCCGTGGCCTCCCTGGCCGGGGCCCTGGCCGGCGCCGTCTGGTTCCTGATCGCCACCCGAGTGGTCAAGGGGGTGTGCGCGGCGCTCACCGCCCCCACCGGCCTGGCCATCATCACCAGCACGTTCCCGGAGGGCCCCGCCCGCAATCGGGCCGTCTCGGTCTACAGCCTCTTCGGGGCGAGCGGCTTCTCCCTCGGCCTGGTGCTCTCCGGGCTGCTGACCGAGGAGAGCTGGCGCTGGACCTTCGCCTTCCCGGCGCCCGTTGCCGCCGTACTGCTCGTGGCCGGGCTGCGCCTCGTGCCGGAACAGCGCGGCAAGGCAGGCGCGGACGGCGGCCGCCCCTACCAACTGCCCACCGCCCTGAGCCTGTCCGCCACGCTGCTGGCCCTGGTGTACGGCATCGGGCACGTGCCAGGACACGGCTGGACCGCCCCCGGCACCGTCGGCGCCTTCACGCTCGCCGCCGTCCTGTCCGCCGTGGTCGTGGCCAGGGAACGGCGGGCCACGCATCCGCTGCTGCCGCCGCGGGTGCTCGGGCATCCGGCCCTGCGGCGCTCCGCCTTCGCCGCCGCCGCGCTCAACGGCTCGTACCTGGGGCTGCTGTTCGTCGTCACCTTCCACCTCCAGACGCTCCTCGGCTGGTCGCCGGCGAGGACGGGACTGGCCCTGCTGCCCGCCGCCCTGCCGCTGGCCCTCACCGCCGCGTATTCCGGGCGGATGGTGCAGCGGTTCGGCGCGGCCCGGCTGATCGCGGTCGGGTACGTCGCGCCCCCGCTCGGCTACGCCCTCTACCTCGGGGCAGCCTCGCCCACGCGGTACGCGACCGACATCCTGCCCACGCTGCTCCTGCTCGGCGCGGCGTTCGTCCTGTGCTTCGCCGCCCTGCACCTTCAGGCCCTCGCGGCCGCCACGGAGGCGGAGCCCGGCGTCGCCAGCGGTGTGTACCAGACGGCCGTCCAGTTCGGTGCCGTACTGATGCCGGCCCTGGTGGCGGCGCTGATGTCGGCCCACCGGCCGCCACCCGGCGCGTCCCCCGCGGCCGCCCTGGCCGGCTACCACCCGGCCCTTCTGCTCATCACCGCCGTCGGCGCCGCCGGCCTGGCCGTCTCGCTCACCGGCCTCCTGCCACGACGCACCACAGGAGCGATCACGCCATGACGAACCGTCACGCCGCCAGGGACCGAGGGGAGGACCAGGCCGTGCCGCTCCACAGCAACTCCACCTCGCACGGCACCGGTTTCGCACCGCGGTCGGTGGGTGACGGCCCGGTCGCCGTCGACCTCTGGCTGGTGCGGTACCCGACGAGGCACAGCACGGGACGCCGGCTCGCCGTGGCTGAACTCGACGCCCAGGAGCGCACCCGCGCCGATTCCTTCCTGCGCCCCAGGGACGCCCTGCTGTACACCGCCGCCCACATCGCCCTGCGCCGGCTGCTCGCCGCCGCACTGGGCCTGACGCCCGAGGACGTGTCGTACGTCCGTGAGTCCTGCCCGGGATGCGGCCGGCCGCACGGCAGGCCCGCCCTGCGACCCGGCCCCTCACCCGCGCTCCACTTCTCCCTGTCCCACAGCAGCGGACGGGCCCTGGTCGCCCTCGCCACCGCGCCGGTCGGCGTGGACATCCAGCGAACGCCCTCGGCGGCGGCCACGGAGGCCTGCGTCCGCCTGCTGCACCCCGGTGAGCGCGCCGAACTCGAAGCCACGCCGCAGGACCGGCGCGGTGCGGCCTTCGGCCAGCTGTGGGCCCGCAAGGAGGCCTACCTCAAGGGCATCGGCACCGGCCTCGAGCGCCCGGCGCACGCCGACTACCTCGGCACGCCGGGCCCCGGCCCGTGGCGCAGACCCCCGCACTGGACGGTCCTCGACCTCTTCGCGGGCCCCGCACACGCGGCAGCGGTCGCCGTCCCGGGCACTCCCGCACAGCCCCTGCCGGTGCGCCCGCTTCCACCGGAGTGGCTGTACGAGGGCGCCGCCGCCCGTGTCGTGGCCCCGATAACCCGGCGCACCGAAGGCCGTTGTCCGCCCCGGGCCGCCGGCGTGCAGCAGACCGTGAAGGAGACATCGACATGACCACCACAGCGTTCGTCTTTCCGGGCCAGGGCTCACAACGCGTGGGCATGGGCCGGGACCTCGCCGACCGATGGCCACACCTCCTCGACGCCTACTACCGGCCCGCGGACGAACTCCTCGGCCTCCCGCTCACCGACCTGTGCTGGAACGGCCCGGCCGACGCCCTCGCCGACACCGCGATCACCCAGCCCGCCGTCCTCCTCACCAGCGTCGCCGTCCTCGACGTACTGCGGCGCCACGGCGTCCGTCCCTCCCTGGTGGCGGGACACAGCCTGGGGGAGTACGCGGCGCTGGTCGCCGCCGACGCCCTCGACTGGCGTGACGCCCTGCGGCTGGTCCGACTGCGCGGCCGGCTCATGGCCGCCGTCAACGACAGGGTGCCCGGCCGGATGGCCGCGGTCATGGGCCTCGACCTGCGCACCGTGGAGGATCTGTGCGCCGCCGTCCGCGAACGGACCGGGCAGGTCGTCGAGGTCGCCAACGACAACGAGTTCACGCAGACCGTCGTGTCGGGACAGTCAGCCGCGGTCGAGGAACTGATCACGGCCGCGCGGGCCGCCGGGGCCCGGCGTGCTCTCGCGCTGAAGGTCGGCGCGCCCTTCCACAGCAGTCTCATGGCGCCCGTGGAGGAGGAGTTCACCCGGGCCCTGCTGGATACCGAGTTCCGTGACCCGGCCGTCCCCGTGATATCCGCCGTGACGGCGGCACCGCTCACCGGCGCGAGGCAGATCGGCGACACCCTCCGGCGGCAGTTGACAGGACGCGTGCGCTGGACCGAGTCGGTGACCCGGATCGCCACCGAAGGGACGGACCGGATCCTCGAAGTGGGACCCGGCAAAGTGCTCCGCGGCCTCTGCGAGCGCATCGCACCGGACGTCCCCGTCCACACCACACACGACGCGACCCATGTCGCCTCGGCCCTCGACCTGCTCGCCCCGGTCGAGTCCCCGGTCACCGCCGGATGACCGCGACGCCACACTCCACGCCACGCCACATCAGGGAGGGAACCATGCCAGTCAGCGGGGACATCGTCCAGGAACGCCTGGACGAACTGGCCGCGATCAAGGAGTCGGTCCTGGCGGGACCGGATCCCGCGGCCACCGAACGCCAGCACGACAAGGGCAAGCTGACCGCCCGCGAACGCATCGAACTGCTGCTGGACAAGGGCTCGTTCAACGAGGTCGAGCCGTTGCGCCGGCACCGCGCGACCAGCTTCGGACTTGAGGCCAGGAAGCCCTACACGGACGGAGTGGTCACCGGCTGGGGCACGGTGGACGGCCGTACCGTGTTCGTCTACGCCCACGACTTCCGTATCTTCGGCGGCGCGCTCGGCGAGGCGCACGCCCAGAAGATCCACAAGATCATGGACATGGCCGAGGCGGCCGGGGCACCCGTCGTGAGCCTGAACGACGGCGCCGGCGCTCGTATCCAGGAGGGCGTCACCGCGCTCGCCGGCTACGGCGGCATCTTCCAGCGCAACACGCGCGCCTCCGGGGTCATCCCGCAGATCAGCGTGATGCTCGGCCCGTGCGCGGGCGGCGCGGCGTACTCGCCGGCGCTGACCGACTTCGTGTTCATGGTCCGCGGCACCTCGCAGATGTTCATCACCGGACCGGACGTCGTCAAGGCCGTGACCGGCGAGGAGATCACCCAGAACGGCCTCGGCGGCGCTGACGTGCACGCCGCGACGAGCGGCGTGGCGCACTTCGCCTACGACGACGAGGAGAGCTGCCTGGAGGACGTGCGCTTCCTCCTCGGCCTGCTGCCGTCCAACAACCGGGAGACACCGCCGGTCGTCGCGACGGAGGACCCGGCGGACCGGTCCACGGACGCCCTGCTCGACCTCGTCCCGGCCGACGCCAACCGTTCCTACGACGTCCGGGCCGTCATCGAGGAGATCGTCGACGACGGCGAGTACTTCGAGGTGCACGCCGTCTGGGCGCCCAACATCGTCGTGGCGTTCGCCCGCCTCGACGGGCACGTCGTCGGCATCGTCGCCAACCAGCCCGCCGCCACCGCCGGCGTGCTCGACATCGAGTCCTCGGAGAAGGCGGCCCGATTCGTCCAACTGTGCGACGCCTTCAACATTCCGCTGGTCACCCTGGTCGACGTTCCCGGCTTCCTGCCCGGCGTCGACCAGGAGCACAACGGCATCATCCGGCGCGGTGCCAAGCTGCTCTACGCGTACTGCAACGCCACCGTCCCCCGCATCTCCCTGATCATGCGCAAGGCGTACGGCGGCGCGTACATCGTCATGGACTCCCGCTCCATCGGCGCCGACCTCGCCCTCGCCTGGCCCACCAACGAGATCGCGGTGATGGGCGCGGAGGGTGCCGCGGGCGTCATCTTCCGCCGGGAGATCAACGCCTCCGACGACCCGGAGGCGGTCCGGCAGCAGAAGATCGACGAATACAAGTCGGAGCTCATGCACCCCTACTACGCCGCCGAACGCGGCCTGATCGACGACGTCATCGACCCGCGGCAGACGCGTGCGGTGCTGACCAGGTCGCTGGCGATGCTCCGTGCCAAGCACGCCGAACTCCCTTCCCGCAAGCACGGCAACCCGCCGCAGTGACCCCAGGAGTGCCGCCATGACCATCGCACCCATCGCCGCCGCCTCACTCACCAGTCCCACCACCTCCGGCGAACCGCTGATCCGCGTCGAGAAGGGCTCCGCCGGCCCCGCCGAACTGGCAGCGCTCACCGCCGTCCTGCTCCATCGCGTCGCGTACGGCGCGTGCGCGGACGACGAGCGATGGGCACCGGCTCCGCGCTGGAACCGGGCCGGGACGCGCCACACGGACAGCAGCCCCGTCAGCTGGCGATCGGCACACCTGCGGGATTCCCAACGCCGGCCCTTGCAGAGCTGACCACCTCTCCACCGCCCCACCGAGCAAGGATGGATCATCGTGCGCAAGGTGCTCATCGCCAACCGTGGCGAAATCGCTGTCCGCGTGGCCCGGGCCTGTCGGGACGCAGGCATCGCGAGCGTGGCCGTCTA